>JBNJDL010000025.1:0-16905 GCA_051744825.1 Bacillota bacterium | reverse complement strand
TTTTAACTAAAAATGCAAGAGTTTTAGGTAAAATTGTAGGTTTATATAGAAAATTTTATCATTAATTTAATTTTTATCATTAATAAAAATATTATTTATAAAAATATAAGCTAAATTTTTAAAATTCACCTTTATCTTTAAGTTCATTTATTCTTAGTATCGCTTTTTTTATTACTTTAAAATCACGCCAGGCCGCTTTTTTCATGTTAGCATTTCTAAGCAAATAAGCAGGATGAAAAGTAGGAAATAAGTAATATTTACCTCTTTTAATCCATTTACCTCTATGCTTTGTTATTCCCATATCTCTGTCTACTATATATTTTAATGCTGTTGATCCTAAAGGTACTATAACTTTAGGATCAATTAAATTTATTTCAGACTTTAAAATAGGCATACATGCCTTTGCTTCACTTATAGTTGGAATTCTATTATTTGGAGGACGACATTTTACAATATTAGTAATATATACATCTTCACGTTTGATATTAATAGCCTTAAATATTCTATCTAATAATCGACCAGCTCTGCCAACAAATGGTCTACCTATTCTGTCTTCATCAGCTCCAGGTCCTTCGCCAATAAACATAATCTTATTTTTTATTGATCCCTCTCCCATTACTACTTGTGTACATTTTTCTCGTAAGTGACATCTTTCACAATTTAATGCCTCATCTCTTAATTCTTTGTAATTATCATCTGGATATTGAATTAATTTTTGTATTTGGATATTACCATTTTGATCAAAAAACATCAATATCTCTCCTTACTCTATTTTTAAAAGTAGAAAGCTTATTACATCCCAATTTTTTAAGATTATTATAAACTAGCTCAATATTTTCACCAACTCTTTGTGGACGATGAGCATCTGAACCAAATGTAACAGGAATATCGTTATTTACTATAATTTTTAGTAAATTATAAGAAGGATATATTTCATTAACTTCTTTATTTAACCCATTTGTATTTATTTCAACAACAATATCATGTTCTTTAATTTTCTTTAATAATTTATTAAATTGATTCTCATATTTATTAATATCAATTTTATTATTAAATATCTTTATTAAATCTATATGGCCAATTATATCAAATAGATTACTTTCTACCATTTTTATAATAATTTCAAAGTATTTTTTATATAAAGCTTCTAAATCCCAATTTTTGTATTCTTCTTTATAATCTGGATGATCTATAGGCCAATCATTAATTTTATGAACAGAACCAATAACATAATCAAAATTATATTTACTAACTAATTTCATAATTTTTTCTTCTTCACTTTTCTTATAATCAATTTCTATCCCTAATCGTATATCTATATCGCTATTATTTTTTATATAATGTAAATTATCCCAATTAAAGTCTTCTATAAACTCATTATGATCAGAAAAACCTATTTCTTTTATCTTATTCTTTTTAGCTTGTTTTATAAATGATTTTAATAATTTTATATTATGATATGGTTTAACTTCTTTTTCTAAATGTGATAAAGGATGGGTATGATAATCTACAAAATACATATTTTCCTCCTAAATTTTATTCTATAAAATTTTCTTTTATCAAATTACCTGATTGAGAAAACTTATTCATAGCTTTCAAATAGTCTCCTTCTTTATAATAAATATAAGCAAATAATAAATTACTAAATTTATTGCTTTTAATATTATCAGCTTTTTTTAGTATTTTTTTTGCTTTATTTATTTTATTTAACTCTATATAATTTGCAGCAAGATAATTTATTGCCCAAATATTTTCAGGCTCTATTTTAATTATTTCTTCAAAATACTTAGCTGACTTTTCGTTATTTTCAAATACTAGATAATAAAAAGCACCATAATTTAAATATAAAATATTATTTTTTATTTCATCAATTTCTTTAATAAAAGGTGATATTAAATCTTTGAATCTTTTTTTGCCAATTAATTCTTCAATTTCATCAAATTCTTTTCTAGATTCAGTAACTTGACCTAAATTTGCTTTAGAAATTGCAATATGATATTTGATAATAACTTTATCCTCTTTTTTATTAACTTCTTGTAATTTCATTTCATTTTCATTTTTGAAATTTTCCCAATCAATAACATATCCTTTTTCACTATAAGAAAAAATGAATAAAGTTACAATTAAAAGTACTATTATTGATTTTGATATTTTAGAAATTGGGAACACCTCCATGCTTAAATTACTACTTCTCCTTGAAAAACAATTTTTGATTTACCTAGCATATAAATTATATCATTAAATAATCTAATTTTTAACTTTCCACCTTTTAAGTTAACATTGACTTCATTTTTGCTTAAGTTATTTTTATTGCTTATAACGGCTGAAGCACAAGCTCCAGTACCACATGCAAGTGTTTCACCAACGCCTCTTTCCCAAACTCGAACTTTGATATTATTTTCATTTTGAACTTGAACAAACTCAACATTTGTTTTATCTTTAAATATATTTAAATTTTCAATTTTAGATCCCCATTTTTTTATATTTAGATCTTTAAGATTATCCACAAAAAGAACAGTATGAGGATTACCCATAGATATATGATGCAAAAGATGATTATTTCCATTTATCTTTAAATTAATATCTTTGTTAGATAATTTGGCTTTACCCATTTTAACTTCTATTTTACTATTATAATAATTGTAATTTTTAATTTCTGTTTTATAAATTCCAGCTAAAGTTTCAATATTATATTTATTTTTATTATTAAGGCCTTTATATTTTATAAAATGAGTAAAACAACGTATACCATTACCACACATTTCAGCTTCAGAACCATCAGCATTAAATATTCTCATTTTATAGTCATTTAAATTATTTTTTGGATTGTTTAAAACAATTAAGCCATCTGCCCCAATAGAAAAATGTCTTTTACATAAGTTTTTTGCTAAATCATTAAAATTAATATCTAAGTTTCGACCATCGATTATTATAAAGTCATTACCAATACCATGCATTTTTGTAAACTTAATTTCTTTCATATTTTCAACTCTATTCTTCAAAAGAATTTTTGATGATATCATCAAAATTTTCAATATTTTTAACTGTTTCTATAGTTGATACAGCATGTTTATAAATAAGTTTTTCTTTATCATTTTCTTTAATAATTATAGTAAAATTATCAAATCCTAAAACTTTTCCTCTAAGTTGAAAACCATTAGTTAAATAAATAATTACTGGTACTTTGTTTTTCCTTACATAATTTAAAATGTTATCTTGTAAATTAAGCTTATTTTTCATAATAAAACTCTCCTTTCCTTATCATTTAACTTCTACATTTTAAAGATTATTCCTTCTTAAAACTAGTATTTATTCACTATATTTATTTATAATTAATTTTTTGGTTTTTTGCAAAACTTCTTTTTCTTCTAAATTACTTAAATTAAACCAATTAATTTTTTCATCTCTATTAAAAAACGTTATTTGTTTTTTTGCATAATGTCTTGTATCTCTTTTAATAATTCTTTTAGCTTCTTCTAAATTATACTCATCTTCTAAATAATTAATTATTTCTTTATAACCAAGAGCTTGAAGAGAAGTTTTACTTAAATTATATTTTTTCTTTAGTTTTTTTACTTCTTCAACTAAGCCATTTTTAATCATATCATCTACCCTTTGATTAATTCTTTTATATAATTCTTCTCTATCTCTAGTTAAAGCAATTTTTAAAGCATTATATCTAGCTTCTCTTTCTTCTTGTTTCTTTTTAAAATAACTTTTAGTTTTACCAGTAATTTCATAAATTTCAATTCCTCTAATAACTCTTCTTAAATCATTAGGATGCAATTTATTTGCTAGTTTTGGATCTATATCTTTTAAAATATTATGAACATATTCATTACCATATTTTTTTGCTTTTTTTCTTAATTTATTTCTTAATTTCTCATCTGCCTCCATATCAGGTAACATAAATCCATCAACAACTGCATTAATATAAAGACCAGTTCCTCCTACCATTAAAGGAACTTTATTATTGTTAATTAAATTATTAATAATTTTATCAGCTTTTTTTTGATAATCTGCTACTGAAAAATCATCTTCAGGAGAAATTATATCAATCATATGATGAGGGATATTTTCTCTTACAGATTTTTCAACTTTAGCTGTACCAATATCCATTTCTTTATAGATTTGCATTGAATCAGCTGAAATTATTTCTGCATTTAAATTTTTTGCTAAATTCAAAGATAAATTAGTTTTTCCAACTGCAGTTGGGCCTAAAATTATTATCAAAGGAATTTTATTAGAGTCAGTATTTTCAATATTATTTATATATTTTTGCATAACTTCATTAATCTTCATTATCTACCAACTCCTTTATCAATTTCTTCTCTACTCATTTTAAAAAGAATAGGTCTCCCATGTGGACAACGAAAAGGATTGCTTGATTTAAATAATTTATTTACTATTCTTTCTATCTCTTCATTAGTTAAAATTCGATCAACTTTTATAGCACTTCTACATGCCATATATTCTATGATTTCTTCAATTAACTCTACATTGTTTTTTACCTTTGTTTCATTAATAATATTATCAATAATTTCTCTAAACTTATTTTTTATAGAAGTATCAGCTATTAATTCTGGAACAGCTTGTATTAAAATACTTTTACCTCCAAATTTTTCTATTTCAAAACCTAATTTTTCAATAATGTCTTGATTTTGATCAATAAGTTCAATTTCGGTAGGAGTTAATTCTAAATTTACTGGTGTTAATAATTTTTGAGATAAAGTTTTATTGTTTTTATATTTTTTATAAAATTTATCAAATAAAATTCTTTCATGTGCATTATGTTGGTCAATTATATAAAGATTATTATTTGTTTCAACTAATATATAAGAATTAAAAACTTGACCAAAAATTTTATTTATTTTAAAATTATCATTACATAAATTTTTATTTTCACTTGAATAGTTTTTCTCATTTTTATTTTTTGATTTATTTGTATTTTTTGAAATACTTATTTCTTTATTATTTTCACTAATATCTTTTTTTTCCTCTTTAACAATAGACCTATTTTTATTTAAGTATTTATTACTATTTGTAGATATATTTTTATTATTATTAAAATCCATTTTTATATTTTTATTTTCACTTATTTTATTATTTTTATTACTATTTTTAGTTTTATTTTTTATTTTATATTGTACTGCTGGATTTATATTATTCAATTTATTTTTTATACCTTTTTTTATTACAGACTTAATCACATTATTTCTACTAAATTTAACTTCTTTTTTTGCAGGATGTACATTAACATCAACTAAAATAGGATTTAAATCTACAAATAGAAACACAATAGGATACTTATTTTTTGCTATTAATCCTCTGTATGCAGCTTCAACTCCAGAACTCAAAGTTCTACTAGATACAGCTCTCTTATTAACAAAAAACATTTCATGAATTCTTGAACTTCTATTTAAAGAAGGGTTAGAAATATATCCTTTTATTTTAATATAATTTTCTTCAAATTCTAAGTAATTAAGATTGTCAAAAATCTCTTTACCATATAAGGAGTAAATTGCTTCAGATAATTTTCCATTTCCTGGAGTAGATAAAACGTCTTTTCCATTATGTTTTAAATTAAATTTTATTTCTGGATGAGCTAAAGCTTCTTGAGTAATTATTTTACTAATATGCCCAAATTCAGTATTAGTCGTTTTTAAATATTTAAATCGTGCAGGTGTATTATAAAATAAATCTTCTACTTTTATATCAGTACCCTTTGCACAAGCAATAATTTCTTTTTTTTCTTTTTTTCCTCCATTATACACTATTTTTGTACCATTAACCTCATTTTTGGTTTTGCTTATTGCAGTTAATTTTGAAACTGAGGATATACTCGCAAGGGCTTCCCCTCTAAATCCAAGAGTATTTAGAGAATATAAATCACTAATCTTATCAATTTTACTAGTAGCATAGCGAGAAAAGGCTTTTTCAATATTTTTTTCTTCAATTCCACTCCCATTGTCTTTAACTCTTATTAAATCTTTTCCGCCGTTTTTAATTTCAATTAAAATTCTACTAGCATTTGCATCAATTGAATTTTCAACTAATTCTTTTACTACAGATGCAGGTCTTTCAACAACTTCTCCTGCAGATATTTGATTAGCTACTTCTTCAGAAAGTTGTTTTATTTCAGGCATTTTTTCGTTCCCTCTCTTTTAAATCCTTTTTTAAATTATAAATAAAGTTCATTGCTTCCATTGGAGTCATGTCCAATATATCTGTTTCTTTTAATTTTTGAATTATAGGATCATTTTCAGCAAATAAATTCATCTGTTGCTTCTTAGATTGCTTATTTTCTTTATTATTATCATCACTTTGTTTTTTACTTGAGTCTATATTTTTTATACTTGCTATATTATCTTCTCGATTTTCCTTTTCTAAACTTAGTAAAATATTTTCAGCATTGACTATGATTTCTTCAGGCAAACCAGCTAAGCGGGCAACTTCTATTCCATAACTTTGATTTGCTTTTCCATCTACAATTTTATGAAGAAAGTTCACTCCATTTTCATCTTCTTCGACTAATACGTTTAAATTTTTAATACCTGAAAATTCTTCTTCTAAGCTTGTTAATTCATGATAATGGGTAGCAAAAAGGGCTCGTGCTCCAATTCTTTGTGGATCATTTATATATTTACTTACAGCCCAGGCAATACTTACTCCATCATAAGTACTAGTTCCTCTACCTACTTCATCTAAAATAATTAGACTATCTTCAGTTGCATTATTAACAATATTACTTACTTCATTCATCTCAACCATAAAGGTACTTTGCCCTGTAGTTAGATCATCACTTGCTCCAACTCTGGTAAATATTCGATCTACTAATCCAATTTCAGCACTTTCAGCAGGTACAAAACTACCAACCTGAGCCATAAGAACAATTAAAGCAACTTGTCTCATGTAGGTAGATTTTCCTGACATATTAGGACCTGTTATTATATTAAAACGATTTTTTTCCTTATCAAGATAGACATCATTTGGTACAAATACTCCATCTAACATTTTTTCTACAACAGGATGTCTACCATTTTTTATATCTATTTTATCTGTATCTTTTAAAACAGGACGATTATAATCATTTTCGACAGCAACATAAGCTAAAGAAGTTATTACATCTATCTTACTTATGATTGAAGCCGTTTTTTTGATTCTATTTATATTTTTTCCTACTTTTTTTCTTATTTTAACAAATAAATCATATTCTAAATCATTAATTTTTTCTTCTGTACCTAATACAAGAGCTTCTTTTTCTTTGAGTTCTGGTATAATATATCTTTCACTATTAGATAAAGTTTGTTTTCTTTCATATTCTTCTGGTACTTTGTCAAGTTTTGAATTAGTAACTTCAATATAATAACCAAAAACTTTATTAAAACCAACCTTTAAAGTTGAAATGCCTGTTCTTTCTCTTTCTTTTTTTTGTAATTCTGCTATCCAGTCTTTTCCTTTTCCTCTTCTTTCACGTAACTTATCTAATTCTTTATTATAACCTTTTTTAATTAAGCCACCTTCTCTAAGTGAGGTAGGAGGTTCTTCAACAATAGATTTCTTTAATAAAGTAGAAATATCATCTAAAACATCAAATTCTTTTGCATACTTATTGAATAATTCATTATTTAATTCTGAGATATCTTTACTTAACTGAGGTAGTTTACTTAGAGAAAATCTTAATGAATCTAAATCACGTGCATTTGCACTTCCATAAGTAATTTTACTTAAAATTCTTTCTAAATCATAAATTCCATTTAGATCTTCTCTTAATTTATCTAAATTAATATAATTCTTTGTTAATTCTTCAATAGCATTTAATCTTTTATTGATTTCATTTTTATTTATTAAGGGTTGATTAGTCCACTTTTTTATTAATCTCCCTCCCATGGAAGTAATAGTTTCATCTATTATATCAAGTAAACTACCACCATTTTTATTTTGTCTGATAGTAGTTGATAGCTCTAAATTTTTTCTAGTAGCAGAATCAAGAACCATATATTGATTTATATGATAAGTATTTAATTTATTTATATGTGCTAAAATTTTCTTTTGAGTTTGTTCTAAAAATTTAAATATTTCACCTGCAGCAATAATTGCTGCCTTTAGATTTTCACAACCAAAACCTTCAAGTGAATTTGTTTCAAAATGTTCAATTAAAGAATTATAAGCTTTTTTATGTTTTATTCCTATTTTTTTATTAACTAAAAAAGCAAAATCTTTTTTTAGTTTTTTATATTCCTTTTTATTTTTAAAATAATCTTCAGTTATAATCTCTTTTGGTTGAATTCTATCTATTTCATCCCAAACTTTCTGAATATCATCAAATTGAGTTAAATTAAATTCTCCTGTTGAAATATCTACATATGAAAAACCATAACTTTCTTCTTTTTTGATTAAAGAAGCTAAATAATTGTTTTCTTTTGCATTAAGCATTTCATTTTCTATTACTGTACCTGGAGTTATAACTCTAATAACATCTCTTTCTACAATTCCACTAGATTCAGAAGGATCTTCCATTTGTTCACAGATTGCTACTTTATGACCAGCTTCAATCAAATCAGAAATATAGTTTTCAGCTGATTTAGCTGGAACTCCAGCCATAGGAGCCTTTTCTCCTCCACCTTTATTTCTTGAAGTTAAAGCTAAATCAAGATTGCGGGCTGCAATCTTGGCATCTTCAAAAAACATTTCATAAAAATCTCCTAATCTAAAAAACAAAATAGAATCAGGATAATCTTTTTTTAACTTTTTATATTGTTTCATCATAGGAGTTAATTTTGCCAAAATATCACCTCACATTAACTAAGTTACCATATAAAGTCCAACTTTTAACTTTGTTTATTTTAATGTCCACAATTTTTCCTTTTAAACCATCTTTTCGAGGAAAAATGATTAATTTATTTCCTCGACTTCTTCCCATAAATGTTTCAGGATTATTTTTGCTTTCACCTTCAACTAGAACTTCAACAGTTTTATTTAAATAATCTTTATTTTTTTCATAACTAATTTCATTTTGTATACTCATTAATTTTTTTAAACGTTTATCCTTAACTTCTTCACTAATTTGTTCTTCCATCTCAGCTGCTCTAGTATTTTCTCGTGGTGAAAATGCAAAAGTATAAGCCATATCAAAGCGTACTTTTTTTACTAAGTCTACTGTTTCTTTAAAATCCTTTTCACTTTCACCTGGAAAACCAACAATAAAATCTGTTGTAATTGTAGGATTATCAATCTCTTTTTTTATCATTTCAATTAAATTTAAATAATCTTTTCGACTATAACCTCTATTCATTTTTTTAAGTATTTTAGTACTACCAGACTGTACTGGCAGATGGAAATGTTCACATACCTTTTCATTATTTTTGATTGTTTTTATTAGATTTAAATCTAAATCTTTAGGATGTGAAGTCATAAATCTTATTCTTTTTAGATTATTGATATTATTTAACTTAGATAATAAAGTAGCAAAATCTACTTTTTCATCTAAATCATTGCCATAAGAATTGACATTTTGACCTAATAATGTAATTTCTTTAACTCCATCATCAACTACTGCTTTCACTTCTTTAATTATTTTATTTAATTCCCTACTTCTTTCTCTTCCTCTTACATAAGGAACTATACAATAACTACAAAAATTATTACATCCCTGTATTATTGAAACCCAGGCTTTAAAGTCTCCTTCTCTTTTAACAGGAGTTTCCGGGATTAATCCATCTTCTTCTGGCCAAACTTCAAAAACTCTATCTTTTTGTTCTTTAACTTCATTTATTAATTCTGGAACTCGATGTATATTATGGGTACCAAATACTAAATCTACATAAGGAAATTTTTCGTGTATTTTTTTTACTGTTTCTTCAACCTGCATCATACATCCGCCAATACCAATTATTAAATCTGGGTTTTGTTCTTTTAGTTTTTTTAATGATCCAACCTTACCAAAAACTTTAAGCTCCGCATTTTCTCTAATAACACATGTATTAAATAAGATTATATCTGCTTCTTTATTATTTTCAGTTTTACTATAACCCATTTCTTCTAACATACCAGCTAATTTTTCAGAATCATGTTCATTCATTTGACACCCATAGGTTATAATTTTATAAAATTTTTCATCACTACTAGCCATTTATTTCACCTCAAAGTTGTTTAACAGAATCTAAATTTTTATTTTTCCCCATTACAACTAATATATCCCCTTCTAATATTCTATCATTTGCTCCTGGAGTAACATTCAAGTCATCTCCTCTTTTTATTGCCATTACATTTACACCAAATCTAGTTCTTAATTCTAAGTCAGCAAGTGTCTTACCAACCATATTTTCACTTGCAACAATTTCAACTATACTATAATCTTTAGCAAATTCAATGTAATCTAATACATTTGAAGAAATTAAATTATGAGCAATTCTTGCGCCCATATCACGTTCTGGATAAACTACCCTATCAGCACCAACCTTTTTTAAAATTTTTCCATGTAAGCTATCTTGAGCTTTTACTACTACATATGGCACACCTAACTCTTTTAAAATTAATGTAGCTAAAATGTTTGAATGAATATTATCTCCTATACTTACTACAGCTACTTCAAAATTACGAACTCCAAGTGTTTTTAAAGCTTGCTCATCAGTTGCATCAGCTTCAACAGAATGAGTAACGATATTTGACATTGCTTGTACTCTTTCTTCATCTATATCAATTGCTAAAACATCATAATCTTTTTCTGCCAAAGTTTCAGCTAAACTTGAGCCAAACCTACCTAAACCTACTACTACAAATTGTTTCATTGTCCTTCCTCCTCATATCAATCAATATATAATCTTTTATAAATTAATTATAAATATCATACTACTATTATTTTAGCATTAAATAAGGCTTTTGTAAATTTAATTAGCCAATAAGAAGCACAAAAAAATCTCTTCAGAAATCTGAAGAGATTTTAAAAATATTTAATTTTATCCAACCATTATTTTTTCTTTTGGATAATGATAAATTCCTTTTCTTTCCTTTTCAGCAAAGGCAACTGCTAAAGTTAAAGGTCCTACTCGACCAGCAAACATCACTATAGTAATTAAAATTCTTCCTATTTCTGATAAAGTAGGAGTAACACCAGTAGAAAGCCCTACAGTCCCAAAGGCAGAAACTGTTTCAAATAAAATATCAATAAAGGGATGGTTTTCAGTTATAGTTAAAGTCATTGTAACTAAAATGACTAAAGCAGCTGCTAAAATAGTAATAGATAAAGCCTTTAATACATCTTCTTCATCAATTCTTCTTTTATAAACTTCTATATCTTTTTTACCAATTATCTTACTCCACATAGTCATAATCATTATTCCAAATGTAGTGGTTTTTATTCCACCACCAGTTGAACCAGGTGAAGCTCCTATAAACATAAGAATAATTACAAAAAATAAAGTTGAACTATGTAATGAACCAGTTGGCAGAGTATTAAATCCTGCTGTACGAGGAGTTACAGATAAAAACATTGCTGATAGTAGTTTGTCTTTAAATGGTAAATTTCCCATTGTTTCTGGATTATTAAATTCTAAAGCTAAAAATACTAAAAAACCTACTATTAGTAAAATTAAAGTAACTATTAAAACTATTTTTGTTTGTAAAGAATATTTTTTAATTTTTCTATTATTTTTCATTTCAGTTAGTACGCCAAATCCAATCCCACCTAAAATTATTAATGCCATTATTGCAAAATTCATAATAAAACTACCTGTAAATCCTTCTAAGCTATTACCAAACAAATCAAAACCAGCATTATTAAAAGCAGAAACTGAGTGGAAAACAGAAAAATAAATTGCTTTTACTAATGGATATTCTTTGATTAATCTAAAAAACATAAAAATAGCTCCACTACCTTCAATTACTAAGGTAAATGCTAATACATATTGAACTAACCTGACTAAACCAGATATACCAAATTGATTTAAATCTTCTTGTATGAATAACCTCTCTTTTAAAGTAATTTTTTTACCTATTAAAAAAGCCATTAAAGTTGACATACTCATTAGTCCTAAACCACCAATTTGAATTAAGACCATAATAACTACTTGTCCAAAAACAGTAAAAGCTGAGCTTGTATTAACAACAATCAAACCAGTTACACAAGTTGCAGATGTAGCAGTAAATAATGAATCAATAAGACCTAAACTTCCAGGAGCTGTAGTTGCAATTGGTAAAGCTAATAAAATTGTACCTGTTAAGATAACTGTAAAATAACCCAATACTAAAAATTGAGCCGGGCTTAAATTATATAATTTAAATGAATCATTCAAAGGCATAGTATCGCTCCCTTATTATGATAGTACTAATTTTCATATTGTGCTAATTATACTATATTAACTAAAAAATGTAAAGACCGGGCTTTAACCCGGTCAAGTAAGTAAAAATTTTTATTAACTATTAATGATTTAAAGGATTTATAGAGGTTCAAACATATCTTTTCCTACCCCACATTCAGGACATACCCAATCCTCTGGAAGATCTTCAAAAGAAGTACCAGGTTCTACTCCATTATCTGGATCTCCTTCTTCAGGATCATAAACATACATACATACAGTACATTGATATTTTTGCATTACTATCCCTCCTTTCTTTCAGTAATTATTATTAGTTAAATTATAACATAAATCCTAAAGTTGTCAATATTTTATCATTTATCCAAACTTTTAAAAATTTATTTTAGACATCTAATTCTTTGACCATATCAGCATTTCTAAAAATAAATTCACGCCTTAAACTAGCTTTAGAACCCATTAATCTTGTAAATATATCATCTGCTTCTATTTCATCATCTATCTCAACTTTTTGTAATTTTCGTGTCTCTGGATTCATTGTAGTTTTCCACAGTTGTTTTGGGTTCATTTCTCCTAATCCCTTATATCTTTGAATCTCAAAATTTACATCTTTTTTTTCACTTTTAAATTTTCGCAATTCCATATCTGTATATAAATATTTATGTTTCTTTTTCCAACTAACTTTATATAATGGTGGTTGTGCAAGATATACATGATCGTTTTTAATTAATTCTGGCATATATCTATAAAATAATGTTAAAATTAATGTTGAAATATGAGCTCCATCAACATCAGCATCAGTCATAATAATTATTTTATGATAACGTAAATTATCTAAACTAAATTCTTCTCCTATACCTGTACCTAAAGCTGTTATAATTGAAGCAATTTCAGTATTATTTAAAATTTTATCTAATCTAGCTCTTTCAACGTTAAGAATCTTTCCTTTTAGCGGTAATATAGCTTGAAATTTTCTTTGTCTTCCCTGTTTAGCAGATCCACCAGCAGAATCACCCTCAACTAAAAATAATTCGCTTTTTTCTGCTTTTCGACTACTACAATCTGCTAATTTACCTGGTAAAGAATTGGAACTTAATGCCGTTTTTCTTCTAGTAATTTCTCTAGCTTTTTTTGAAGCTTTTCTGGCCCTAACTGCTTGAAGAGCCTTATCAATAATTTCTTTAGCTATTTCTGGATTAGAATCAAAATATAGATTTAAATATTCATATAAATTACTTTCTACAATACTTCTTATTTCACTATTACCTAATTTAGCTTTAGTTTGTCCTTCAAATTGTGGTTCAGGTAATTTTACATTTATAATAGCTGTTATTCCCTCTCTTACATCACTACCTCTTAGTGAAGAAACTTTTTTAGTTAACATATTATTTTTTTTAGCAAAATTATTTATAGCCTTTGTTAAAGCAGTTTTGAATCCTGTAAGATGATAACCACCATCAGTAGTGTTTATATTATTTGCATATGTATAAATTCTTTCATTAAAACCTTGATTATATTGAATAGCTACTTCTAAGTAATAATCATCAATTTCCTTTTCAAAATAGATAACTCTTTCATTAATTAAAGTTCTATCTTTATTTAAAAATTCTACAAAAGCTTTTATACCACCTTCATAATGAAATACTTCTTCTTTTTTTTCTTCTCCTCTTTTATCAACCAAAACTAAGGTTAAGTCCTTATTTAAATAGGCAGATTCTTGTAACCGATGAGCTAAAGTTTCATATTTATATTTAATTAGATCAAATATTTCTGAATCTGGTTTAAAGGTAATAGTTGTTCCACTTTCACTTGTACTACCTAAACATTCTAAATCTCCAATTGGAATCCCTTTTTCATATCTTTGTTTATATTTTTTACCTTCCCAAAAAGTAGTCAATTCTAACCATTCTGATAAAGCATTAACTACAGAAACTCCTACTCCATGTAAACCTCCAGAAACTTTATAACTATTATTACTAAATTTACCTCCTGCATGAAGTGTTGTCATTACTACTTCAACTGCAGATAAACCTGTGTCAGAATGTGTATCTGCTGGAATTCCTCTCCCTTTATCCTCAACTGTTATACTATTGTTTTTGTTTATAGTAACTTTTATTTTGTCTCCATAGCCAGCTAAAAACTCATCAATACTGTTATCAACAACTTCCCATACTAAGTGATGAAGTCCTTTTATTCCTGTACTACCTATATACATTCCTGGTCTTTTTCTAACTGCTTCTAATCCTTCTAATACTTGAATATTATCTGCATTATAAATTTCTTTATCTGATAATGACATAATTTCACCATCCTTTACGCTCTTTATTATATCATTGAGAGTCAATTCTTGCAATATTTCCAGTAAATGATGTATAATAGCAAATACGAACACATTTTAAAAAGAAATAATTGAAATATGGAGGGAGTTTTTTTAATGTCTGATATTACCCCAGTAACAATCGAAGATAAAATGAAAGATTCTTATTTGAGTTATTCCCTAAGTGTAATTGTGAGTCGTGCTTTACCAGATGTTCGTGATGGTTTAAAACCTGTACATCGTCGTATACTTTATGCATCAAATGAATTAGGTTTAACACATAAAAAATCACATAAAAAATCTGCAAGAATTGTTGGTGAAGTACTTGGTAAATATCACCCACATGGTGATGCAGCAGTTTATAATGCAATGGTAAGAATGGCTCAGCCATTTAATTTGCGTTATACATTAATAGACGGACATGGCAATTTTGGATCAATTGATGGGGACAGTCCTGCTGCCATGAGATATACTGAGGCTAGATTAACTAAAATGTCAGCAGATATTTTAAAAGATATTACTAAAAGTACTGTAGATTTTAGAGATAATTTCGATGGTTCTTTAAAAGAACCAGTTGTTTTACCAAGTAGAATACCTAACCTTTTAGTAAATGGAGCAAGCGGAATTGCAGTTGGAATGAGTACTGATATCCCACCACATAATTTAGGTGAAGTTGTAGATGCTTTATTACATTTGTCAAAACACCCAAATGCTCAATTTCAAACACTAATGAAAAATATAAAAGGCCCTGATTTTCCTACTGGTGCAAAGATCATCGGAGATGAAGGCATAAAAAATGCTTATAAAACTGGCAAAGGAAAAATTACTTTAAGAGCAAAAAGCAAAATTGCAAAAAATGGTAAAACTAAACAAATTATTTTTACTGAAATTCCATATCAAAGTAATAAGGCAAAGTTAATTGAAGAAATAGCAAGTTTAGTAAAGAAAGAAAAAATAACTAATATTAAAGATTTAAGAGATGAATCTGACCAGGATGGCTTAAGAATAGTATTAGATTTAAAACGAGGCGCAGAAAGTGAAATTATTTTAAATAGATTATATAAATATAGTTCATTACAAAGTTCTTACAGAATTAACTTATTAGCTTTACATAATAATCAGCCTAAAGTAATGAATTTAAGAGAAATTTTAAATCATTTCCTTAATTTTAGAAGAAATATAATTAAAAATAGAACTGAACATTTATTAGAAAAAGCTGAAAATAGATATCATATTTTACATGGATTAATTAAGGCTATTGACAAATTAGACCTTGTTATTTCTATTATAAGAAATTCTGAATCTACTTCTGAAGCAAAGGAAAAATTAATAAATAAACTTGAAATTAGTGAAAAACAGGCTAAAGCTATTTTAGAAATGCGACTACAAAGATTAGTTGGTATGGAAACAGAAAAGTTAAAAACTGAAGCCAAAGAACTAAAAGATAAAATAGATAAATATAATGAAATTTTAAATAAAAAAGAAGTATTGGAAAAGATTTTAAGAGAAGAATTAAAAGAAATAAAGAAAGAATATGGAGATAAAAGAAAAACTGAAATAATTGAAAATGAAGAAAAAGCTGTAATTGAAAAAGAAGATTTAATCAAAGAAAAAGATGCTGTTATTTCTTTATCATATCGTAAAAATATTAAAAGAACGGATAAATTTAATAATCTAAGAACTTCTAAAAATGATTACATTACTCAAATAACTAGAGGAAAAACATTTGACAAACTACTATTTTTTACTGAATCAGGTCAAGTTTATACATTAGACATTCATAATTTACCAGAACATCATGGTTTATCTACAGGTGAAAGTTTAAAGAAATATCTTAAATTGCCATTAAATGAAAATATAATTTCTATGACTTGTATAAATGAAAAAAACAAAGATAAATATATAGCCCTGGCTACAGAAAAAGGGCAAATTAAAAAAACTATCTTTTCAGAATATGATACAAATTATACTAAAATCAAAGCAATTAAATTAAGTAAAAATGATAAAGTCATAGATATGGCAATTATTGATGATGACTCAGATATAATCATGGCAAGTAATGCTGGAAAAGTTATTAGATTTGCTGCTACAACTTTTTCAGAAACTGGCAGAAATACTAAAGGTAGTAGAGGTATTAAATTAGATAAAAATGATAAAGTTTTAAATATGTCAACCTTAGATAATAAAGATTATATTATAGCAATTACAGAATCAGGTAAAGGACATCGTTCTCATAAAAAATACTTTAATAAACAAAATAGAAATGGTAAGGGA
>JBNJDL010000024.1:0-17318 GCA_051744825.1 Bacillota bacterium | reverse complement strand
AAAAAGCCCGTGAATTAGATTTATTAGAATTTCAAATTAATGAAATAGAAGAAGCAGGATTAGAAATTGGAGAATATGAAAAATTAAAAAACAATTATAATAAACTTAGTAATGCTGAAGAAATTTTCTCAACCACTGCTATGATTGCCAATGCTATTAATGGTGAAGACTTCAACAATGATGGTATTTTAGATAAAATTGGTAAATTTATGAGCCAATTAGAAAATATTAAAGATTATGATAAAGAAATAGAAAATTTTTATTCTCAAGTTAAAGATATCTATTATTTATTACAAGATTTAGGTTATGAAATGAGAGATTATAATGAAAAAATAGATTTTGATCAAGATTCTTTAAAAATGATTGAAGATAGGTTAAATACTATAAATAGTTTAGAGAAAAAATATGGTAATTCAATCAAAGAAATTTTAGCTTATAAAGATAAAATGAAAGAAAAAAGAGATAATTTAATTTCACAGGAAGAACTTATAAAAAAATTAAACAATAAAAAAGAAAAAGTTAAAAATGATTACTATGAATTTGCTAATAAACTTTCTAAAATCAGAAAAAAAGAAGCTAAAAAATTAGAAAATAAGATTAAAAAGGAACTTGAAGATTTGGCAATGGATAAAGTTTCTTTTAAAGTTCAATTTTCTGAGAAAAAAATTTCTAGAAACGGAATTGATCAAGTCGAATTTATGATTTCACCTAATCCAGGAGAAGAATTAAAATCTTTAGCTAAAATAGCTTCAGGTGGAGAATTATCAAGAATTATGTTGGCCTTTAAAACTATTATTGCCAATATTGATAAAGTTGATACATTAATTTTTGATGAGGTTGATAGTGGAGTTGGAGGTAAAACTGCTCAAAAAATGGCTGAAAAACTTGCCTTAATTGCTACTCAAAGACAGGTTATTTGTATTACACATTTGCCACAAATTGCAAGTATGGGTGATAATCATTATTATATTAAAAAAGATACTGATAAAGATAAAACCTTCACTAAGATAACTAAATTAGAAAAAGGTGAGAAGAAAAAAGAACTGGCACGTATGCTTGGTGGTGTAAAAATGACAAATACCACCTTAGAACATGCTGAAGAAATGTTAGAATTAGCAGAAAAGAAAAAAAGAAATTTCTAAAATATTGTTCCAATATCTAACTGAATATCAAATTATTTTGCTGGGTATCTCTATTTAATGGAGATACCTTTTTTAATGTTTATAAAAATTAGTGAGGTGGTTTATTGAAAAGAAAAAATATATTTTATATTTTTATTATAATTTTTACAGTAATTATTTCAACTTATATGTTATTTTATAGTTTTTTACCTAAAAATTTATCTATTGTTAAAAATAGTAAATCAATAATTAATGTACCAATACCTTTAAAACTTTATGTTAAAAATAGTAATGATGATTATGAAAAAGCATTAAAAATTAATGGAGATAAAATTACAGATAAATTAGCCCAGTTAGAGACAAATGAAAAAATTTCAGTATTTAGTAATGAAATTGGAGAATATTTATTAGAAATTAAGATATTTAAATTTTTACCTTTAAAAACAGTAAAAGTAAATGTAATCCCAGAAGTGGAGGTATATCCTGGAGGACAAGCAATAGGAGTTTTATTAAAGAGTAAGGGAGTAATGGTTGTAGACATTTCATCAGTAAAAGGTGAAGACGGTAGAAATTATTATCCTGGTAAAAAAGCTGGGATTGAAGTTGGGGATAAAATATTAGAAGTGGATGGGAAAGAAATCAATGATAAGTTTGAACTTTTAAATTATATTCAAAATTTTAAAAAGGGAGAGAAAATAAATTTTACAATAGAAAAGAAAAATAAAAAAATTAAATATGTAACTTTAGAAGCAGTAAAAAACTACTGTGGAGACTATATGATAGGTTTATATATAGATGATGGAGTAGCTGGTGTTGGAACTCTTTGTTTTTATAATAAAGAAACAAAAGAATATGCCGCTTTAGGTCATATAATCACTGAAAGTAAAGCGGGGACAAAAATTGATATAAGAACAGGACATATAGTTGAAGCCAATATTTCGGGAATTAGTGGATCAAAAAATGGCTATCCAGGTGAAAAATTAGGAAGCTTTTTTCAAACTAAAAATATAATTGGAAATATAACTACAAACAATGAATTTGGAATTTATGGTCAGTTAATTGAAAAACCAACAATTAAAAATGATTTTTTTGAAAAACCATTAGCAGTTGCTTTAAGGTCAAGTGTAGAATTAGGACCTGCAAAGATGTATACTGTTATAAAAGGCAATAAAATTGAAGAATTTGATGTTAATATTGAAAGAATTTACTATCAACATTCTCCAGCTGCAAAAAGTATGGTAATAAAAATTACAGATCCAGAGTTAAATGATTTAACAGGTGGTATTGTACAAGGAATGAGTGGTAGCCCACTTGTACAAAATAATATGCTTATAGGTGCAGTAACCCATGTTTTTATAAATAACCCCCAAAAAGGATATGGTGTGTTTGCTGAATGGATGTTAGAAAATCTGAGCAAAGATAGTTTGAAAAAAATAAGTTAAATTAAAAAATTTAAGTTTTAAAAAAAGGTATTGGCTAAATTATGTAGAAATTAATAAGTAAATATAAATAAGGGGGATATTTGTTTATGGGTGATGAAATTGAGGTTTTGTTGGTTGATGATAATAGAGAGTTTTGTCAATTATTAGAAGATTATATAGAAAATAATGAAAATTTCAAAGTAGTAGGCATGGCGCATAATGGTAATGAAGGGCTCGAATTGATAAAAGAAAAAGAGCCTGATATTTTAATATTAGATTTGATAATGCCTCATTTAGATGGAATTGGAGTAATGGAAGAAATGAATGAATTAGAATTAAAAAATGATATCAAAACGATAGTTTTAACTGCTTTTGGCCAGGAAGATATTACTAAAAGGGTGGTTGAATTAGGTGCAAATTACTATATTATGAAGCCTTTTGACTTGAGTAAATTAGTAGACAGAATTAAGCAAATGATTAATAGCTCTTTAGATTCAAATGAAGATTTTGTTTTAGCAGCTAATACAGAAAAAAAGGTAGATATTGATGTTAGAATAACTGAAATCATGCATAAATTGGGAGTACCTGCTCATATTAAAGGTTATTTATATTTGCGAGAAGCAATAGAATTGGTTATAAATAATATAGAATTGTTAGGAGCAATTACAAAAGAGCTTTATCCTACAGTGGCTAATAAATTTAATACAACTTCAAGTAGAGTAGAAAGAGCTATTAGACATGCTATTGAAGTTGCCTGGGAGCGAGGTAATGAAGATGAATTAAATAAATACTTTGGAAACACTATATCAAAAGATTCTAAACCAACTAATTCTCAATTCATTGCCCGTATTGCTGATAAATTACGTTTAGAAATGAAGAGAAAATAAATTTTATACAATATATTACCAGAATGGAATAACAAAATATTGATAAAATATTAATGAAAAAACTTCAGGGAGAACTTTCCCTGAAGCTATTTTATTTTAGGAGATGATATATGCTGAGAGGAAGGATTTATTATAATGAGAAAACTAAAAATTTAGTGAAATCTTTAACAAAAGATGATATTGCCTTAATATCGCATCAGGATATAGACCGATTAGCGGCAAAGTCTTTAATTAAAACTAAAATAAAGGCTATTATAAATGTTAAAAGATCTATTAGCGGAAATTATCCTACTAAAGCTCCTTTATTAATTATAAATGAAGGTATAAAAATTTATGATAACTGTAATGAAAATATTATAAATTTAATAAAAAACGGAGATTTAATTGAAATAAGAAATAATAAAATTTATAAAAAGGGTAAAATTCTTTGCTCAGCTTCTATTTTAACTAAAGAAAAAGTTATTAAAAATTATAAAAAGGGATTAAAAATAAGAGAAAAAATATTATCTAAATTTATGGATAATACTTTAAATTATTTAAAAAAAGAAAAAGAAATATTACTTAATATAAAAGTGCCTAATTTTAAAAATATAATTGAAAACCAAGAGGTTTTAATTATTACTAGAAAACATAATAGCTTAAATGATTTACAGTTTTTCTTACCTTATTTAAAAAAAGAAAAAGTAATTATCATTGCAGTAGATGGAGGGGCAGACTATTGCTTGCAGTTAGGTCTAATTCCTGATATTATAGTAGGGGATATGGATAGTGTTTCAAGTGATGCTTTATTTCTTGCAAAGCATATTGTTGCTCATGCTTATTTAAACGGAAAATGCCCTGCCTTAAAAAGGTTGAATAAATTAAAAATTAAAGCAGTTAAATTTTTTTCTCTAGGTACAAGTGAAGATATAGCTTTACTTTTGGCCTACAAAAATAAAGCTAAAAAAATTTTTTTAGTAGGAGGGCATAAATATATGATTGATTTTTTAGAAAAAAATAGAAAAGGCATGGGAAGTACACTTTTTATAAGAACCTTAATTGGAGAAAAGCTACATGATTTAAGTGGTATTTCTCAAATTAAAAAGGATATTATTGATAATGTCTAAAAAAGCTTCTATTTTGATTCCAGTTTATAATGAAGAAGATTCAGTTATTAGAACCTTAAAAAGTTTAAATTTTTCCTGGATAAAAGAAATAATAATTATAAATGATGCTTCTACTGATAATACAGAAAAAATTATTAAAGAGTATATTAATACTTGTAATAAATTAATTACCCTTTATAATTTTAAAAGAAATAAGGGAAAAGGACAAGCAATTGAATATGCATTTAAAAAATCTATAGGTGAAATTATTATTACTGTTGATGCTGACCTCAAAGAAAGTGTAGCAGAAGCAGATAAGTTGTACAAACATTTACTAAAAAATGATAAAGAGATGGTTATAGCAATTATTGAGATTAAAGAAGGTGGTTTTGGATTACTTCATAAAACAACAGATAGTTTATTGTATTTTTTAACTAAAAAATCAATGAGGGCTCCTTTATCAGGTCAAAGAGTATTTACTCGAGAATTAGCTAATAAAATCTTACCATTTTCTGGAGGGTATGGTTTAGAATTAGGTATGGATATTTATCTTTTGAGAAATAATATTAATTTTTCAGAAATTGAATGTGATTTTAATCATAGATTAAGCAAAAAAAATTTAAGTGGTTTTTTGCATAGAGGTCAAGAATTTATAGATATTATAAAAGTTTTTATAAAAAAATGGATGGAGTGTAGGATTGAAAGATATAAATAGTAAATATTTTTTTACTGATCAAAACTATAGAGGAAAAAAAGTTTTTGTTATAGGTGGAGTTATTTTATTAATTTATAATTTTTCGATATTAATATTATTACAAGATTATCTTTCATTTTATTGGGAAAAATATTTTTTTATAATTATAATGACAGCTTTTGTTGGCATAATTGATGATCTTTATGGCTCTAAAAGTATTAAAGGTTTTAAAAATCATTTTAAATCTTTGCTTGAAGCAAAAATTACAACTGCCCTTTTAAAAATTTTGATAATTTTTATATCTGCGTTTATAATAAATTTAAATAATCCCTTATTTTTAATTGTCACAAATATTATTCTCATTTTATTAATGGCTAATTTTATGAATTTAGTTGATTTGAGACCAGGGAGAGCTTATAAAGTTTATTTTCTTTTATTCCTTCCCAGTATTTTTTATAAAGGATGGCAATTGTTATTTATAAGCTATGTTATTATATTTTTGCTAATTGCTGAAGCTGAATTAAGTGAAAAAATTATTTTAGGTGATAGTGGTTCTAATTGTCTAGGTGTTTGTTTAGGATATTTTTATAGTACTAATTTTTCTTTATTATTAAAAATAATATTTATTATTGTATTATTAATATTAAATTTTTCTGCGGAAATTTATTCTTTTAGTAGAATAATAGAAAACAATAGATTTTTAAATTATTTTGATAAATTAGGTAGAAAATATGTAAAATGATAATAGGAGGTATTGTGTTGCTCAAAAATAAGGAAAAAATATTAAAAACATTAAACGATTTTGGATTTAGCAAATATGAAGCAAAGGCATATCTAGCTTTATTACAAAAATCTGATATAAGTGCTTATGAAATAAGTAAAATATCAACTGTTCCTCAATCTAAAATATATGAAACAGTAAAAAAATTGACAGCTAAAGGTTTAGCTGTTGCCAAAGGATCAAATCCTGTTAAATATTCACCTTTACCAATTGATGAATTTTTAAAAAGATATAAAAATAATGTAGAAAAATCAATTGACTTTTTAAAAGATAGTTTGCATAACATAGGTGATCAAGCTGCAGTTGATTATATGTGGCATTTTGAAGAAAGGAATGAAATACTAAATAAAGCTAAAAAAATAATAAATGATGCAGAAGAAAAATTAAGTCTTGAAATTTGGGATGATCAGTTCAAACTTTTATTAGATGAATTAGAAGCAGCGGAAAAAAGAGGAGTTAAAATAATAATTATTTATTATGGAAAAAAAATAAAAGATATAGGTGAAATGTATTTTCATGAAATGGAAGGAATGAAAGAAAGTGCAAATAAAGTTGGGCAATGGCTTACTTTAAATAAAGATGAAGAAGAATCTCTTTTTGCCATTTTTAAAAATTTAAGAAACCAAGCAGTTTGGACTCAAAATAATGCATTTATGCTTTTGGCTGAAACTATGATAAGTCATGATATTTATATAGCTGAATTATACAATGAGTTTGGAGATAAAATAAATGATAAATTTGGTCCAAATCTAAAAGAGATAAGAAACAAATTATAAAAAAAAAGAGCAGATTATCTGCTCTTTTTTAAGTACTTTTATTTATTTAAATTATAAATAGCATTAGCATAAATATTAGCACATTTAATTAAAGAATCTTCTTTTATATATTCATTAGCCTGGTGTTCAACTTTTTCTTCCCCTGGGAAGACTGGACCAAATGCTACACAATTATCTATAGCTCGAGCATAAGTAGCTCCACCACTAGTTAAAGGTTTAGAATCTAGACCAGTAAGCTCGTTATAAACTTTTTCTAAAGTTTTGATTAAGAAATGCTCTTTTGGCACATAGAGAGAATCAAGATAATCGTGTTCTTTATAAGTTAAATTATATTTTTGTGCTTTTTCCTTGATTTTTTTCACAATTTCTTCTTTATCATAAGTAACAGGAATTCTTATATCAAAAAATAATTCTTCTTGATTATTATCAATATTAATTTTTCCTAAATTAATAGTTAATTTACCAGATGGCTCATCTGAACAATCACCAAAAATATTTTTACCATGGGGATCATTTGCTATATTATCATTTACAAATTTTAAACTATCACTTTCTATAGTTGTATTAATAAAAGCTTCAACTAAATGAGTAATAGCATTTTCTCCAGCATCAGGTTTGGAAGCATGTGCTCCTTTACCTAAGACAATAATTTTATTGTTTTCTTTTTCATATTTGTAATTAAGTTTATCTAATTCTTTTGCAATTTTATCAGCTTTATCACTTTCATATTGAATTTTATCAGGTACTGCATTATAAGCATTTCCACCTTTTAGAGTTATTTCAGTCTCACTATCTTTCAAAAGTTTAAATTGCAGTAGTCCTTTTTCAGCATGAATCATTGGAAAACTAGAATCAGGGGTAAAGCCCATATCTGGTTTTTCTTCATTTTCTAAGTATTTGTTAATACTTCTCCATAAATTTTCTTCATCTACACCAAAAATAAATCTTATTCTTTTATTAAAAGTTATATTAGAATTCATAAGAGCTTTTACTGCATAAAGAGCAGCGACAATTGGCCCTTTGTCATCTACACTACCACGTCCATATAATTTTCCGTTATTTTTAGTTAATTCAAAGGGTGGATAGTTCCAATTATTTAAATCTCCTGCTGGTACAACATCAAGGTGACCTAAAATACCAATTAATTCCTCTCCAGAACCAATTTCAGCATAGCCATAATAACCATCTCCATAATAAGTTTTAAACCCTAAATCTTCACAAATTTCTAAAGTTTCTTTTAAACAATTATCAATTTCTTTTCCAAAAGGATAACTGTCATTTTCATTTAAAACACTGTTATGAGAAATTAATTTTTCCAGGGTACTTATCATTTCATTTTTATAATCATCTAGATTTAAATTTAATTTCATTAAATTTTCACTCCTTATAAATAATTTAATAGTTTATATATTAACATCTGCCATTAAAACACCATTAATTTTATCATTTGATTTTATTGGAACTGAGATAGCAATACAATATTCATCTGTATCCATAGAAATATAAGGTTCAGATTGATATGTTTTACCCTCAATAGCAGCCGTAAAATAATCTCTATGTGAAAAATCTGTGTTAAGGTCTTTTTCGTCTATACTTGAAGAAAAGTTATATCCATCTTCATTTAAAACACAGAGTATATCAAAGTATTCATTTTTATTTTGAACTTTTTTTAATTTTTTTCTGGTTTTTTGATTATCTTTTAATAAATCTTTTTTAGAAAGAGTTTTTAATTTGTCTATACTTTTATTTATTAATTCTTTTTTTTCTGCGCTTAATTCAAAACCACTCATAAAGTAATTGGTTTCTCTATTTAATTTTTCAGTTTCTTTAGTTAAAGTATTTATTTCTTCATAAATATTATCAACATAATTCTTTTGTTCTTGGGTACTTGCAGATATTTCTTCAATTCCAGCAGCTGACTCTTGTGAAATACTGGCTATTTCTTCCATCATTTCAGCAACATCTTTAGATAAATTTCTTTGCTTAGATGACAAGTTTTTTATTTTTTTTACTGAATTAATAGTTCTTTTAGTAGAATCATCAGTATGTTCTAATATTTCCCAACTTTTATCTAATTGTTTAAGATTTGCATTTAATAAATCTACTTTATTAACTATTTTTGAACTGATAATTTCTATTTTATCAGATATATCGATTATGATTTCATTAATATTTTCTGAAAAATTTCCTACCTGAGAAGCTAATTCTCTAATTTCTTCAGCTACTACTGAAAAGCTCTGGCCAGCTTCTCCAGCTCTAGCTGCCTCAATACTTGCATTTAAAGCTAAGAGGTTAGTCTGTGAAGCTATATCATTTACCTTAGCTACAATTCCTTCAATAGCATTTGTCTTCTCATTAAGTTCTGTAATATCAGATGTTAATTCACTAAATTGATCTATATCATTTTTGATTTCCTCTATATTATTATTAATTTTTTCGTTATTTTCTGTTATTGTTTCTCCCATTTCTTTTGAAATTTTGAGAGCTTTTTCAGAATGATTTTTTACTTTTTTAGAATATTTAGCTAATGTTTGCATTTTTTCATTTGTTTTTTCTGCATTTTCACTTTGTGAAACCATATTTTCAGAATAATTATTCATAGTTTCTGCAATATTTTCTGAGACTTCTTTAGTTGATTTTAAATTATCTTTAACAGAATTTGTAGAATTTGAAATTTTTTCAGAAGTTTGAACTGTAAACCCTATAAAATGTCTTATTTTATTTAAAGATTTATTAAAAGCAGATTCGATTTCACTTAAATTATTTTTTTTGATTTTTACATTCATATTTCCTTTAGATAATAGTTTAATTTTTTTCCTTAATTGATTACTTAGATTAGAAAATACTTTTTCTTTAAAAATTATATTAAATATATAGATTAATAAATAAATAACAGAAATTTTAAAGCTTAAACCAAAACTTATATCAAATAATAAGGGGAGGAGAGGAGCGATAATCAGAAAAAATATTACTCCAATATAATCATTTTTCTTTTTCATTTTATTCCTCCTAATTAATATTATAAATAAAATTTAAATCTTTAAAAAAATCAACTGATATGGAAGTTCTCCATATCAGTTGATTGATTTTTATTTATCTTTTAAATTAATTTAGAGTATTACCCCTAAAGAAAGCATGATAGTTGTGAATACAAATACAACAACTAAAAACTTCCAAACATGTTTTAGCCACTTACCATAATTAATTCTTGCAATCGCTAATGCGCCCATTACAACTGCACTTGTAGGAGTAACTAAGTTTACAATACCACTTGCAGATTGATAAGCAGTAACAACTAAGTCACGACCTACATTGGCAAAATCACCTAATGGAGCTAAGATTGGCATGGACAATGTTGCAAGTCCAGAAGTTGATGGAATTAAGAAAGACATAGGAATATAGAAAACATAAGTTAAAATTGTGAATGACACTGAACCTAAACCTTGAAGTAAATTTTCTCCATAGTTCAATACGGTACCAGAAATATTTCCGTCATTCATGACCACAGTGATTCCTCTTGAAATTGCTACAATAAGTGCAACTCCAAGTAAATCACGAGCACCATCAACAAAAGAATCAACAATTTCTTTTTCTTTCATTCCAGCTACAAGACCAATTACTATTGATCCTGTTAAGAATAGGGCAGATAATTCACCAAACCACCACCAGAGAGTGGGTACTGATGTAATACCTAAATCTTCAAAGGGAATAACACCAAAAATCATTACAATAAAAGTAAATGCAAAAATTCCAAGAATTAACTTTCTTCTTCCAGTTAATTCAGGAAATTCATCTTGCTCAGCATTATGCAGAAAATGTTTTTGGTTTTCTTCACGTTGATTATATACTAATGAATTTTTTGGATTTTGTTTTACTTTTTTAGCATATCTCATTGTATACCAGATAGCTAATCCTTCACCTATTACTAACATCATTACTCTAAGTCCAATACCATTACCTAATGAAATTTTGGCAAAACCTGAAGCAATTCCAGTAGCAAATGGATTAACTGTTGAACCAAGAACTCCCATACCGGCACCTAATAAAATTACTGATACTGCTGTTATTGTATCATATCCTGCAGCTAAAAAGATTGGAATAATTAATGGATAAAAAGCTATCGTTTCTTCAGCCATTCCATAAGTACTACCTCCGATTCCAAATAAGATCATTAAAATTGGAATCATCCATAGTTCTTTACCTTTGAGAGCTTCGGTAACTGCTGCTATTCCTGCATCAATAGCCCCACTTTTCATTGTTACACCTAGGAAACCACCAATTATAATTATAAATAATGCTACATCAATTGCATCATAAAATCCTTCAATTGGAGACATAAGAATATCGAAAATTCCCTGGGGATTTTCTTCAACCTGATGATAAGTACCTGGAACTGGTTTGTCATTTTCCATTTCATATTCACCAGCTGGCACAAACCAGGTCATTATTGAAACTATAATAATGATAATAAATAATATCGTATAAGCACTAGGCATTTTAAATTTACTCATTTTTATACCCTCCATTTAAATTTTTTAAAATATATTTATTTGATTTAAAACTTATTTTAAATCTTCTCTGTATAGTGGCATACTCATACATCTAGGTCCTCCACGACCTCTTACTAATTCTGAACCAGAAATTATGTGTGTTTTAATACCATGTTCTTTAAGAATTCTATTTGATACATAATTCCTTTCATAAACCACAACTTCTCCTGGAGAAATAGCTAAAGTATTTGAACCATCATTCCATTGCTCTCTACCGCCAGCAATTTCATCTCCACCAGCACATCTTATTAATGTAACGTCATTTAGGCCAAGATATTTTTTGAGAATATCTTCTAAAGTATGCTTTTCTTTTGCGATTTTAATACTTCCGTCTCCATTTTTAGTTAAAGAAAATACTTTAAGTGGCCCTTCGATTTCAGCATGTATTGTAAATTTATCTCTATCAACCATAGTTAAAACAGTATCAAGATGCATAAAAGCTCTTTTAGGTGGAATTTGAATAGCCAATATAGTCTCAAAAGGTTGATCTTCAGCAAATATTTTTCTTGCTGCTTTTTCAATTGAAGCAGAATCAGTTCTATGAGAAATTCCAAAGGCAAGAACTTCGTCACTTAAAACTAACTCATCTCCACCTTCAATAGAAGTGTTGTCATAGCGGTCAAAGAATTTAGGAATATCTGCATCTTTAAATTCAGGATGATTATCAAAAATATATTCGGCAAAAATTGTTTCTCGATTACGAGTTTCTGTTTTCATATGATTTAATGTAATTCCACTACCAATAGTAGCAAATGGATCACGAGTAAAATATAAGTTTGGAAGAGGGTCTAAGACAAAAGGATAACTTTGATTTACTAAGTCATATAAAGAATCTCTTTTATAATTTCCAAGTTCATTTTTACGAACTCCAGCCATTAATTTATCAATTAATTCTTTTTCATTCATTTCTGAGAAATAGCCTTTTAGTGCTTCGCGTTCTCTCTCACTAATAACATTAGCTTCATCTAAAAATTGATCAATAAAATTTTCTCTAACAGAAGACTCTTTAATTGCTTCTGCTGCAAGTTCTTCTAAATAATAAACTTCAACTCCATTATCTCTAAGCACATCAGCAAAAACATCATGTTCCTTTCTAGCTCTTTTTAGAAAAGGAATGTCGTCAAATAGTAGTCTTTCTAATAAATCAGGTGTTAAATTTTCAATCTCTTTACCAGGCCTGTGAAGTAATATTTTTTTGAGATTACCAATTTCTGAAGTAACATTAATTTTACTTTTTTCTTTATTCATTATATTACACTCCTTTAAATTTTTTTAATTTTGATTTAAAAGTTCATTTAGTTTTTGTTAGTTATAAACAAAAATAATTATTTGAAAATATGAATAATTATGATAACCACTGCAGTAGTTAATTACCGATTATAGTATAAATCTAATTTTTTCCTATGTCAAGGGGAAATTTCAAATTAAATTAATAATTTCACAAAAAAATCTTAAAAAATTCTTGACAAATTATTATTAAATGATTATACTTTTAGTAGTTGATAACCACTGAGGTTGTTAATGTACATTTTCTGCTATTTAATAAAGAATTTTCTTTATTAAAAGTATTATAGCAAATATGCCATAAAGGCAAAAAATAAAACTAGGAGGAATAAAAATGGCTTATAATTTAAATGGAAGAAATTTTTTAACATTAAAGGATTACACTAAGGAAGAAATCAATTATTTACTTGATCTTTCAGAAGATCTAAAAGTTAAGAAAAGAACTGGTGTTAAAGGTGATTCTTTAGAAGGAAAAAATATTGCTTTATTATTTGAAAAGCCTTCTACTAGAACTCGTTGTGCTTTTGCTACAGGTGCTAAAGATGAAGGCGGAATGCCAGAATACTTAGGAAAAAATGACATTCAATTAGGTAAAAAAGAAACAGTAGCTGATACTGCAAGAGTATTAGGAAGAATGTTTGATGGTATTGAATTTAGAGGTTATGACCATGAAACTGTAGAAATTCTTGGAGAATATGCAGGAGTTCCAGTATGGAATGGACTAACTGACCTTTATCACCCAACACAAATCCTTGCTGATTTTATGACTATTAAAGAAAATTTTGGTCATTTAGAAGGAATTAACTTAGTTTATGTTGGAGATGGAAGAAACAACATGGCTAACTCTCTTATGGTAGGTTCTGCTATTATGGGACTTAATTATACTATTGTATCACCAAAAGAATTATGGCCTGAAGATGATTTAGTAAAAGAAAGTAAAGAATTAGCTAAAAAATCTGGTGGATCTATTAATATTAGTGATGACCCTGTAGAAGGTGTAAAAGGAGCAGATGCAATTTACACTGATGTTTGGGTATCAATGGGTGAAGAATCAGAGTTTGAAAAGAGAATTGATATGCTTCAACCATATCAGGTAAATATGGATATGATTAATAATACTGAAAATGATGATGTAATTTTCTTACACTGTTTACCTGCTTATCACAATACTGATACTGAAAATGGTCAAAAGATTCATGAAGAATATGGTCTAGAAGAAATGGAAGTTACTGATGAAGTATTTGAAAGTAAACATTCTAAGGTATTTGATGAAGCTGAAAATAGAATGCATACAATAAAAGCAGTAATGGTTGCAACCTTAGGTAATAATTAATAAAAGGAGTGTTTATTTATGGCAAGAATGGTAATAGCTTTAGGAGGTAATGCTTTAGGAAAAACTCCAGCAGAACAAAAAGAAGCTGTTAAAGGAACTGCAAAATCAATTGTTGATTTAATTGAAGATGGTCATGAAGTTATTATGGCTCACGGAAATGGCCCTCAAGTTGGAATGATTAATTTAGCATTTGAAGTATCTGCTAATAGTGAGGAAGGAACTCCAGAAATGCCTTTCCCTGAGTGTGGAGCAATGAGTCAAGGTTATATTGGCTATCATTTACAAAATGCTATTGGTGAAGAATTAAAAAATAGAGAAATAGATAAGTCAGTTTCTACTATTATAAGTCAAGTTGTAGTTAATGAAAATGATCAGGCTTTTGAAAATCCATCAAAACCAATAGGAAGCTTTTATACAGAAGAAGAAGCTCAAAAACTAGAAAAAGAAAAGGGCTATGATATGGTAGAAGATGCTGGAAGAGGTTATAGAAGAGTTGTTCCTTCTCCAATTCCAGTAGATATTGCAGAAAAAAATATTATCAGTAATCTCGTTAATGACGGGCAAGTAGTTATTGCCTGTGGTGGTGGAGGTATACCAGTAGTTAGAGAGGGTAATTCTCTAAAAGGTGTACCTGCTGTTATTGATAAAGATTTTGCTAGTGAAAAACTTGCAGAATTAGTTGATGCTGATTTGCTTATGATATTAACAGCTGTTGAAAAAGTTGCTATTAACTTTGGTGAAGAAAATGAAGAGTGGTTATCAGAGATGAATATTGAGACTGCTGAGCAATATATTGATGAAGGTCATTTTGCTCCAGGTAGTATGTTACCAAAAGTTAAGGCAGCAATGAAATTTGTTGAAGGTAATGACGATAGAAAATCTCTAATTACTTCTTTAGATAAGGCTGAAGAAGGAATAAAAGGTGAAACAGGAACAGTTATAACTAATAACTAATAAAAAACTTATATATTTTTTAAGACCAGTGTATTACATATGCTGGTCTTTTTTTCATTTTAAGCTGCAATAACTTGCTTAAAATGAATTTATTTCATGAAATTTTTTTCGTATTATATTTTAAAATTAGAAATAATGTAGGATTATTGTAGTTGTTGCAAATAAATTTTTAATTTTTTTACAAGTAATTAAACTTTGAATTTAATGGAATTATGAACGATTGTTAAAAAATTAACAAAATATAATTGACAAAAAAGAATTATTTTGGTATATACTTTGCATTTTAATTAAATTACATATAAATAATTTTTAATTAAAATAATTAGGGGGGATTTCATGAAAAAAGATTTACAACAAAGAGAAAGTTGGACATCAAGAATGGGTTTTATCTTAGCGGCAGCAGGCTCAGCTGTTGGATTGGGAAATATTTGGCGTTTTCCTTATATTACTGGAACTAATGGAGGAGCTGCCTTTTTATTAATTTTCTTAGGAGCAGTAATATTTATAGGTTATCCCTTAATGGTTACTGAGATGACTTTAGGTAGAAAAACTCATCGTAATCCTATTGGTGCTTTTAAATCACTTGCACCTAATACACCTTGGTGGTTAGTTGGTGCTTTAAGTGTATTTACAGCTTTAGCCATATTAAGCTATTATTCTGTTATTGCTGGTTGGTCTTTATCTTATATATTTAAAGCATTAAGCGGTTTTAGTTCAGAAATGGCTTTTGGAGAAATATTTACACAGCATATTAGCGGTATAGGTATTCCTATATTCTGGCATGCTATATTTATGATAATTACAGTAGGTGTTATTAGTGCAGGTGTAGTTTCAGGAATTCAAAAAGCTGCAAAAACTTTAATGCCTTTATTATTTATTTTATTACTTATACTTGTTTTTAGATCTATTACCTTAGAAGGTGCTGGTGAAGGATTAAAATTTTATCTATCTCCTGATTTTAGTCAAATAACACCACAGTCAATATTGGATGCAATAGGCCAGGCATTCTTCACCTTAAGCTTAGGTATGGGAGCTATAATCACTTATGGAAGTTATTTATCCGACAAAGAAAACATTGGGGATAATGCTGCTTATGTAGCTATTTTTGATACTCTCATAGCAGTTATGGCTGGTTTTGCAATATTTCCTGCTTTATTTGCCCTTACTAATGTAGCACCTGATGCAGGACCAGGACTAACTTTTATAACTTTACCTGCTGTTTTTGCTGAAATGCCGTTAGGATCACTTTTTGGATTTATTTTCTTCTTATTATTATCTATAGCTGCTTTAACTTCAGCCATATCCTTATTAGAAACAGGGGTAGCCTGGGTAGTTGATGAAAAGAATGTTCCTCGTAAAAAAGCAGCGATAATCCTAGGTATTATTGTATTTTTAGTTGGAATTCCACCAATATTAGGTTATAGTGCCTGGGAGGGTTTTTCATTTTTAGGATTTGATGTTTTAGATTCTTATGATTGGATTGCTAACAATATCTTTTTACCTTTAGGAGGGTTATTAACTTCTGTTTTTGCTGGTTATGTCTGGAAATCAAATGAGGTAAGAGAAGAAGCAAATAAAGTAGGTGGAGTAATAAATTTAGGTAAATGGTATGGATTTTTAATAAAAATAGTGGTACCTATAGCTATAGTAATAATTATGATAGTTACTATTTATCAACAATTTATAGCTTAAAGAAAATATGGCCCTGACAGTTTTAAAACTGTTTGGGGCTTTTTTTATTGTGTAAGAATTCGCAATCTTTACTATATAATTACTCTGTGTTAGAATATAAACTGAAAGGAGAGAATATTATGGAAAATAAAAGAGTAACAATTTTTACAGGTAATTTTGGAAGTGGAAAAACTGAACTAGCAATAAATTATGCATTATCTTTAAATGAAAAATATAAAAATGTAGTTTTGGCTGATTTAGATGTTGTAAATCCTTATTTTCGTTCTAGAGAAAAAAGTGAATTTTTAGAAGAAAAGGGAGTTGAGGTAGTTTATCCAAAAAATTTAAAACATGCAGATTTACCTATAATATCTGCTAATGTTTATAAAATAATAAAAAATGAAGATAATTATGGGGTATTAGATGTAGGTGGAGATGATGATGGAGCTATTTCATTAGCAAGTGTATCTAAGGGTTTAGAGGATGATCAATATGAAATGAATTTAGTTGTAAATACTATGCGTCCAAGTACTAATAGTGTTGAAGGGATAAAAAATATGAAAGTAAGAATTGAAGAAAGAAGTAAATTGAAATTTGATAATATAATTGCAAATGTGAATTTAGGAAGAGATACTTCAATTGAAGATATAAAAGCTGGGTATAAAATAATAAAAAAAGCTGCTAAAGTTTTAGATTTAAATATTAAATTTATTTCAATATATAAAAAATTACTTCCTTTAGATAATCTTGATTTTGAAGAA
>JBNJDL010000023.1:0-17484 GCA_051744825.1 Bacillota bacterium | reverse complement strand
TTAGGATTCTCAAATACATAAGTTAATACAAAACCAACAAGTACTAATTGTATAGTCATTCTCAAAGAAGCTAAGATGATTTGACTTTTATGTCCAATTTTTTTATATTTTACAATAGCTAATAAGATTAAAACAAAAATATAGGCAGAAACAAGGCGAGTTAAGCCGATTTCAACAATCTCATTCATTAAAATCACTTCCTTTCTTACTTATATTAGTTATCTTCCCATTATCAATTTTAACTATTTTATCACCATATTTTTTTGCAATTTGATTGGAGTGAGTTACCATTGCTAAAGTCCCATTTTTCTTTTTAATATAGTCAACTACCAGCTCAATAATTAATTTTTCAGTCACTTCATCAAGAGCAGAAGAAGGTTCATCCAATAACAAAATATTAGGTTCTAATAATAAAATTCTAGCTAAAGCAAGTCTTTGTTTTTCACCACCTGATAAATCATAAGCATTTTTATCAAGTTTCTTATTATCTAAATCTACTGTTTTTAAAATATCTAAATATTCTTTTTTAGATTTTTTTTCTTTTTCTGCATACTCTAAAGCTAAATCAAAATTATCTTTAATAGTTTCAGAAAAAATTACCGGATTTTGTGGTAACATCGGTACCATTCTTCTTAATTTTATTGGATCATATTCCAGGATATCTTTGCCTTTATATTTTATCTTTCCAGCATCAGCTGAAATCATATTATTTAGTAATTTTAGAAAAGTAGTTTTGCCTCCCCCACTTTTACCTACAATACAGGTTATTTCATTTTTTTCTATTTTTAATTTTTCAACTGATAATATATTTTTATATTCAACATCTTCTAAGTAAAACATTAGCTAATCACCATCCTCTTTTTCATTAATTTCATTAAAAAGCTCTTTGCATTTTTCTTTTATATCATTTAATACTCTTTCTCCTTTTTCAGTTAAAAAATAATATTTTCTTACTTTGCCTTCAACTGTTTCTTTTTTGCTTTTAATTATTTTATCTTTCTCTAAACTATGAAGTATAGGATATAAAGTTCCAAAACTTATTTCATAACCATGACTTTCGAGTTCTTCTTTCATCCAGGCACCATAAAAAGCTTTATTTTTTGCATGATAAAGAATATGGATTCTAATAAATGCTAAAGATATCTTACGAAGAATTTTATCAGAAATTTTGTTCACCTCCAATATCGAAATTCTATATCGTTTATCTATATTATAACTAAAAAAATATAAAGTCAAAGCTTTATATTTTTATTAAATTAATCAATACCTCCAACAGAAATACCAGAAATAATATATTTTTGTAAAGTTAAAGCTAAAATAAAGGTTGGAATCAAGGCCAAAGTACCTGAAGCTGTCATGGCTCCCCATTTAGGTCCAAATTGTCCAATAAAACCACTAACTGCAATTGGAACTGTTTTTACTTCTGAGCCAGCCAAAATTAATGCATATAAAAAATCATTCCAGGAATAAACAAAACTAAATATAGCAGCTACTACCAGTCCAGGAGCAACTAATGGTATAAAAATTCTAATAAAAGAACTAGCACGTGAACAACCATCAATCAATGCTGCTTCTTCATAAGCTGTAGGTACATTTTTAAAAAATGGTAAAGTTAGCCAAACTACATAAGGTAAAATAAAGCTAGTATGAGCTAATATTAGTGCTAAATAACTATCTAGAATACCAACTTTTAACATTAGAATAAATAATGGTACTGAAAGTGTAATTGGTGGAATCATTCTACTAGCTAAAATCCCCATACCTATTTGTTTTTTTCCTTTAAATTTAAACCTTGCTAAAGAATATGAAGCCATAGCTCCAAAACTAACTGAAATTAAGGAAGTGGCAACTGCTACTATTACACTATTTAACATATTAATTAAAAAATCTCTTTCAATTATTACTTCTTTATAATTTGCTAAAGTAGGTTGAAATGAAGCAAAAGGATTAGCAGTAAAAACAGATTTATAAGGTTTAAAACTTGTTGTTATGACCAAAAAAATGGGAAATAATTCAATTATTAATAAAAGCAATACTGCTATGTAAAATAAACTCTTTTTAAAAAATGGCCATTTCTTTACATCTTTATTTTTCACTTTTACACCTTCTTTCTTTAGAAATCAAATTGTTTTTTTACTAATATAATAGAAAATATTAAAGCAATTGCTACTAAAATATAAGATGCAGCAGCTGAATAGCCTATTTCATAATACTTAAAGGCATTTTTATAAATAAATACCGACAAAATTGAAGTAGAATTTCCTGGACCACCATTAGTCATAACATAAATTTCAGAAAAAGCTTTTAAGGCATTTAATACTCGTAAAATTACAGCTACTATTATAGAAGGTTTTAATAAAGGTAAAGTTATATGTCTGAGCAACTCCCATTTGTTTGCACCTGCAATAACAGCAGCTTCATAAGGAGCCTTAGGTAATGTACTGATACTTGCATAAATAATCATAAACATAAAAGGCCACATTCTCCACACATCTTGAATAATAATAGCCATAAAAGCCGAACTTCCTTTACTTAAAAAAGGAATTGCTTCAAAACCTAATAATTGTATAAACCAGTTAATTGCACCATATTGTGGGTTATACATAAATCTAAAAGCTAAACCAGATACAACAGGTAAAATAAAGGTTGGTAGTAATAATAAAGCTCTTACTACATCATCACCTGCAAATTTTCTGTTAAGAAATATTGCTACAGCAATTCCAATCACTAGCTCAATACTAACACTAATTATTACAAATAAAACTTGTAATCTTACTGAATTCCAGAAGTCTTTACTTTGAAATAAATCTATAAAATTATTTAAAAATACAAACTTAGCTGCTTCACCACTAGCCATATTCCATTCATGAAAAGCTATAAATAGTGAATAAACTAATGGAAATAGCAATATCCCACCTAAGATTAATAAGGCAGGACTTAAAAAACCATAAGGGGTTATTTTATTTTTTACTTTAAGGAACTTCCCTTTATGGGAAGTCCCTTCATTTTTAGTCAACTTACTCATTCTTATACTCCTCAACAATATTTTCAATATTTTCTTTTAGTTCAATCATAGCTTCTCTTGCTTCCATCTCATCAGAAATCACTTTGGAAAAATAATTACTTATTTCATCTGAAACACGAGGATATTGAGCAAATCTTGGTCTGTGTACTGCTACATCACCATTTAAATTTTTTAATAAAGCTTCATACCAAGGATATTTAGCTTGTAAATCAGGGTCAGTTAATAAATCTGTTCTCATTGGACTCATTCCTGCTTCAACTAAATCTCTACCAGATTCTTTACTTCCCCACCAATAAGCAAATTCAGCGGCAGCCTGTTTGTTATTACTACTTTCAGGAATTGCTAAAGTCCAAACCCCAGTAATTGCAGCTGATCCACCTGGTCCTTCAGGGTTAGTTCCATAAGCTAAATCTCCAGCTACTTCTGATTTTTCAGGATTTTCATGACCAGCAATTATTGCAGGCCACTGTAAAGTAGAAAATAATTGTCCCATTTCCATATTTCTAATAGTTTCAGGATGTCCCATACTTAACTTAGAGGGAGGAGCAACTTCAAGCAGCTTACTATAATAATCAAGAGCTTCAACTGCTTTATCTACATTTAAAACAACTTCTAAGTCACTATTTAATATATCTGTTCCAAAACTTTTTAAAAGCCACATAAATTCAACTGTTGCTCCTTCTGATTTAACTGTAAATGGAGCATAACCATAAATCTCATTATTATTGTAGAAAAATTCTCCTATTTCATGTAATTGCTCTAAAGTTTTTGGTTGCTGTAATTCATAGCCATATTCTTCTTTAAAAGCCTTTTTATTATCTTCATCATTAATTAAATCTTTTCTATAAGCAAACATATATACATTAGCATTAATAGGTAAACCTTTGACCTCATTTTGCCAACTACCAGCTTTTACTGCTCCTTCAGGAACTATATCCAAATCAACTTTTTCTTCAATTACTTTTGGCTCTGGCCATTCATTATAATTAATGAAAAAAGAAGCAAATTTTGGTACATATGGCTCATCAACTGCTACTAAATCATATTTTCCAGTTTCAGAAGTTAAATTCATAGCCATTTTTTCAGTTAAAGACTGAGTAGGTAAATCATCAATTGTAACTTTTATGCCAGTTTTATCTTCAAATTCACTAACTTTTTTCTTAACTGCTTCTGTATGAGCATCTCTCCACACTAGAACTCTAATTTCACTATTTTCATAAAGATTATCACTTTCTTGAGCTTTAAGATGAACATTATTTCCAAACATTAAAAAAGAAGTTAAAAATAAAATTGTTACTATTAAAATCGATGAACTTTTTTTCTTAGTCATTTTATTTCCTCCTTTTATTCTTTTATCCCTTATCTATTATATAATAAAAAACACAAAAAATAAAATTTAAATTCTTTAAAGTAATATTTCAATTTTAAAAAAATATATTTTACTGAGGTGAAAATTTTTGAATAAAGTCATACCTGCTTTTTTTATTGCTTTAGGAGTAGTGATTGGAGGAGCTTTTTTTGGATCATTTGCTGCCATATTTATTGGAGAATCTCCATTAAAAATATTAAGTGATTTAGCTGATGATCTCAAATTATATGCAATTGTAACAGCAATCGGAGGTACTTTTAATAATCTAAGATTAATAGAAGGAAGTATATTTCAAGGTGAGCTCAATGTAATAATACAACAAATTCTTATTTTAATAACTGCTTTTTTAGGAGCTCTATTAGGAAATTGGCTTATTATCACACTTGCTGGAGGAAAATAAATGTTTTTTCCTATCTTTTCAATGAATAAAAAAGAACTATTATTTTTTATTGCAATTTTTATTATATCTTTTATGTTAGGGGCAATTATTAGTAATCTTTATTTATCTAAAAAACTTGATTATTACATATTAGAAAATAAAATTTTAATGGATAGATTGCAGAATTTACATAATACTATTAACAAGTTAAATAAAACAATAAATGAAGGAAAAAATAACCCAGTTAAAGAAATTAAATTTGAAATAGATAGTAAACTCAATAATCATAAAAAACAAGAGCTAAAAAAAATTCTCTTTGCTGTAATAGAAAATATTATTGGCACTGAAATTAGTGAAATAAATATAAATTTATTAATCAAAAGTATTGATGCTCGTTATTTTATAATTGATGATGAAGAATATAAAATAAAAATTAAATATATAATATTAAGTGAAAAAACGAAAATCTTTGTCAAAGTTGAGTAATTAACTCAATTTTCTATTGCATAATTTAGCTAATATGTTATAATGAAAAAAAGAACAAAGTGGAGGTGAAAAAAGTGGATAAAAAAGATGTTCAAGAAATTATAGATAAAATTCGTCCAAGCCTACAAGCTGATGGTGGAGATGTAGAATTAGTAGAAGTTACAGATGATGGAGTAGTAAAGGTACAACTACTCGGTGCCTGTCATGGATGCCCAATGTCCACTATGACTATAAAGAATGGAATTGAAAAAACTTTAAAAAAACACTTACCAGAAGTAAAAGAAGTTAGACCTGTTTAAATATATCAAAATTTATAGCCCCCTTTTTGGGGGCTGTTTTTATTTATTATTTACTTTCTTTATTATTTATTCCAAATTCAAGGTCTCCAAATAAAATTTTCTGTATATCATTTAGCATTACACTAAGTCTTTGCTCAGCTTCTAAATAACCCTTTATTTTATCATTCATCTGAATTAAATTTCTAAGATTTTCAAAATCTTCTTTTTCTTCTTCACTTAACTCTTCTCCAGAAATATGTTTAGTTTGTAATTTTTGCTCCTTTTTTTGATAATCTAATAACATATTTTTAGCATTTTCATCATTTAAAACAGCCTTTCTTTTCTCTTTATATTCAGTATATTCATCAGATTCTTTAAGTTCTTTAGCTAATTTATGCGCTTTATCATAAGTGGACATAACTATCCCTCCTAAAAATTAATAATTTTAGTAGTAATTTCTTTATTTATATTTATAATACCATACGAAAAGTGTTTCTGTAAACGTTTTTGTACAGCTGAACCTGGATTGAAAATAATCTGCCCTTCAATCTCTTCATTAAAAGGCTTATGAGTATGACCAAAAATTATTAAATCAGCATCAGGAAAAGTATATGATAAACTATCAATACTAATGTTATTAAGCTGATGACCATGAATTAATGCAATTTTATATCCTTTTATCTCAAAAATTTCTTTTTCATTTAATACTTCTTTTAAGTTATTTCTATCCATATTTCCATAAACTGCTTTAATATTTATAGTATCCTTTAGTGATTTATAAAAGTTTAATGTTTTAAAATCTCCTGCATGTAATAGATAATCACTATTATGAATTTCTTTTATAACTTCTTCCGGCAATTCACTAATATCATTTTTTAAATGAGTATCAGATAAAACTAATATCTTCATATACTATCTGCCTCCATTTTTATGAAAAGAATAGTTTAGATAATAGTGGTCTTTTTATTTCAACTGCATTATAACTACATAATTCCTGACAACAAAAACACCTTATACAATCACTCAAATCTACTACTGCCTTTGAATTTTTTAATTCTATAGTTTGAGGTGGACAGCTTTCTACACAATCACCACAACCTACACATTTTTCAGAATTAAAAACTGGTCTTGACCTTAAAAAATATGCTAAAAAATTACTAATTGGGTCAGGTAATTTTTGATCTAATAAATTAGATTTTTTTTCAATACTAGGAATTCTTGTATCATTAGCTACCACTAATTTATCACCTAAAAAATCTAAATCACTTATTTCAGCTACTTCATTTCTATTTTTAGCTGCTAAGATTGTAGGCACCTTTTGAGGAGGAGATATGCCCATAAGATGAACAGCAGCTACATCTACTGCAAATGGAGAAATAGAAGCCAGCAAATAATTAAAGTTCTTAGTTTCTCCACCAGAAGGGCCATCTCCTTCCATACCCAAAATACCATCTATTAAAGTTAATTGAGGCTTTATAAGCTTAGCTAAGTCAACTAGCATTTCTGAAAAATATTCAATATCCTCTAAACTAAGATGGTATTCTGCTTTTAACAATCCTGGAATTGTACCAAATAAATTTTTAACTCCACCTGTATACATCGTCAATCCATGCGTTTTTAATTTAGCTAAGTTTATTACCTTATCTGCCTCATTAATATAATCTGCAATTTCAAAAAATTTTTTTATTTTTCCTTCATTAAAATTTATTTTTCTACTATCTGTATTATAATTTAATTCAATATTTTCTTCTTCAGCAACTTTTTCAAAACCTGAAATTCTATATGCTCTTTTTAAATTCATATTATTAAAAGGCCCACCAGGGCTATCAGCTATAATAGGAATAGCTCCTTGATTTTTTACTAATCTTGCTACTGCTCTTACTATTTCTGGATGAGTAGTAACACCCTCTTTGGGATCTTTCCCCATAAGTAAATTCACTTTGAGAACTACTTTTTCTCCTTTATTAATAAATTTTTCTATTCCACCAAGTAAATCTATTGTCTGTTTTACTTTATTATATAAATTTTCATCAAAATAATTACTACATTTTTTAACAGCAACTTTCTCCATTATTATCAACTCACCTTCACAACTATATTTATTTTATTATATCATAAGTGAAAAGAGTTGCAATTAAATGGAAAATGTACCATTACTACTACTAATAAGTTGTAATATTTGTTCTTCTTCTCCAGTTAAAGCATTAATATAAATTAAATATACTTCATTTCCAACTTCTCCACGAACTTCATATGTTAAAACTTCTTTTAAACCTGATTTCGGTATCAATGCTAATTGAACGCTATCAACTTTATTTAATTTTCCACTTGCAATTTTTTTAGCCTCATTGCTACTAATCTTAACTTTCTCAAGATTTCTATCATGATGAGCAACCAAATATGAAAGAGCGTCCATGCCCATTACTCGATTGTCTTCTAAACAAACTTGCAAGTCAATAATATCAGTATATAAAATCACATCTTCCTGTTCAAAAGCATAAGAAATGTAGGCTATATTATCTTTTATTTCAAAAAACGTAGAATTCATATTTTTATAACCAATAGATTCTAAAAATTTCTTACCTTTTTCTATAGCATTTTTTTGACTAAAGTTAATTTCCTGTGATCCTCTGCTACTAACAATATTGATTATTTTTCCACCTTTTTTACTAAAATCAATATTATAAATATGTCCTTCTATTGTTTCTAGATCAACTGTATATCCTACTATTTTTCCCTTTATTTCTCTAATATCTTTTATTTCTACCTCTTTTGAGCCAATAATATTAAGTAAATCTACTGCTTTTTTCCTAACATTTTCTCTATCAACCTCTTTTCCTTCAATAGCTCGAGGCTCCATATCTTTAATATGATCTGAAAATGGTCCATCATATATTAATATTGGATATTTTTCCATTTCTTCTTCAGCATCATCAATATTTTGGGCAATAAAATTATTTTTACTATCACCTAGTTCATCAGCAGTTCTATTAACTAATTCAGACCAATTAATTTTATCATCAAAAATTTTGCCTTCTAATTGATGTAGAGCATCGCTTAATTGAGCAGAATACTTTCTTAGTTTTTGCAACTCTTCTCTGTTTTTTTGATTTAATAATTCTCCTTTAACATTTTTTTGAGCTAAGACATGGGCATAATCTCCTGCTTGATTCAAAAATTTTGATGTATCATACAAAGTAGATTCAGAAAGAGGCAATTGACTCAAATCAGCTTGAGCTAAATCTGCACTCCGCCAAACTTTGGTTAAACTTAAAACATTTTGGGCTGGAGAATTTGCTACCATCGCTTTTGCTAAATTAACTTGTATTTGTTCAATATTTTCTACCATTTCATAAAAAGAGCGTTGGTAACTATTACCTAAATATATTTCTAAATTTTTTCTAGCTTGATATTGACCATACCCCCAATAAGATAAAATAGCCAAAAATATTATGGCAATAATTATGAGAAAATAACTTTTTTTAATTTAAAAGACCTCCTTATTTTTAATATGCAAATATATGGCTACCTATAGTTTTTACACTTTCTCTAGACCAAATCCACTCATTAACTGGTTTAGACGGATTCCAAAAAAAAGTTGCCCCATACACAGGATCCCAACCATTTAGAGCCGCTTGAGCTGCTCTAATATTTTCAGAAGTCGGTGGAAGATCAAACTGGCCATTTGCTACTGATTCAAATGCTAATGGTTGATAGATAACTCCACTAATAGAATTCGGAAATGCTGGATCCTCAATTCGATTTAATAATACTGCACCTACTGCTACTTGTCCTACATACGGTTCACCTCGGGCTTCAGCATGAATAAGCCTAGCAATTAAATGAACATCATCATTGCGACTTACACCTCCACTGGCTAAAGTAGTAACTGCTAAATCACTTGTATATCCTAAAGCTCTCCATGTTGAAGAACCAACTATACCATCAACTCTTAAATTATTTTTTTGTTGAAATTCTCTTACTGCTAGCCAGGTTTCTCTACCATAGATATAATCAATTACTCCATCATAATATCCCCATTGCTGTAATTTTCTCTGTAGAATTCCTACATCATTATTTCTCATTCCCCAATATAAAGTTCTTCGAGCAGTATTAGCTTTTGGAGTTAGAGCAAAACTAATGGTGAAAATAATTACTAAAGATATTGACAATAAATATATAACTTTCTTTTTTTTAGTCACATAATTCCCCTTTCTATATTTATTAATAATTAGTTTTTCACCATTAACTAAAATTATTCTAAAAAAACAAAAAGACCTAACTAAATTAGTTAGGTCTAAAAAATTTATATATTTTATTCTAAAATATATTTGCTATATAATTTTTGAATAATTAATCTCTACCAAACATTCTATCTAATACCATAGCTATAATAACTACTCCAAGTCCTGCTTCAAAACCTAAACCTACATCTACAACTGTTAATGAGCGAAGTACTGGTTTACCCAAGCCTCCAGCTCCAATCATTGCTGCGATAACTACCATTGATAATGAGAGCATAATACACTGGTTGATTCCCATCATAATAGATGGCATAGCTCCTGGTAATTCAACTTTGAATAAAAGTTGCTTCCAATCTGCGCCAAATGCATGGCCTGCTTCTTTTAATTCTTCATCAACTTGTTTTATTCCTAAATAAGTTAAACGAATTGGAGGAGCTATTGCAAAAACAACTGTAGCTATAACCCCTGAAACATTACCTAATCCAAAAAACATTAGAGCTGGAATTAAATAAACAAATGGTGGTATTGTCTGCATAAAGTCTAATATTGGTCTAGTAATATAATCCACTACTTTATTATGAGCTTTTAGAATTCCAATAGGTATACCTATAACTAAAGCTACGACAACAGAAGTTATTATAGATGAAAGAGTAATTATTAATGGCTCCCACATTTGTAAATTCCAGACAAGTCCTAAACCTAAGATTACAAATATAGATAATTTATAATTTTTTAATTTCCAGGCTATTAATGCAAAAATCAAAATTAAAACAAATGGATGAGGAAAAGCTAATAAGCTTTCTATTCCACCTATCATCGTACCTATAAAACTAGAAAAAACATCAAATGGTCCACTAAAATTTTCTATTAGAAAGTTTACAAAATTTTCTACCCAATTACCTAATGGTATTTTTGTTGATAGTAAATTTATAATATTTGTAACTGTAATCACCCTCCTTATTTATCAATAATTCTCTAGCGGCTCCTTCAAAAGGGCACCGCTAGAATTAGTTTTTTTATTTAATATTTTTATTTAATCAATTACTTACTTGTTCAGCTATAACTTTTCTTGCCATTCTTCCATCTTTAGATTCTACACCAAAGACCCATTGATTTACTACTCCTAAGTTATTAGCAATCCATTCTTCAGCAACTACTTCAGGGTCTTTATCTTTATTTTTATATTCATTTATCCATTCATTCTGCACAGGAGCTGGAACTTTAAACTGTTCAATAAATTTATAATAATTTGCATTCTCTTCTTCGAAACCTGTTCTTGCTACAGAATATACTTTTTCACCTTCACCCCAAATTCCTTCTGGGTCATCAAGATATTTAATATCAAACATTACATTCATATAATGGGGCTTCCAGCCATTAAAAGCAATCCATTCTTCTTTATCAATTGCTCGTCTTACAGATGTAAGCATTCCACCTGTACTACTTGCCTTCATATTCCAACCATCAAGATTATAAGTTCCTGCTTCTATTGCATCTGAAATTATTATATTCCCTTCATTTCCAGGCTCAATACCATAAATTGTTTTATCAAATTTTTCTGCATGTTCATGTAAATCTTCAAGAGAAGTAACTCCTGCTTCATATACATATTCTGGGACAGCAGTTTTATATACAACATCATGTAAATTTACTCTTACGTTGTGTACAGAACCCTTTTCTTCATATTCATCATAGTGCATTTTCATTGTAGGCATCCAATTACCTAAGAAAAGATCTAAATCTCCAGTATCTAGTCCTTTAAAAACAACTGACTGTGATCCACTTGTCATTTCTGCTTCATATCCTAAATATTCAGCTACTTTCATAGCAACATGAGTTTTCACAGTTACTCCTGGCCACTGTACATAACCAAAATCTATTACTTCATCATCTTCTGCAGCTTGAACATCTGGAGCTGCAACTCCTAAAACACCTAATCCCATAACCAAAACCAACATAATTGATATTACTTGCTTTTTCATTAACATCATCCCTCCTAAGATTATTGATTAAATTCTCCTCTAAATTAAACTATAAATATAGTAATTTTGATTTATATATAGACTTTTAACTAACATCTTCAGTAGCAAGATTTGCAACTACACTCGTTTTTACTATAACGCCCTGCAATTTATCATTATCATCAAGTACAGGCATTGGAGTATCTAAATTTGCAATCTCGGAAAATAATTCATCTAATGACTCATCAGGATCAGCTTTAGGTACATCGAAAATGATATCATCTATATTCTTTTTACCAGTATTAATAGCCTCAACTACATCTTCTATCTTTATAATTCCTTTGTACTTTCTATTTTTACCAACCACAAATATACTCCCTAACTCATTTTGTCTCATTTTATGGAGAGCAGTCCTTGGACCATCTTGCTCATATAATAAAGCAACTGGTTTATCCATAATATCTTCTGCATTAAGAACTCTAGATCTATTTACATCCTGAACAAATTCAGCTACATAATCATTTTCAGCATCAGTTAAAATTTCTTCATGATTACCAACTTGAACAATTTCCCCATCTTTCATTATAGCTATTCTATCTCCAAGTTTTAAAGCTTCATCAAGATCATGAGTAATAAATACAATAGTCTTATCTATATGTTCATATAAATCTAATAATTTGTCCTGCATATCTTTTTTAATCAAAGGATCTAAGGCACTAAATGGCTCATCCATAAGTAATATGTCTGTGTCAACTGCAAGTGCTCTAGCTAAACCAACTCTCTGTTGCATACCTCCACTTAATTGATCTGGATGTTCATTTTCCCAGCCATCTAGACCTACCTGGTTTAAAGCTTCTTTAGCTTTTTTTCTTCTATTTTCTTTATCTTCACCCTGTATTTCTAAACCAAATTCTGCATTTTCTAGAACAGTTCTATGTGGAAAAAGGGCAAAGTTCTGAAAAACCATCCCAAATTTTTTTCTTCTAAACTCTCTTAATTCATCTTTGTTTAAATCCATTACATTTGTTCCATTAACATTTATTTCACCAGCTGTTGGCTCTACTAAACGATTTAAACATCTTATCAAAGTTGACTTTCCACTGCCAGATAATCCCATAATGACAAATATTTCGCCTTCAGCAACTTCAAAATTAGCATTACTTACTCCAACAGTAGCCCCAATTTCTTCTTTAACTTCATCTTTGCCTTTCCCCTCTTGCAAAAGTGATATAGCTTTATTTTTATTTTTTCCAAAAATCTTATATAAGTTTTTAACTTCAATTTTCAAATTAATTACACCTCTCTCTCTTTATTTTTTATTTTTATTTCACAAAAAAAGGTTTAGAATATATTCAAACTCCTTTGAACATATCCTAAACCTTAAATTTATCAAGTTAATCAATTTTTAGCAGCAGTTGACTTTGAGTGATAATAATACAAAGTCAAAAAAATATTTTTTACTTCCCTTTTCGACTTCGAAAAAATAGTATCAAATAAATCTGACTATGTCAAATTATATAGAAATTTTTTTGATTTTTTAAGAAGCCTTTTCTTCGCTATCTTTTGAACTTTTACCATGATCAGTAGAATAAAAGCCAGAACCTTTAAAAACAATACCTGGATTTCCAATAATTTTTTTTACTTTTCCACCACACTCAGGGCACTCTTCTAAAGCATCTTCCGAAATTTTTTGCATTTTTTCAAAACGTCCACAATTTTCACATTCATATAAGTAAGTCGGCATTGTATTCATCCCCCTTTTTCTAATCTATAATATTTTATATAATAAAAAAACTTATTTGTCAAGTTGTTTTAATCAATTTCAATTTTTTTATTTGCCCAAAAATTATATATTTCAATGAGTAAAAATAAAATTAGCATAATCCACTTTTGCATCATAATTAAAAAAATCGCACCCGTTATACTGGCGATGATGATAACAACTAGATTTAACTTTTTATTTTTACGCAATTTAATTAATTGCCATGGAGCCAAAACTAATCCAACAAAAACTCCAATTTCATTATTATATATTAAACCTACACCTGTTAAAATAACGAAAAAAATCATCAAAATAAAATCCATATTAGTTCCTCCCTTATTTTCTTTTTAATAAGCTAACACTTTCTATATGATAAGTTTGTGGAAACATGTCCACACCTTGTACTTTTTTAACATTGTATTTTTCTTTTAATTTTTTAATATCTCTTGCAAGAGTTGATGGATTACAAGAAATATATATTATTTTTTTAATTTCTTTTTTTAAAAGTATTTCTTTAATCTTATCATCTAAACCTTTTCGTGGTGGATCAAAAACTAAAACCATATTTTTTTTATCATTATTTTCAATTATCTTAGATATTTTTTCTTTTACGTCACCTACCATAAATTCAGCATTTTCAATATTGTTAATTTCTTTATTATGCTTAGCATCCTTAATAGCTTCTTTATTTATATCTATACCAATAACTTTATCCACTTTATTTGCAAAATATAATCCTATACTTCCAGTTCCACAATAACAATCAATCAAATTTTCATTTCCACTAAAATCAGCAAAATCTAATGCTAAATTATATAATTTTTCACTTTGAAGTGTATTTGTTTGAAAAAATGATTCTAAAGAAATATCAAATTTTTTATTACTTATATAATCTCTATATCTGTTTTTTCCAACTAATATCTTTGATTTTTCACCTAATATTACATTAGTTTTTTTAGTATTTATATTTTGCATAACCCCTACCAATTCAGGCACTTTATCCATTATTCTTTGAGCAATTTTTCTTAACTTATTATCTTTTTTTCCATTAGTTACAAAGGCTACTAAGGCTTGATTTGTACAAACTCCAACTCTAACTATTAAATGACGTAAAAAACCTTTATGTTCTTTTTCATCATATATACTCAAATTTTGATAATCATTTAATATTTTAAGAGTTTTTTGAGTAATTCTATTAATTAGTTGATGTTGAATAGGACAATTATCTAAAGGTACAATATCATGACTTCTTCTTTTGAAAAATCCAGCCATAATTTCTCCCTCTTCATTTTCTTTTAAGGGAAATTGTGCTTTATTTCTATAATGCCAGGGATAATCCATTTCAATAACTTTATTTAACTTTAAATTATTTAATTCACCAATTTTATTTATCTGATCTTTAATTATCTTATTTTTTAATTTCAATTGATACTCATAATCTATTTCCTGCAACTGGCAACCTCCACAATTTTCATAAATATCACAGGAAGGTTCTACCCTTTTTGAAGATTTTTCTACTAACTCTAAAAATTCTGCTTTCAAATAATTTTTTTTACGATTATATATTCTCGCTTTAACTATTTCACCTACAACTCCTCTATTTATAAAAACAGCTATTCCTTTATAATGACCAACTCTTTCTCCTCCATAAGCTAAATCATCAATTTTAACTTTTATTATATCACCTTTTTTAAAATTTAAATTATTTTCATTCAATAAAAACACCTCATTATATTATCTAAAGCATTAAATTTCTTATATTTTATTTTAACATCTTTTTTTGCATAATAAAAGAGGGAGAATATTCTCCCTCTTTTTCCTTAACTTCTTTTTTTAAATTCCTCTTTTTATATACTCAGTATGAAGCAGATTATGAGCCTTATGACTTCCAGGTTCACCTAAAAATTCTTCATATAATTTCAGAATATATGGATTTTCATGTGACTTCCTTAAGGTTTTATTTTTATCTATATCATATATTGATTTGATTCTTTTTTCCCTAATGTTATCATCTGTAGGAATAGGCTGGCCCCCACCTCCAATACAACCGCCAGGACAGGCCATAAATTCAACAAAATGATACTTTTCTCCAGCTTTTATTTTTTCCATTAATTTTCTGACATTACCTAAACCATGAGCCACAGCAGCTTTGACACTTAAACCATCAATTTCTACTTCTGCTTCTTTAATTCCTGACAAACCTCTTAACATTTTAAAATCTATTTCTCCAAGTTCTTTTTCTGTAATTAATTCATAAGCAGTTCTTAAAGCAGCTTCCATAACTCCACCGCTTGCTCCAAAAATATTAGCTGCACCACTGGAGGTACCCATTATTTTATCAAATTCTTCATTTTCTAAATTTACCAAATCAATTCCGGCAGCTTTTATCATTCGAGCTAATTCCCTTGTAGTCAATACATAATCAACATCATTTTTCAATTCTGCTCTTTTAGATTCATACTTTTTAGCAGTACAGGGCATTATTGAAACTACTCTTATATCTGCAGGGTTTATATTATTTTTCTCAGCATAATAAGATTTTACCAATGAACCAAACATTTGCTGAGGTGATTTACATGATGACACATTTTCTAAATATTCCGGGTAAAAATGTTCTATAAATTTGATCCAACCAGGACTACATGAAGTAAATAAAGGTAAGGTACCACCTTTATTGATTCTTTCAATTAACTCAGTACCTTCTTCCATAATTGTTAAATCAGCAGCAAAGTTAGTATCAAATACTTTATCAAATCCCATTCTTCTTAAAGCTGCTACCATCTGACCTGTAGCTATTGTTCCCGGTTCTTCTCCAAAAGATTCAGATAAAGCTACTCTTACAGCAGGTGCAGTCTGTACTACTACATGTTTAGATTCATCATTAAGCTCTTGCCAGACACCTTCATAATGATAAACTTCATGTAATGCTCCAGTAGGACAGGCAAGTATACATTGCCCACAGTTAGTACATTCTACATTACCAATACCTTTATCTTCAAAAGTTGTTACTGTAGTAGCAGGACCTCTATTGGCAGTAGTGAAAATACCAATTCCCTGTACTTCTTCGCACTTTCTAATACAACGTCCACAAGTAATACATTTATTAGGTTCTCGTACTATGGAATAACTAGAATGATCATTTTTATAGCCTTTATCAATTGGAGCTAATCTCATTTCTGTTATACCAATATCTTCAGCAACTTCTTTTAGATCACATGCATTAGATCTGCTACAGGTTAAACAATTCAATTCACAACTAATATCATGAGAAGCAATAATAAGCTCAAATAAATTTTTTCGTACTTTTCTTACTTTAGGAGAATGTGTTTTAACTCTCATATTTTCTGATACTTTAGTTGCACAAGCTGGTTTTAGAAGGTCTTCACCTTCTATTTCAACTACGCATAAACGACATCCACCATAAATTGATAATCCTTCTTCATAGCATAGGGTAGGAATTTTAATATGAATTTTTTCTGCAGCCTCCAAAATAGTAGTACCTTCTTCTACTTCAATTTTTTGACCATCTATAATTAATTTAATCATGCTTTTCCCCTCCCTATCATCAATTCTTCTTGATAATTGTCAAGTATTGATTTTATAAAATTCAGAGAGGTCTGCCCTAAGCCACAACGAGCAGCCAATCTTATTGTTTCACCGATGTCTTCAATTAAATTCTTCTGTCTTCCAGTAAAACCATTTTCAGCTTCTCTTAACATTCGATTAATCTGCCGATTCCCCTCTCGGCATGGAAAGCAGGTTCCACAGGTTTCATCCATAAAAAATCTTGAAACATTTAGCATCAAATCTAATAAATTTCTACTTTCAGAAACAACTATAATTGCCCCTGAACCCAAACCACTACCTTCTTTTTCAATATCTTCATAGCTAAAATCAACATCCAACTGATCCTTTCTCAAAATAGAAGTTGAAATTCCTCCAGGAATTACAAATTTTAATTCTTTTCCTTTTTTAATTCC
>JBNJDL010000022.1:0-17722 GCA_051744825.1 Bacillota bacterium | reverse complement strand
TTTTCTGCTTTTTTGAATCTTTCCAGTAAAATATATGAATTTTCCGGTTTATTTTCATTTACAGGTTCAGTATTAAACACATTAATAATTATTTCTCGTTCTGTATCCCCAAATGCATCATCATAAGGAAGTGTATCATTAGCATCTTCTTCACCAAGATATACATATTGGGGAACATCTCTGTAAGCTTCCAAATCAAAATCTTTATTGACTAAATTTTTCAAATCATAAATACCAACTGGATATATCAAATTTTCATCTTTTATATTATCATATGGTAAAATTGGTAAGCCATTTATTCCCCCAGTAGCAATAGCTTGAACCCTATCAGGATGAATAGTTATAAATCTGTTAACAAATGTTCCTGAGGCAGAATAACCATTCATAAAAACTTTTTTGTTTAAATCCAAACCTCTTTTTTCTAGAAGTGACTGAGCATGTTCAATCATAGAAATAAGTTGTAAATCAATTCTTTTATATTCCTCCACCTCTATTTTTAATGTATTTCTGTCCAAAGAATGAGTATAGTAAGCCCACCCATCTTTATCAGCACCATCAATTGTACTAGGCCTTGGAAATACAGGAACCAAAATAGGAACTCCCAGTTCTTTGGCAATATAGTTATCTTCTGCTCTTCTTTTAGCAGCCTCGACATTAGTTTCGTAATCATCACTAGTTTGGCCAGTATTATTTGGTTCAACCATCATATATTTTTTATACTTAGCTTCATTTCCTGAAGAAAATATCATAGGTATATAAAGAAAATAATCCCAATGAAAACCCTCATCCGAATCTCCTTCAATCTGGACTAATTCCTCCTTTATAATAGTCGCTTCACTTGCATTTATAATATTATGGCCAGCTAAAATAACTAAAACTATGAAAATACAAATCATAAATTTTGATTTATTAGAAAAAATCATTCCTTATTCTCTCCTTTCTTAGAGTAGGTAAAAATATCATAATTACCTATATTCCAGTATTATTAGCATAGCAAATTTTCCTGAGTATAAGCTTGATAGCTTTTATAATATCTTTTAAAAAATCAATATTTTTTGATAGTCTATATTTTACTATTTATACAAAAATAAATAAATTCCTTCAATACTTACAATACCCAATCATAATTTTTTAATATTTTTAAAAATTAACCAAAGTATATTTAAATTGAATTAATTTAAACATAACACTTTGTTGATATAAATAGGACAGTTTATTGATGCAAAAAAACGGGAATAATTTGACTTTTCTTAATCCAGAACAGAGACTGGCAGTTCGGTCAACGTTTAAAATAGCAGTATTACAGACATTAAATAAGGAAGAACTGGAAAGATACCGCAGGGTTGATCGGCAAAAAATATGAAATCTTGTAAAAAAACAAAGAATATTTTCATCCTTTAAAAACTAATTTTAAAAGAAATCTAATTTTCTTGCAACCCTAATTTCTTAGCCATTCCTAGAATAAAACCGAGAGCAAGGGCTAGTAAAGCTCCACTTATTACTCTAAATTCAAAAATCAGCAAAAAAGTATAGGTATTTACTGGTGTTCAGAATCAAGTACAGGTTGGAGCAGCTACTAAAAGCATCTTTTCCCAATTTATCTATTCAAATGTCAACCACAGGCCAAATATCAAATAATTTATCTTTTTTCATTAAATACCTCTCCCTTCTTATTACAAAAAGTCTTAGATAATTAACTTCATTTATAATCAAATTATTTTAATACTAAATTAATACCTAAATATAATTTCAAAAAACGTATAAATTATAATAAACAAGAAAAATATAATAAATAGTATTTTAAACTATATCATTATCAAATAAAAAAGGAGAAAAAATGAGAAAAAAATATTTATTAGGAATTGGTATACTTATAATTATAATTTTAACTTTATTTTTTTTAGTAGATAATCTAAATTTTGCAGGAGAAAATTTACCACAAAAAAATAATAAAACTGAAAAAAATGAAGAGATTAATGAGAAAAGTGAAGCTGAAGTACCAAAAAATGAAAACAAAAATCATATTGAAAAACCAGAAAAAGAACTAAAAGATTTACGTGAAATAATGGAAGAACAGGCTTTAAAATATCCAGATACTTTTTTTGTTAAAGGACCTGATTTAAAAAAAAGAATAGCTCTTACCTTTGATGATGGCCCTGATAAAGTTAATACTCCAAAAATATTAGATATTTTGGCCAAAAATAATGTAAGAGCAACTTTCTTTTTATTAGGAGAAAATGTTGAAAGACATCCCAAAATAGCCAAAAGAATAAAAAATGAAGGACATCAAATAGGAAACCATTCCTGGTCTCATCCCAATTTTCGTGAAATGGAAAGTAATATAGTTATTGATAAAGAAATAATTCCGACTTCAGAAAGAATAAATAAAGCAACTGGTGAATTCCCTAGATTATTACGTCCCCCTTTTGGAGCTATAAATGATCAAACTATCGAAATTTTAAAAGAAAAAAACTGGAAAATAGTAAATTGGTCTATAGATAGTTATGATTGGAATATTCCCCAAAGTAATTACTATGAAATTGTTAATCGAATACAAAGATTGCATCATTTAGGGGGAATCATTTTACTTCACAATAATATTAATAATAAATCTACTGTAAAAGCCTTACCAAAATTAATTGAATTTTTAAAAGAAGAAAATTATGAATTCAATATAATAGATGAATTGATTTATTAGGAGATGAAAATGAAAAAAAGAATATCAAATAATTCTAAGTTTATGATAATTGGATTATACATGCTAGTTATACTAACCTTTGCATTCTTATCCACCCCTATTCACGAAATACTAAATGGAATTTATAAAATCATTTTTTCAACTGATCTATTGATTTCTGATTACTTAATGGTAGGGGGATTAGGGGCAGCTTTTTTAAATTCTGGTTTACTTGGTTTATTTTCTTTGCTATTAATAAAAAAAATCAAGACAAAAATCAATGGCTTAAGTGTAGCTGCTATATTCACTATTGCAGGATTTTCACTTTTTGGAAAGAATTTAGTTAATGTTATTCCAATTATTATCGGGGTTTGGGGCTATTCTTTTTATCAAAAAGAAAAATTTAATAAATATATTATTCCAGCTTTATTCGGAACTGCTTTAGCCCCTATGGTGACTCAGATAGCTTATACCTTTGATTTTAGTATTTTTGGAATTTTACTGGGATGTGTAATTGGGATAATAATTGGTTTTATTGTACCTCCAATCTCCTCACATGTCCTTGTAGCTCATGAAGGTTTTAATTTATATAATGTAGGTTTTACTTCAGGTATAATTGGAACAGTTATGTTATCTACATTTAGATCATTTAATTTTGATTCTCAAGCCCATCTTTTATGGTCAACAGAGTATACTAAAATAATATTTATTTGTCTTTGTTTTTACTTTTTATCAATGGTTATACTTGGTTTTATATTAACTAGCAAAAATAATTTATCTATTAATAAATTAAAAAATTTATGGCAGAGATCAGGTAGAGCAGTAACTGATTTTGTTATTACAGATGGTTTTCCATTAACTTTAATAAATATGGGAATTATGGGTCTTTTATATACCTTATTACTTATAATAATAAAAGCTCCCCTAAATGGACCAACTGTAGGAGGAATTTTTACCATTGTAGGTTTTTCAGCTTTTGGTAAACATCCATTTAATACAGGACCGATAGTCTTAGGTGTTTTACTAGGAGCATTAACAAAGGGGTGGGCTCTTCATGACCCTGCATTCATCCTTGCTCTACTATTTTCTACTACCTTGGCACCAATAGCAGGTTTTTTTGGAAGTTTAAGTGGAATAATTGCTGGGTTTTTACATTTATCCGTAGTTATGAATGTAACTTATTTGCATGGTGGTTTAAACCTATATAATAATGGCTTTTCTGGTGGACTTGTAGCAACATTTTTATATCCCCTACTGGATGGCTTAAAAAAGGAATGATAATAATATGAAACACGAAAAAATGCGACTTGTCAAAATGCTTGATGAAATTCTATTTTTTTCTCTTATGCATAATTCTACTGAAATAGATATTAATATCAAAATAGATAAGGAAAAATATATAATACAATTTGAAGATAATTCCAGAGGAATTTCAGAAGAAATAATTGAAAAAATGAGAGAATTAATTAATGTAGAAAAACAACCTGAAATGGAAGAATATTACTGGGAATTAACAGGACAACAAGAGTATTCCAATGAATTTACCCTTGTTGGTCTTATGTCTGATAAAGTAGATGTGGATTATGATCCTGAAAAAGGTTTAAGTTTAACCCTTTACAGAAATTTAAATTAATAAAAGTTTTTTTCTTATATTTTGAAATATTAAAGGAATTTGTAAATTAATAATGAATTAGGTAATTAGTAATATATTTTTAAATTATTTTAAAAGAAGGTGTGTTCTTATGAAATTAAAAGAAAATGATAATAAATATAGAAAACTTGTAAATAGGGCACCTATAGGTATCTTTAAAACAACATTAGCCGGAAAACCCCTATCTATTAATCCAACTATGGCGAAAATATTGGGTTGTAGAAATGAAAAAGAAGCCTTGCAAAACTACAAAGATTTAAAAAAAGATTTATATATTGATCCAGAACAAAGAAAAGAATTTATAAGAAAAATTAAAAAAAATGGAAAAGTAAAAAATTTTGAATATAGGGCAAAAAAAATAAATGGCAGTATTATCTGGTTATCAATGAATGCAGGAATAAATAAAAATGAAGATGGAATAGTTATTATCGATGGTTTTACTTCTAATATAACAGAAAGAAAAACAGCTGAAGAAAATTTAAAGAAAAACAAAAAATTATTAAAAAAATCTCAAAAAATTGCCAATATAGGTAGTTGGACTTTTGATTTAAAAACAAATACTTTATCTTGGACAGATGAAGTTTATAGAATTTTTGGTTTAAATCCGCAACAGTTTGAAGTTACTTATAAATCATTCCTAAAAAGAATACATCCAGAAGATAGGGAAAAAGTTGACAAAACTTATAACACATCAATTAAAAATAATAAAAAAGGTTATGAAATTCAGCATCGAATTATAAAAGCTGATTCAAATGAAATAAGATATATTCACGAAAAATGTGAACATACAAGAAATAATAAAGGAGAAATTATTTCTTCTGAAGGAATGGTACAAGATATAACTGAAATTAGAAAATTGGAAAACTATATAATTAATTTAGAAAAACTAAATACAGCTTCCAGATTATCTTATAATATATCTCATGAATTTAACAATATTTTAGCTGTGATAATGGCAACAGCTCAACTTTCATTAAAAAAAATAAAAAGGGAAAAAATTGATATTATTAAGCTAAAAGACAAATTTAACACCATCGTAAGTGAATGTAAGAAGGGTAAAAAAATTTCATCTAATTTAACTAATATGGTTAAACCTAGTAAATTACATAAGGAAAAGATTTTAATTCAAAAAATTATAGATAAAGTTATTCAAATTCAAAAAAATGAGTTAACTTTAGAAAGGATTTCAGTTGTAAAAGAATATAATACTAATAAAAAGGTATTAATAGACTCTAGTCAAATGGAAGAAGTTTTCTTAAACCTAATTATAAATGCAAGACATGCTATAAAACCTAAAGGTAGTGGAAAAGTTATGATTTCAGTTAATGAAGATAATGAATTTATTAAAATAATAATTAAAGATAATGGGATTGGAATAAGTAAAGAAACTCAAACTCAAATTTTTGAACCATTTTTTACTACTAAAGGAGATTATGGAAAAGGTTCTGGTTTAGGTTTATCAATAGTATTGAGAATAATTGAAAATCATAATGGGAAAATTCATCTTAAAAGTAAATTAGGGGAAGGAGCAAAATTTATTATTAAACTACCTGTAGTTTTATAATAAATTTTTATATATCTTTAGAATCTTCACTAAGACTGTCGACAAAAGTTTTTACTCGATTTGTTATACTGTATAAAAAACGCCGAAGAAGATTAAAACTGACAACTCTAAGTGCTATTTCAATCATAAATATTATAAGGGCAACAAATACAAATATATGCCATAAATCCTTTCTTCCACTTACATAGCGAGGTCGATAACTAAAAACTTCTTGTGGATTTTCTAATTTCCTTCCATTAGTTTCATCAACCATTTTTTCCAGTACTTTATTACCATCAGCAGGTAAATATTCCGGTGAATAACTTAATACATAACCAACACTATTATGTTTCATACTACCACTTTTATCCTCCCAGTTCATAGTAAAAAGATAAGTTCCTCTGCTTCCGACTTCAACTTCTGCCTGATAAAGTCCAGGACCTCTTTGATCTAAGTTTATCTTTTTTTGATAATCACCAGGGCCACTTATTACAGTATTTATGTCAAGATGATTTACATATTCACCATCATTATTTATAACATCTGCTTTTATTAGAAATTTGTCATCTTTTTGTACTATATATGGATGAAATAAGTTGCTTTCTTGAGACCTCATTAACCATTTTAAAATATCAGACCATAATTGATCATATTCTTTCCATTCCGTCCAATCAACTGCAAAATCACTACCTGAATCCCCAGTAAACGCAACAGTTCTCCCCAATCCATAACGCCAGTTAGCCATTACCGGAAAATTGTTTTCTGTATATAGTAACAAGTCAGCTGTCTTTTGCTGAGTTGTAGCATTAAATTTATTTAATACTGGAATATTTACTTGATTTATATTACTAATGCTTTTTAGATTTCCAGTAGCATTAACCCTCATTTTTTTATTAATAATAGAAGGATTTGTAATTCTTTTGGCCTCAGCTGAAAAAACTGCAGGTAGTGATTTAATAGTATCAGTATAATAGTATTCACCATTGCCTTCCCGAGCCAGCCTTTTCATCAACTTTTTATCTGCATCTCCCCCCACAGCAACAGTAGTCAATGAAATCTTATTTTTATTAAATTTTGAAATAAGTGCATCAAAGTCTGCTGGAGAGGATTTACCATCAGAAATTAGAATCACATGCTTAACTGAACTTTCATCTTCTTCTAACATTTTATGAGCTTCTTTTAAACCGCTATATATATTTGTTCCTCCACCTGAGCTAATCTGTGAAAATTTTTCATACAAAACATATTTATCATTTACTGCTTGAAGAGGGGCTAATACAGTAGAGTTTGTATCAAAAGCTATGATTCCCAATTTTTCTTCTTTTACCAAAAGGTCAATCACACCAATGGTCGCCTCTTTTGCCAGGTCTAATTTTGTCAAATTTCCTTTTGGACTCTGTATTTCTTTCATACTATTAGATTTATCAAAAACAATCGATATAGAAATTGTAGGAAAATATACTTCACTTTTTACTTCTGAATTTAAAGGAAGAAGGGCATTTAAAGGGCTTTTAGTATAAGATCCGGCTCCAAAAGCATTTTCTCCTCCCATTACCAATAAACCTCCACCAGTATCACTTACATAGGATATAATATTTTTTATCTGTTTTAAGTTAAGACTATCTGCTGCAATATTTTCCATGATTACAGCATCATATTTTTGTAATTCTCTAAGATTATAAGAAAAATATTTTGATTCCATTCTACTTACAGCAAATCCGTTTTCCTGTAATCCTTCTAAAAACCTCGTTGTCATTTTTCCTTCCCCATCAAGACAAAGTATATGAGGTGCTCCTTCAACAATTACATAAGCAGAGAGAACATTATTCATTTTATAGTAGTCTTTATCACCTTCAATTTCAGCTCTAAAACTATGAAAACCAGGTTCAGACAGTGTGATATTATATTCAAAATAATTATTACCTTTGTTTAATTCAATTATTTCTTCTCTCCCCAGTTTTTCATTATGATAAAGTCTGAGCTTTCCCTGCTGTTTTTCACTACTATTAATATAAACTTTCATCTCAAAAGAAGAAGCTGTTCTAATTCTCCCTGGTAAAATTAAATTTTCAATGAACAAACTTTGCGTATTTTCACCAGACGGATTAAACACATCAATATTAATATCATTATCTCTATAATCATTGATAATTCTTTCGCTATTACCCAAATTTTCTTCCCCATCGCTTAAAAGAATTACTCTTCCCTGACTTTTATCTAATAACTCAATTCCTTTTTTCAGGGCATTTTCTATATTACTAAAGCTTCCATTTACTTTATTTTCAAATCCAGAAAAATACTTTTCCTTACTTAGTTCCTTTTCCGTAACTGCTTTTTCTGCAAAGGAAACAATTGCAAATTTATCCTCTTCTTTTTTCTCAGAAAGAGAATTTTTTAAAAAACTCAAAGAATTTTCAACAGCACCTTTTCCTAAACTATCAGATCTATCAACTAAAAAAACAATTGACTGTTTACGACTATATGTGTTTATTACTGGTTGAGAAAGGGCAATTATTAGCAACGACACCATAATTAAACGTAAAATTAGCACTGAAATTTTCTTTAAAGAAAAATTATTACTTCTCTTTTTCGATTTATTATATCTGAAATAAATTATTATATAAATAGGAAGTAAAATAAATAAATATAAATAATTACTTTCCAAAAATTTAGTCATTTTTTTCTCACCCCCTGCCTTATTTCTACTGCCTTAATAATTTTTTTGAAATATATACCATTCAAATAAAAGAAAAATAATAACTACTAATATAATGTATGGCCATAATCTTTTTAAAATAACTTCTTCATTTTTAACAACTGTTTTTGTAGTAGAATCCTGTTTTTCTAATGAAGTTTTTCCTTTTGAAGAATCATTGTCTTCTGTGACAGATTTCATTTCATACTTTTGATTAAGTTTTGATTCTTCTTCAGAAAGTAAATTAGCTGAAAAATAATTTTTTTCTCCATTCTGCAGTACTATAGTATAGATACCTTTGTTTACTGTATTTTCTATGAGATAGCTATCTGCAATTTTAGTAAAACTCAATTCATTACCTTTAGGAGAAATCACTTTTTCTATTTTTTCACCTGCCGGGGGATAATATCTATACTTATCTCCAGTATTAATCATACTATAGGCGGGAGTTTGAAAATCCGGTCTTAACCACTTTATCATATTGATAAGAAATATTGGAAAACCTGCCTGCAGACTAAAGTTAGATTGGTCAAGACTAAAGCCTATATTAACCCTTCTATATAGATTTTGTCTTTCTACTGAAATAATTGCTCCTTCCATAGTCCTGGCTATCGGCGTACCATTTTCCCTTATATAGTCATAGTTAGCCCCTTTTAGCTTTAAACCCTGTAGATTTACAAAACGAAAAAGAGGATTTTCTTTTTCCCAAGTCATAATTTCTATAACTTCTTCCTTATTGTTTTCTTCATAATCAAAATTCTCAATAGAAGGATTAATCAAGAGAATATTAGCTCTAAAATCATCAGGGATCTTTTTTTCATTGAAAATATATAAATCATAATCTCCAGAATTCAGTTTTTCTAAAGAAATTTCAGGATTATCTTTCATTTTAATTAAATTAATCCCTGGAATTACCAAAAATGCTCTTTCTAAAAAATAATTATCTTTACCAAGATATAAAACCTTAAAATTATCATCTAAATCTTCTCCTAAACGAAATTTAACAGAATTATCTGCAGATAAAATATCTTCATTTTTTAAATCAATTTCAAAGTCAACTGCTTCATTTATACGTAAATCATACTCTTTTTTAGCTTTTTCATTGGCATTAATTTTCAATCTATCACGGATAATAAGTAATCTACCTCTTTTTATTTCTAAGGCAATCTCCTTTTCTTTATCACTAAAATTAGCTAATTCCAAAAAAAGACTGTATTGTCCAGGTAGACCGCTTTTTTCTCTGACAGAAAAATTACTGATAGCCATATTATTTGCTTTTTCTCCTACAGTCATCAGTTCTGTATTTTCAGGAAAATCATCATAATACGAAAAAGCTGCATCTGTAAAGAAAAATACCTTATCATCTTTATTTTTATAAGACTCAACTAATTCTAAAGTTTTTTTAATATTAACTTCCACATCTGTTACTTTTAGCTGTCTCAATTTTTCTTTTATAATTTCTCTATCAAAGCTAAAATCAACCAGCATAACTGGATTAGAATCTGCTGATAATAAAGCTATTTCAGTTCCAGAAGAAAGTCTATTAACTTTATTTATTGCTTTTTTAATTGCAAGAGAAAATCTTGTATTCCCAATATCTTCAGCCTTCATACTAGCAGAACGATCAATAACTATAATCACTCTATTCCTTCTTTCATTTTTTTCAGTAATCACAGGTTGAAATAAAGTAAAAATTAATAACAAAATTATTATTAATTGTAACCAAAACAATAAATCAGTTTTGAATTTAAATTTCACATTAAAAGAATGGCTATTCTCTTCAATCTGCTGCCAGAAAATAAGTGAAGTTACTTCTTTTTCTTTTTTACCTCCTTGCAGTATATAAAAAACAATAAATAATCCGGGCAAAAACAAAAGAGAAAAAGCAGAAGGATTTAGCAAATTCACATCTATCATTCCTTCCTCAATATACTTTATTTTTTAATACACCAAGTAAAATATCCTCAAGCGATCTATCAACATCTATATTATAATAATTCAATCTATACTTTCGAGCAAAATTAGATAGTTCATTAAAAAATTCATTTTCTGCCTCTTTATAATAATTTAGAGCTTCTTCATCTACTACCATATCCCTTTTTTCGCTTGTTTCAATGTCCTTTAAAATATACTGTCCTTTAACTTTAAAAAACTCTTCTTTGTCGTCAATATGTAATAAAAGCACTCTCCATCCTCTACTTTTAAGTAGTTTTAGAGCAGGAAAAAAACCACTTTCATCAAGAAAATCTGATATAACAACTGCTAAACCAGCTTTTTTATTTCTTCTCAGCAAATAATTTATTATTCTTTTTATATCTGTTTTTCCTCCTCCTGCAGTGTTCTCCAGGATATCAAATAAAAATTTGAGCTTATATTTACCATATAATTTACCACTACTTTCTGCAGGTCTATCACCAAAAAACAGTGCTTCTACTTGATCAAAACGGCTAAGGGCAATATAACCTAGAGCACCGGCCAGTTTACGACCCAAATCATATTTTCTACCGTTATCATACAACATGGACTGACTTTTATCTATGAGAAAATGGATATTGACTCCCCTTTCTGCTGCAAATTCCTTAAGAAAAAGCTGTCCCAATCTTGAATACAAATTCCAATCAATATATCGGTAATCATCACCAATTTCATACTGCCTGTAATCATTAAAATCAAGTCCAATTCCATCCTCTCTACTCATTTTTTCACCACTAAGACTTGTATTTCTCGATACACGAAGCAATAGTTCAAGGCGATCTAGCAGCCGCAAAAAACTTTCATCAAATAGCATGAATTACACCTCTATTCTTTTAAAAAAGTAATTACATTTTCAATAATATCTTCAGTTTTCAACTCAGCTGCTTCTCCTTCAAAATTTAGTAAAATTCGATGTCTTAAAGCAGCTTTAGCTACCTTTTTTATATCATTTATACTTACATTATAACGGCCTTTTAGAAAAGCTCTTGCTTTTCCTGCTAATATCAGAGCCTGAGCTCCTCGTGGACTTGAACCATATCTTACATATCTTGCTACACTTTTTGGTACTTTATCTTGATAAGGTTGAGTTGCCATAACTAAGTTTACTGCATAATCAATTACTACTTTAGCACAAGGTAATTCGCGAACGAGTTGTTGTATTTCAATTAGTTCTTCTGCATTTATCATTTTATTTACTACTGCTTCGTTACCCATAGTTGTCATATTTATAATATCTATTAATTCCTTTTTATCAGGATAATCAACTTTCAATTTAAAGAAAAAACGATCTACCTGGGCTTCTGGGAGAGGGTAGGTCCCTTCCATTTCAAGCGGATTTTGTGTTGCTAGAACAAAAAATGGCTTTTTTAAAATTCTACTTTTTCCTCCAGCCGTAACTTTCTTTTCTTGCATGGCTTCCAATAAAGCTGATTGAGTTTTTGGAGTAGCCCTATTTATTTCATCTGCCAATACAAGTTGAGCAAAAATTGGACCTTCCTGAAATTGAAAATATCTCTTTCCAGTATTTTCTTCCATCAATATATTAGTCCCTATAATATCTGCAGGCATAAGATCAGGTGTAAACTGTATACGTGAATAATTAAGATCAAGCACTTCTCCCAAACTCTTAACTAATCTTGTTTTACCTAAACCAGGTACTCCTTCTAATAATATATTACCATTACATAATAATGAAGTAAGCATAAGTTCTAGTACTTCTTCATGACCAACTATCACTTTTTTTAACTCACTTTTTACACTTTGCAATCTTTTTTGTTTCTTTTTAATTTCTTCTGTTTTTTCAGCAAACAACTTAACTACCTCCTCTATGTTAATTTAATCTTTTATAATAGTAAAGTAATCTCTTACCATCTCTTTATAATAAGAAGGAATATTTTCTTCTCTCAAGGCATCAAGCAAAAAATTGCGATGCTGTAGATAACTATCAAGTAAATTATCACTTGCAGCTATATTTTGTGGAGTATAATTTTCTTTTAAAAAAGTGTTTAGATAACTTTCATTAGATAGCTGAGATTTTAATTTAGCAGTTTTGCCTGATTTATCTAAGTTGGCAAAATCATCTTTATATTCAATTTTATCTTCCTGGCCACCTGGATTAGCACCTGTTTTTTCACTATCACTACTTTGACCTCCGCCACCCTGTTGTTCATTTTTCAAATCACTTTCTCCTTTTCCCGATTTTTGTTCATCCATTACATTATAGTTTTTTTCTTGATTATTTACTTTGTTATCGCCTTCTTTTTCTGAAGGACCCGGTGTATCCTTACTTTCATTTTGTTTTTCTTTTTCTTCTTCCCCTTTTTTAAATACATTATCTTCATTATTTGCTAATCTATCTCTATTTTCATTATCATCCCAGAGATAAGATTTATCTTCATTTTCTTTTTTTTCGCCTTCCAATCCATCTATTTCAGCCTGACTTTGACTTCCAATATTATCTTTTTCCATTTTTTCAAGCCTATCTTTAAGAGCACTCATATCCTCTTCTTCATTTTTTTCACTTTCCCCTTCATCCATTTTTCTATTAAGTTCTTGATTAGAATTTCCACTTTTTATTTTTTCTCTATCAGCAAGATCACTTGATTTTATATCTGTATCTTTCTCTTCTTCAGTACTGGATTTGAGAGGATCTAAAAGCTCAATTTTTTCTATTGATACTTCTTTTTCAATTTTATTACTTTCATCAATAATATTTTCAGATCCCATCTTATTAGTCATTTCCACATTTCCAATATTAAACCAAGATGTCATAAAAATTATAGCTGCAATTAAAAGACCTATAAGTTGTAGTTCGGGATCCCATTTTAATTTAAAAATTTTTTCTCGAGGAATTCTTTTTATAATCTCTACCAATTGCTTTTCTAAAGGTTCTAAAAAAGGATTATCAGAAGATTTATCTCTGTAATCAAGATAAGTTATTAACATCTCTTCCACACCATACTCTTTATCAGCTCTTTTTATTACTTTCTTTTCAGGTATTTCTTTTTTTATTGAAAAAATAACTGCCAACAAAATAGGGAGAATGAAAATAATTGCAATTGTAATTTGTGAAAAAATAATACTAGTAAAAGCAATAGTAAATAAATATATTAATACAAGTAGAAAAGATAGCACTATACCTCGTAATGCCCACTTAAAAATTTGGACTTTTTTATACTCATTTTTTATTTTATTTACTCGTTTCAAAATATATTCTCTATCTTTCAAAATCACACCTCCCCATTATTTTTATTTATTAATTTATGAAAGGCAGGAAAAATTAATAATAGGAAAAAGATAAGTGCTAAGATCAATAAATAAGGCAAAAAATTCAAATCAATATATATAGCTGATTCCATTCTATTTGGAGAAAAAATTATCAAGCTAACAAAGATCAAATAAATATAAATTGTAATCATAGCTCCTGTATTTTTAAATACTTCATTTAAAAATATTGCAATAATCCCCAAAAGATTTATAATAAAATAACAAACAAGATAATATTTTTTAAGAGAAGAAAAGCTCAATCCTCCAAGGGCCATAACCATAAATCCTAAAGGAAGATTTGAAATAACCAAAATAATATTTTGAATTAATAATGATAAAAATAATGCAAAATATAGAGTAAAATATTTGCAATTCAACCTTTTTTTCCATTCCTGAGCAACTTTTCCATTAGAAAAATTAAATCTACTATATAAAATTTTTAAATTAATAAAAGAAAGAACTAAAAGAACAGAAAGTGTATATAATTGACCATTTAGAGGAAATTGATCTATATTAAACTTATTATATGAAAGAGATAAAATGACTATTAAAGCTGGAATGAGAGCTGAAAGTATATTTATTATCATAAATTTTCTACTTTTGAAATGTTTATTTAAATCAGCTATTATTATTAATAATAAATTTTTTAACATCATTTTTCCTCCTCAGCTATCAATTTTTTTACATCTAGCGGTAGATAAAAGACACCACTAAATAATCTTTTTCCCTCTTTTTCAAATTTAACACTATCTTCTAATCCTTTTCCCTCAACTAAAGCAAATATTATTATTCTTTCATCAAGTTGAACCTGATAATTAGTTAATTCTTTAATAACCTCATTTAAAACTCTTTCACTAAGATAACTATCCATATTTACGGTTTCTTTAAAGCCTCTTGATCTATTTTCTCTATAACTAATTTCATTTTTCTCAATATCTATATTTTCCTTTTCCCCTATTTTTATTTCATTAGCATAAAACCACTGATTATTATAAAAAATAGAAAGATATTTTATATCAAGTCCAGTTTTATTTTCAAAGACAAATATATATTTATCTTCTTCATCAATCAATTTATATTTCAATGGCAACTCACTACGATAATAGGCTCTAAATTGACCTGTCTGCCATTTTTCATCTTCACTTTTTCTTATATTAATTTTTCTATTTTGCAAATTGAAGTTTTTTATTTTATTAAGTGAAGCCTTTTTGAATATCCCATCTAGAAAACCATAATCTCTATTAATATAATAAGAAGTATCACTATCAAAATGCGAAAGAAAAGAAAAATAACTTTCTACAAAAACTCGCTTACTTCCCTGTCTCATCTCTATAATTGCTATTTCAGATAATATATTATTATCGTTAATAATTTTTCTGCCAATTGTTATATAAAATAATGAAGTAAATATTAGAGAAAAAATTATAAGTATAACTAAAAATACACTTATTTTAGAGCTCCCATTAATCACCTTTTGATACAAATAAACAACAAATATAATGAAAATTAAAAATATTAATAATAAATAAATTGACTCAGGATATTGATATTCTATATTTCCAGCAAATTCATCAAAGAATTTATCTAAGAAGGCATAATCAGTATAGCCTTTTTCCTCCATTTCAGGTAACAAATTAAAATATAACTCTTCTTTTTTAGAAATAACCAGAGGTTCTAATGCAACACAAATAATTTTTCCTCCAAATTTATCGACCTTTATAACTTGTGGAAGATTACCATCTTTTAATAATAAATTATTTTTTAAATCACGAAGATACCAGATTTCAGCAAGACTATTATCTACTTCTATCATTTCTTTTTTAACATAATCATATGGAGATAATTCATTTATCAACTGTGAATTATAGCTCAAAAAATCTCCTGAAGCACTTATTACGATTTTGTTTCCCTGATTAACCCAGTATTTAATTGCATCAATCTGTTTTCTGTTTAAATTACTAAAATCACCTCTACCAAGAATAATTAAATCCATTTCTCTATAAGCAAGCCAATCTTCTGACATATGTTTTGGCTGCAAATAATAAATTCGATTACTATCACCACTTTTGTCTTTTTGTAAAAAATCATATCCAGAACCTGACTGGTTTATAATCAAAATATTTGAAGAATAATCAATTTTAAGATCTAATTCTAAAACTTTATCATAAATTATTTTATTATTTCTTAAAATTTTTATATGGGGGATAGCAAAAAAATCTTTTTCATATAAAATTACAGTTTGGAAATTTTTCTTTCTTTTTTTCTCAATATTTATTATTTTTTTATAGGAAGTAGTCTGGATATTATTATCAGCTGCCAAAATATCTCTTTTTAATATTTCAATTTTTAACTCTCCTTGAAAATCACTATCTCCTGTATTTTCTATTTCTATAGTTAAAGGAACCCAACCTTCAGGAGCCTGTTGCCCTTGAAATCCAGCTGTAACATTAACTTTCAATTTATCTCTTTTATTTTCTGAATCTATAGCTTTAGAGTTAATATTAAAAAATAAAATGACAAAAATTATTGCTATAATCACCAAAAAAATTAACTTAGTCCATAAAATATATTTTAGTAAATTTTTAAATTTCATTATTCTTCCCCCTACCATTTAATTTGATTTAATGTTAGAATATAAAAAAGGGAGTGAATATTATGAATTTAATTAAAAAAATGATATCATTTTTTCTATTGTCAATTTTTATTTTTTCCACCTTTTCCACGAGTTCTGCCGAACAAATTCCTCAGCGCTATGCTATATCTAATGTAGTAGATCAAATAACTCCTTCTGTAGTAAGTATTCAGGTCCTAAAAAAAGATGGTAATAATTTTCATAATACATTTTTTGGATCTGGTTTTATTATCAATGAAAATGGTATAATTCTCACAAATGAACATGTAATAGCAAATGCTGATAAAGTATACATAGAACTATTTGATGGAACAATTTTAAAAAATATTGAAGTTGTAGGTTTTGATAAAAGCAGTGATATTGCTGTATTAAAAATTGCTGAAAATGAACTCAACTATCTTCTTCCCACAGTTAAAACAGGTGAACCTACTAAAATAAGGGTTGGTGAATTTGTTGTGGCCTTTGGAAGTCCCTATGCCAACCATCTAGGAAGTGAACTCACAGTAACTTCAGGTATAATAAGTACTAAAAGCCGTATTATCGAAACCCAAAAAACCGTTTATCAGGAATACATTCAGACTGATGCACCTATAAATCCTGGTAACAGCGGTGGTCCACTAGTAAATCTTTCTGGAGAAGTAATAGGTATAAATTCTGCCATGCTCTCACAGGCACAGGGAATTGGTTTTGCCATCCCAATTGACTATGCTCTCAATATTAGTCAAGAAATTTTAGAAAAGGGAGAAATCTCACGCCCCTGGCTTGGTATTACTGTTAGTAAAATCCCTATGCAAATTACTAATAAATATGGCTTAAAAAATGAAAAAGGAGCATATATAAAATATGTACACCCAGAAAGTCCAGCTGCAAAAGCCAGATTAAAAAAAGGTGATGTAATACTCGAAATAAATAATATAAAAATTACAGATCCAGAAAATCTTTTGACTATGATTAAAGAAAAAGAAGTTGGTGAAAATATTTCTCTTGTTATCAATTATAATGGAACAGAAAGACAAACTGTTGTAAAATTAAATCAAAAAAACTAATTAATAAGATAGATATTGATATAATTCTTCGATAGAAAGATTAATTCCTTCATTATATTACATATTTTTAATCATAAAAAAAATGAAACCCATTTAATAGGCTCCATTAGTAAACTAAAAATGTTTCATGAATTATTAAATTATTATCAATATAAATAAAAATTGACCAGTTTCCCACATGTTCTTCAAATTCATCTTTACTTAAAGAAAATTTTATCTTTTGTGGCTCATTACTTT
>JBNJDL010000021.1:0-18039 GCA_051744825.1 Bacillota bacterium | reverse complement strand
TCCACCAAAAGCAGGTTCATAATTTAAAAATGATCTAAATTTATCTTTTGAAATATTAATTTCAACTTGAAAATCTTTATCAAGCTCTTCTTTTCTTGGTGCAATTTTTACCCATTCATTTTTTTCTTCTCTAACAGCTTCCCTTAAAGTTTCTTGATCTATCTCTACAATTTCTTTTTCATTTAATTCATCTTCTACTTCTTTTAAAGAAACATTTTTACCCTTTCCTTCAGGAGGCGTTATTTTTATAAAAACTCCTTCAGGGTCAAATTTAATACTGTATTCACCATCTATTTCAATTTCTTCAACTATATCTTCAATATCTTCTTCTAAATCTTTATTAACTTTTATTTGATATTTATTTTTTTTATTTCCAAAAACTCCTAAGAATTTTTTTCCTTTAGATAAGATTTTAATCTCCAGATCATCTTTATTAATTTCAAGAGAATATTTTTTTTCTAATTCTTTTTTCCCCTTTTTTAATGCTTCATCCTCATTATTAGCTTCTACTTCTACAGACTTAACCATTTTTCTTGCCCCTCCCCCATTAAACTAACTCTTCTTTTTTATGGCTCAAAAAACCTCTAAGCCTATGTATTGCTTTTTTATGTAATTGTGAAATTCTTGCCTTAGATAAATCCATTATTTCTGCAATTTCACTTTGAGTTAATTCCTCATAATAATAAAGAGAAACAACTAATTTTTCTTTCTCATCTAATTTATCTATAGCTTGAGCAAGTAAATTAATGCTTTTTTTATTTTCCAGAGCTTTATCAGGAGAAATAGTATTTTTATTTTTCAAAATATCTATGATAGTGCTTTCTCCATCTCCAAAATCCTGATCTAAAGAAACCCATTGTGAGGTATATAATTTATAATAAATAGTATTTATTCGAGTTTTTGAGATATCTAAATTTTTACTTAATTCCTCTATACTTGGCTTTTTACCATTTTTATTTTTATATTCTTCTACTTCCCTTTTGATTTTCTTTGCTTCTCTTCTCATTGAGTGGGGAAGCCAATCTAAACTTCTAAGATGATCAATAATTTCCCCTCTTATTCTTTTACTGGCATAAGTGCTAAATTCTATACCTCTTTTATGGTCATATTTTTCTATTGCATCGAGTAAACCTATAATCCCAAAACTTTCTAAATCATCTTTTTCGATAAAATCTGGAAGCATAATTTCCACTCTACCTGCTTGATATTTAACAATAGAAATATATTCTTTGATTAATTTTTCGCGAGCTTCTTTATTATTTTTTTCTTTATATTCTTTCCAAAGTTCAAGATTATTGATCATAAGTTATACTCTCCTTATTTTTCTTCCTCTTCAACTTCAAGTACTGTAGGATCCATAGGAGAAAATTCATCTTCTTCATTTTCCATTTTTTGCTTATTGTTTTCTTTTTCATTATTTGTAGATTCATTAGTTGATTTAACTTTCTTTTTTCCTTTTTTATTTTTTGAACTATTGGAACTAAAATAACTTAAAGAAGTCACTAATAATAAAATCAAGATAAAAACTAAAATAAAAACTATAATTCCACTATAAAGAACTTTAGAAAGGTGTAATCCTCTTAGTAAATTTATTAATACTGTTAATGAATAAGAAATTATTCCCAAAAATAACGAAAATAAAATATTTTCTCTCATTTATAACATACCTTTTTTTCTTAATTTTCTTTGATAATCAAATAACCAGGACATTATAGAATCTCTAGTATGCTGTGAAATTCCTTTGAATTCTATTCCAGCAGCTTTACCATTTTTTAAACTATAAATTTGTCTAACTTCTCCAATAATTTCTTCCTCTAAAACAGGTATATCAATTATTATTTCTATAAGGTCACCCTTAGCTAATTCACTTTCTAAAGCTAATCTCACTCCTCCTGCACTTAAATCTATAGTAGATGTTTCTAAATATTCTTCTTCAGGCTCTAATTCCTCATTTACCTTTCTATATTTAGCATCCTTTTTTACATCTAGTCTAAAGAAATCCCTTCTCTGTATTCTATTTATCTCTTCAGGTGGAGTAATTACCAAAAGTCTAACCTTTTCTTTCAAACGATCAATCACTTGAGAATGAAAGGTATAAGCTGCATCTTTTCCAGTAAAGAATATGTTTAAATTTGTTCCAATATGTACTGGTATAATTTCACCTCTTTTAAAGGGGGTTAAAATTTTTATATTATCTTCATTTATTTCTTCAATTTTACTTGCGTAATTACCACTATATGCTCCCTTTCTTATTTCTACTTCTATACTTTGATTAACTTTCAGCATTTTGCTATTAGTAATTCAAGCCACCTCCTAGCCTTTTTTAAATAAACCAACTACTTTAGAGAAAAACCCTTTTACATTTTGGGATTTATCTTCCTCCTTCTCTTTATCAATTAATTTATAAGCTATATCTTTATAAGATTCTACCACCTTTGAAGAAGGATATAATTCAAATAGTGATTTTTGTTTTTTTACTGAGTGAATTATCTTTTTATCATAAGGAATAATACCAGTGAATTTTAAATTAATATTGAGATATTCTTTAATCACATTATTCATTCTATTTATTACATCACTACCTTCATTATTAGAATCAGCCATATTTACAATCAAGGCAACTTCATTTCTAAAGTTATGATTAGATAGTATTTTTATTAAACTATAGGCATCCATAATTGCAGTAGGTTCAGGAGTTAAAACTATAAGTGCTTCATCTGCAGCTTGAATAAAATTTAATACATTCTGATGAGCCCCAGCTCCTATATCAATAATAATTATATCATAATTTTCCTGTAAATGTGAAGAAGCTCCAAAAAGTCTATTGATTTTTTCTTCTCCCATATCTATAAAAACTTCTTCACCACTAATTCCAGCTAAAATATTAAGTCCATTATTAGTTTCTACTATAGCTTCTTTTACAGAACATTTACCCTCTATTACATGCTTTAGACTATATGGAGCAGTAACTCCAAGTAGAATATCAATATTTGCCATTCCTATATCTGCATCCATAATTAAAACTTTTTTCTCTAAATTACTCAAGGCATAGGCTAAATTTACACTTAAATTAGTTTTTCCTACTCCACCTTTTCCACTAGCTATTGCTATCACTCTTGTCCTATTCCCTTTATCTTTACTTTCTTGCTTATTTTCTTTTTTCCCCTGGTTATTATTTACCATTTTTCTTAAAGCAGATGCTTGATCATTCATTTTTATCACCTAATAAATATTTAAGCAAATCTTCTTTTTTTGCCTCACAAATATCATCTGGAACATCTTGACCAAAAGTAATATAAGAATAGGGTAAGTCATAATTTTTCCGAATATTAATTAAATCACCATAGCTAGTAGTCTCATCTATTTTTGTTAAAATAATTTTATCTGCATCTAAGTTGGAAAAACGATTTAAAATTTTATCAATATCTTCTTTTTTTGTATTTAAACTAAGAAGCAAATGTGTTTCATCTATTAATTTTTTATTAGTAAAACTTTTTAAACGTCCTAATTGCATTTTATCCGACCAACTACTACCAGCAGTATCAAGTAAAATTAAATCTCGATCTGCAAATTCACTGTTCATTGTTTCTTTTAATTCATCTTCATTATAAACTACCTTTAAAGGAATATTCATTATATCACTATAAGTCTTTAATTGTTGCACAGCTGCTATTCTATAAGTGTCAGCAGTAATCATTCCAACCTCAATATCTTTTTCTAAAGAAAACTTAGCAGCTAATTTTGCAATAGTAGTTGTCTTCCCAACTCCTGTTGGCCCAATAAAAGCAACTACTTTATTTTTTTTATTAATTTTTATACCCTGACCATCACCAATTATTTTTAATAGCTCTCTTTTTAAATCATCTAATTTTACTTTAGTTAAATTTTCATCTTCACCAGTATTTTGGGCTATTTTATTTATTATATTTTTGCAAAATTCTTTTTCAACACCCTGTAACAAAAGATGATCATATAACTCTCCTACTTCTTCATTAAGTTTTTCTTTGAATTCTTCTTCTTTTTTCCAACCCTTTTCTAAATTGCTAACCATATTTTTTAAATCATTAATTTCAGCTAAAGTTTTTTCATTATCTTCATCTTTTTCATCTTCAAGAGCTGCCAGAACTTCTACCTTTTTTTCTCCAAAAATTTTCAGCCCTAAAAATCCACCTTTAGTATACTTTCTTGTATTTAAAATTATGGCATCAGCACCTAAATCAGCCTTTACCTTAAATATTGTATCTTGAATTGTATCTCCAACATATTTTTTTACTTTCATTTAACTCACCGCCCCAAGTATCTGCAAGTCTACATTATTTTCTAATTCATTATATGATAAGACTACTAATTCTTCAAAAGAGCGATATGTCAACTCTTTAATTGGTCGTCTTATAGTAGGTGCAGTAATAAGTATTGCTTCATGTCCCTGTTGTAAAAGTTGTTGCATATTTTGAGCTATTTTTTCTATAAGTTGCTGTGCTCTTTGTGGTTGTAAAGCAAGATATTTTCCTTGATCAGATTGCTCAAGAGATTGGCTTAATTCTTCTTCTAATTGTGGGTCTAGGGTTATAGCATAAAGCTTTCCGTCTTCTTCAGTATAAATATTCGTTATTTGTCTAGCTAAATCCTGTCTCACATATTCAGTAAGTAATTGAATATCTTTAGTTTTTGGTGCATAATCTGCAAGTGTTTCTAAAATGCTTAATAAATTTTTAATAGGAATCCCTTCCCAGAGTAAACTTTGTAAAACTTTTTGTATTTCACCTAAAGTCATTAAATCTGGCAATAGTTCATCTACAACTGCTGGATAATCATTTTTTAAATTATCAATTAATTCCTGAACCTCCTGTCTACCTAAAAGCTCATGAGCATGTTCTTTAATTAATTCTGTAAGATGAGTAGCCATTACAGATGGTGGATCAACAATCGTATAATTAGCTAATTCTGCCTCTTCTTTTTGATCTTCACTTATCCAGATAGCATCAGTACCGAAAGCTGGCTCAGTTGTCTCTATTCCATCTATATCAGCAGTTGTCACCCCGGAATCCATTGCTAAATAATGATCAGGTAAAATTTCATATTTACTGATTTCTACACCTTTTAATTTAACTCTATAGACATTTGGTTCAAGCTGTAAATTATCTAAAATTCTAACTGGAGGAACAATAATTCCCATTTCCATTGCTGTCTGTCTTCTAATCATTGCTACTCTGTCCATGAAATCTCCTCCTTGCTCAGGAAGAACTAAAGAAATGAGATTATATCCAACTTCAACCTCCATTTGATCAACTTGAATAAGATTTGTAAGTTCTTCTGTTTGTGGTCTTTTTTCTCTGCTTATTTCTTCTTCTTTTTCTGCTTCTTTTTCCTCTTCTTTTTCAGCAATTTCTGCACTATACATAAGATAAGCTATAATTCCAATTAAGATAGCTAAAATCAAAAAAGGAAAAAATGGTAAACCAGGTACAAAAGCTAATAAAGCTAAGACAGCTGAAGATATCACAAGGGCCTTTGGCTGGCCAGTAAGCTGTTCAACTAACTCATTACCCATATTTCCAGAAGATGCAGCTCTAGTTACAACCATACCAGTTGCAGAAGAAATCAATAAAGCTGGAATTTGACTAACAAGACCATCACCAACAGTTAACAGAGTATAAGTTTGAGCTGCTTCAGCAAAGCCCATTCCCTGTTGTATCATTCCTATGATAAGTCCACCAATAATATTTATAACAGTAATTATAATACCGGCTATTGCATCACCTTTAACAAATTTACTGGCACCATCCATAGCACCATAAAAATCAGCTTCCTGTCTTATTTTTTTTCTTTGATCCTTGGCTTCCTGTTCGGTAATTAATCCAGAATTCAAATCAGCATCTATACTCATCTGTTTACCAGGCATAGCATCAAGAGTAAAGCGAGCTGCAACCTCAGCTACCCTTTCTGCACCTTTAGTAATAACTATATACTGAATAACTATTAAAATTAAAAAGACTATAAATCCAACAACATAATTTCCACCAACAACAAAATTACCAAAACTATTTATAACTTCACCTGCATATCCTTCACCTAAAATCAATCTTGTAGTTGAAACATTAAGAGCTAATCTAAAAAGAGTTGCAAAAAGCAACAAAGAAGGAAAAACTGATACTTCTAATGGCTCACTTATATAAATACTTACTAAAATTACTACCATAGAAAATGTTATATTTGTAGCTAATAATATATCCATTAAAAATGGAGGTAGTGGAATTATAAACATTATAATAATACCAACAACAGCTAAAGCAAAAATTATATCTGAATTTTTATTAAAATTATTTAACATAAAATCAAGTGATTTTTAGACACTTTTTTCCCCCTCTCTATTACTAATATCTCTTATCATTTTTAAATACAAAGGCTAATATTTCAGCTACTGCTTGATAAAGGTCTACTGGAATTTCATCTCCAATTTCAGTCATTTCATTAAGAGAGCGAGCTAAAGGCTTATTTTCTACAATCTCTATTTCTAATTCCTTGGCTCTATCCTTTATTCTTTTGGCAACATAACCTTCACCTTTGGCCAGAACAACTGGTGCTTCCATTTCTTCAAGGTCATATTTCAATGCTACTGCTATATGAGTTGGGTTTGTAATAACTACATCTGCATCTTCCATTTCTTTCATCATTCTATTCATACTCATTTCTCTTTGCTTTTCTTTTCTTTTTTGCTTAATTTGTGGATCTCCTTCTCTTTCTTTTCTTTCCTGTTTTACTTCATATTTAGACATTTTCAAATTCTTTTTATGTTCCCATTTTTGATAAAAGAAATCTGCTAAACCTACAATAATCAAAAACAATGCTATACGTAAAGCAATTTTAAAAATTAAATTTCCAAAGAAAAGTACTCCAGGAGTCAATCCACGGCGAGAAATATTTACAATTTCATCCCAATTATTTTTTAAAGGAATATAACTTAAGATTACTATAATTGCTAATTTTGCAAGAGATTTAAATAATTCAACTACTGATTTTAATGAAAATAGCTTTTTCATACCCTCAACTGGATTAATATTACTTAATTTTGGTTTTAAAGGCTCTCCTGTTATTAAAGGGCCTACTTGCACAAAATTAATTACAGCTCCAATTGCGGCAGATGCAATCATAATCGGAGCAACCATTGATATAAGGTGCATAAAACTTTCTACCATTAAATTATAAATACCAGGGATATCAAATTCTGGCATTGTCCTAACATCAAAAGCAGTTTTGGTGAAGTTTTGCAAATAATTCATTAAATTTGCAAACATCAAATATAATACCAAAAAACCTCCCATTAATACAAAGGCTCCACCTAATTCCTGACTTTTGGCAACCTGACCTTTTTCTCTAGCTTCTTCTTTCCGTTTCGGAGTCGGGTCTTCCGTTTTTTCACCTGCTCCATCATCTGCCATTTGACCCTCACCCCCTCTTTTAAAGCTAAAATCATAAAATAATTTAACCAGCTAATATTCTAAGTAATTTTTCTAAATCTCTAAATAATTCATTAAAAACATCACCATAAAAATTAACCATAACGTTTATTGATAAAATTAAAAATAAAAATCCAACTAAAATTTTAACTGGTAAACCTATTATAAAAAGATTCATCTGCGGAACTGCTCTAGCTAAAAATCCAAGTATAACATCAACTAAAAATATTGTACCTATAATAGCTAAGGCAATTTGAAAACTTAATAAAAACATGTCTCCACTTGCCCTAAAAATAAATTGAAATAGTTTATTTATATAAACTGCTTCACCAATTGGTATTATTTCAAATGAGCGATATATATTATTAATTAAAATATGATGACCATTAATAATAAGAAATAATAAAATTGCCATTATATTTTGAAATTGGCCCACAACCGGTGTAGATGAATTACTTAAGGGATCAACTGCATTTGCCAGTCTAAAGGCCATTCTCATATCTATATATTGGCCAGCTAATTGAATGGCAGTAAAAATTAATAAGACAATAAAGCCCATTAAAAATCCAATAGATAATTCTTTTAAAACATCAGCTAAAATTAATAAGAGATTATCTGGCATAGCTATAAATTGCTCTTCAACTATAACAGGTAAAGTAATAAAAGCAAGAAAAAAACTAAAGGCTACTTTTAATCTGCTTACTAAAAATCTGGTACTCAAAATAGGAGTTATTATAAATAAACCTAAATAACGTAACATAATTAAAATAAAAACATAAGTATAATTACTAAAAACATCAGCTAAGCTCATTTTATCAATCCTACTTTATAAAAAGCTTTTTAATTAAGATATTATATCAGGAATACTTTGAAATAAATTTGTAACAAAATCTACCATAGTGGACATTATCCAGGGTCCAAAAACTGCAATTGAAAATAACACTGCAAATATTTTAGGAACAAAGGCTAAAGTTTGTTCCTGAATTTGAGTTGTGGCCTGCAATATTGCAACTAATAAACCAGTAGCTAAACCAACTCCTAAAACAGGGGCAATCACTAATAAAACTGTATATAAAGCTTCTCTTCCAATATCTATTACAACACCAGGAGTCATTTTTACACCTCAATTCTTATTTAAAAAGACCTCATTAAAGACTCAATAATTAAATACCAGCCATCAACTAAAACAAATAATAATAACTTAAAAGGAAGTGAAATAATTACTGGTGGAAGCATCATCATCCCCATAGACATCAAAATACTTGCAACAACCATATCTATCATCAAAAATGGTATGTAAATCATAAATCCTATTTGAAATGCAATTTTTAACTCACTAATTACAAAAGCAGGGATTAAAACATAAGTAGGTACATCATTTTGATTCTGCGGCCGTTCAATATCTGCCATATTAATAAAAAGTGAAATATCTTTTTCTCTTGTCTGCTCAAGCATAAAACCTCTGATAGGTTCTACTGTATTATCTACTGCTTCTTCAGTTGTTATTTCCTCATTAACATAAGGTTGAATTGCATCAACATTAATATCCTGCCAAACTGGAGCCATAATAAATATAGTTAAAAATATCGCTAATCCAATTATAACTTGATTTGGAGGCATACTATTTAAAGCAATAGCTCTTCTAATAAGTGAAAGTACTATAACTATCCTGGTAAAAGAAGTTACCATGATAATAATTGCTGGTGCCAGCGTCAAAATAGTTAATATTAATAAGATTCGTAAAGATAAAACTAAATCCGTTCCTCCATCACCATCTTCAGGTGAAGAAATTTCAAAATCTATATCAGGCAATTGAAAATCTTGAGCTTGAATATACCCACTAAATGAAAATACAAATATTAAAAAAAGAATTGCTATAGTCAATAACTTTTTTTTATTCATTATCATCACGCCTGTATTTTGCAATAACTTCTTTAAATTTTTCTTTAAAGTCTATGCTATTATCGTTTTGAATTTTTTCAATAGAAAATTCACTTTCAGACCATTCAGCTAATATCTCTATACTTTCTTGAGTAACACCAATCAACATTATCTTATCTTTGATATGAACTAATTTTAAACTAACATTTGAATCTAAATACAGCTGCTCTACAATTTCCATATTTGCTCCACCTTTAGGACGCAAATAAAGTTTTCTCAAATAACGAGCTAATATATAAATCACTGCTATAACAAGTATTAAATAAAATATGATTTTTAACATTTCCCAGCTGTATTCCATCTTAAAACTCCTTAAATATTATTTATTCTTTCCATTGGACTGATTATATCTTTTACTCTAAAACCAAAGCTTTCATCAATAACAACAACTTCACCTTTAGCAACAAGTTTACCATTAACTAATAAGTCTACAGGCTCACCAGCTAATTTATCTAACTCAACTATTGAACCTTCACCTAATTCTAAAATATCTTTAATTTTCATTTTTGCTTTACCTAAACGTACTGTGACCTGTAAAGGAACATCTTTAATAAGCTCCATATTTTGTGGAAGTGGTTGAGCAGAATCCTGGTCAAAGTCTGGAAATTGAGCAGACTGTACTGCAACCTCTTCTTCACTTTTATTCACATTTCCTTTTTTATTAGCACTTGCAGCAGGACTGGCAACTCCCTGTTGAGCTTGTTGATTTTGCCTTTCTTGCTGTGGTTTTTCTTCTACTTGAGATGTATTATCCTGTTTTGCTGCACTGGTACTCATCTCTTTTTCTTCTTTTACTTTAGAAACCTCTTTTTGCATTTTATTATCATCTTTTGCAGTTAGTCCTCCACTATCTTTTCCTGTTAATGTAGCAACTAATTCTTTAGTAAATTCAAGAGGTGCTAATTGTTTAAACTGACTGTCAATAAGGTCTCCAACTTTTAAATTAAAAGAAGTGGCGACTAAAGTTTCTTCTGGATCAAAATATTTTCCCTTATTCTCAATAGCATCATTTAAATCAAGATATTCAGCATTTGGAGGAGAAATATTAACTACTCCATCTATAATACTTGAAAGTGAAGTAGATGCTGAACCCATCATTTGGTTCATAGCTTCTCCAACAGCACTTGTATGCATCTCACTTAATTCTTCATCAGGGTCTGTTCCATCTCCACCCATCATTAAATCAGCTATAATAGCTGCATCTTTCTTTTTAATAATTAAAAGATTAACACCTTCCAGTCCTTCTACATATTCCACTTTTACCAAAACACAGGGACGATCATATTCATTAATGATATCTTCAAACTTAATTAATTCTACTTTAGGAGTAGTAATATCGACTTTTTTATTTAAAATAGTATATAAAGCTGTGGCGGCAGAGCCCATAGCTATATTATTAACTTCACCTATTACATCTTTATCTTCATCATTAAGTTCAATGTCTTGACTATTGTCATCATCATTGTTATCCTGTTTTTTTTGCATCAAAGCATCTATTTCTTCTTGTGATAACATATCATCACTCATCATCTTCACCTCTTTCCTCTAGATCATCCTCAACTTCAGTTATCTTAATAGCTTTTTGTTTTTTATGAGTACCTGCAACTCCATGATATTTTATATTACTACCAATTCTTATATCAACTTTTTCTTCTGTTCTTTTATCTAGTTTTACTACATCTCCCTCTTTTAAATAGAGCATATCAGCTACAGTTAATTCTGTCTGACCAAGCTCAGCTTGCAAATCAATTTTTGCCCTTTTTATTCGTTGTTTTAAAGTATCAATATGTTTTGCTGTCTGCTCTTCCCTTGTACTGGCAAACCAATGTTGAGCACTTAATCTATCTACAACAGGTTCAAGTAAAATATAAGGTATACAAATATTTATAAGTCCTTCACTATTAGCTATTTTAGTCGATAAAGTTATTATTATGGTCATATCATTATTAGGAACTATTTGAGTAAATTGAGGATTAGATTCAATTTCTTTTAAACGAGGGTTTAACCTGATTATATTCTCCCAAGCTTCGGGCATAGAACCTAAAAACCAATTTAAAACTTTTTTAAAAACAACTTTTTCAATATCAGTAAAAGCTCTTGAATCATCAATACTTACTCCTAAACCACCAAAAAGCCTATCTATAATCGCAAAGCCAATATCAGGATTAACTTCAAAAATAAATTGACCAGTAAATGGCTCCAATTCAGATATACCAATAATAGTTGGTTGAGGGAGTGAACGAATAAACTCTTCATAAGATAGCTGCTCTATTGAAGCTACTTCAAAATCAACCATGCTTCTCAACTTTGTAGAAAGAGTAGTAGTAAGTAATCGAGCAAAATTTTCATGTATCATTTGTAAAGTTCTCATTTGCTCTTTAGATAGCTTATCAGGACGACGAAAATCATAACTTTTAACTTCACCCTTTTTTTCTTCATCTTCCTTTTTTATTTCCTCTACATCAACCTCTCCAGATGAAAGGGCAGATAATAGAGAATCTATTTCATTTTGCGACATTACATCTGCCATAGTTTGTCCCCCTTACTGTACTACTAATTGGGTAAAATAAACATTTTTAACTTGTCCAGAATCTAATAAGGAATTTATATCATTTTGTATTTTTGTTTTTAACTTTTTAGCACCAGGCTCTTCGATTTCACTAACTTCTGCATTTCTCATTGTAGAAATTATTACATCTCTTACCTGTGGACTCCTTTTTTCTAATTCAGTTATAACCTCTTCATTATCAACTTCCACAACTATACTCGATTTTATAAATTGATAACCATTAGAATCTCCTAAATTTACAGTAAAATCACCTAAGGTATATGTAGGACCAAACTCTTTTTTTTCTTCCTCTTCCTCTGTTCTTTCTCGAGTTAAATAAGTCATTACTCCATAACTTGTTCCAGCTGCAACAATTATCATCACAAGAAAAATAGCAACCATCTTCATCCAATTCATACCTTGTTTCTCATTGTTTTCGTCTGCCAAAGTTATCCACCTCCCTGCTCACTTTGCTGTTCATTTTGCTGTCCATTAGTAGTATTTAAAATCACTACTTCTACTCTTCTATTTAAAGCTCTATTTTCTGGACTATTATTCTCTTTTAATGGTCTATATTTGGAATAGCCAGCAGCTGATAATCTCTCTGGATCAATCCCTGGATCTTCTATAAAATATTTAATAACTTCAGTTGCCCTGGTTGTAGAAAGTTCCCAATTTGAAGGAAATTCATCCGTTTGAATAGGCCAATTATCAGTATGACCTTCTACCATAACATTATTGGGCATATCTTTTAATTCAGCAGCAACTTTATTTAAGACATCTCTTCCTTCTCCTTTTATTTCTGCATCTCCTATATCAAAAAGAATTTGACCTGTAAATCTAACTACCAGACCTCTTTGGGTCATTTCTAAATTTACTTCTTCTTCTAATTGTTTTTCTTGAACATATTGCTGCATTTCAGCCATTACTGCTGTCAAATTTGATCTAGGGGATGGAGAAATATCTGAACCTAATGATCCACTATCTACTAACTCACCATCAGATACACTTCTACCTCCAGGTAACATACCCATATTTTCCCTTAAAGAAGAAATAGCTGCTTCAAATTTTTCGGCATCAATTGTTGACATTGAATAAAGTAAAACAAAAAAAGTAAGTAAAAGTGTCATCATATCACTAAAAGTGGTCATCCAGTTAGAATCATCTCCACTATCTTTGTTTGATTTTCTTCTTCTTGGCATTTATTCATTCACCATCCCTTCTAACTCTTCTTCAGCAGCGGTATTTTCATTAGCTAAAAATGCAGTTAGTTTTTCTCTTACTATACGTGGATTTTCACCTGCCTGTATGGAAAGTATTCCTTCGATCATAACTTCTTTCATTAACACCTCTTCTTGACTGACAATATCTAATTTGCCTGCCATTGGGGTGAATAAGAGATTAGACAAAATAGTTCCATATAAAGTTGTAATTAAAGCAACTCCCATACCAGAACCAATATTACTTGGATCATCTAGTTGAGTTAACATCTGGATAAGACCAATCAAAGTACCAATCATCCCAAATGCAGGTGAAAGAGAAGCCATAGTATTAAACACGCCTTGTGTTTTTTGATGTCTTTCTTCTAAAAAGGTCAACTTAGTTTCCAAAATGCTTCTAACTAATTCTGGATCAGTACCATCAACTACTAACTGAATACCTTTTTGCAAAAAATCATCATTTAAATCAGCTGCTTCCTGTTCTAATGCAAGTAAGCCTTCTCTACGTGCTTTTTCAGCAAAATCCACTAGTATATCTATTGTATCTTCAGAATCCATATTTTTATCATTAAAAACAATTTTTAATAAAGCAGGTATCTTTTTTAATTCTTCTAAGGAATATTTAATCATAGTTGCACCAAAAGTACCACCCAATACAATCATAGCTGATTGTAAACTAATAAAAATTAAAATTTCTCCACCAAGTATAATTGATCCAATTATGAGTCCTGTTCCCATTAATAAGCCTATTATTGTTATTATGTCCATGACTTCACCCCTCTTTTACATTAAGGCAGGATGCTATTTCTTTTTTGTAAGCAATTACCTTATTTATAATTTCATCTACTTCGTTTTCTACTAATATTTTTTTATTAGTAGTCAAAGTAATAACAGTATCAGGGGTGGCCTGAATTGATTCAATGAGCTCAGCATTTATAATTATTTTGTCTCCACTCATTTTTGTAACCTCAATCATAATACCACCCCTTTATTTAAATTAATTATCTTTTAAGATTAACTAATTCTTGTAACATTTGATCAGTTGTTGTAATAGTCTTCGAATTTGCCTGAAAACCACGTTGTGTTGTAATCATTTCTGTAAATTGCTCAGACAAATCAACATTTGACATCTCTAAACTACCAGCAGAAATTTCTCCTCTAGCTCCTGAACCTGGTGTACCCTTTCTTGCATCTCCAGAGTTTTTAGTTGGAGTATATAATGAATCACCTGTTTTCTTCAAACCAGAAGGATTAGAAAAACTAGCTACTGAAAGTTGAGCTAAATCTTGAGTACGTCCATTTGAATAAGTTCCTTCTACTACTCCAGCACTATTTATATTAAAGTCTTCTAAAGAACCCATTTCAAAACCATCAGCGTCAAGCCCATCAACTGTATAATTAGCAGCAGATTGTGTCATCTTACTAAGATCTACATCTATTTCCTGGTCTTCTTCTGCTCCACCACCAGGAGTTTCTAAAGTAATAGGGTCAGCAATACTTGCAGAATCAAATGTTCCATCATCATTAAAATCTATAGTTCCACCACCATCCCAGTTATCTCCTTGAGTTTCCCAGGACCATGTATTAATTGGATTACCTGAGCCATCATCGTTTCGGGAAAATTCTAGGCTTAGTGTATGTTTTTCTCCAAGACTATCAAATGTATCAATAGTTGCAACTTGAGTATCACCTGCATCTGCTCTAGCATCTAAATTACCACCAAATGAAACCTCTTCTGTAGCCTTACCAGACATAGAATCTCCAATTGGAACCCTTATATTACCAGGTTCAGAAGCATCAGTGTCTATATTACCTTCACTATCTGCTTCCCATCCTTGCATAATATAACCATTTGATGAATTTGTTAAATTACCACTTTCATCAAGGCTTAATGAACCTGCTCTAGTATAATAATCTTGTTGTCCATCATTTGCAACAAAAAATCCATTTCCCTCTATTGCAAGGTCAGTTCCCTTGCCTGTTGATTGCAAATTACCTTGCTCCATATTATTATCTATACTACCGACACTAACTCCTAAACCAACTTGTTTGGGATTAACTCCACCTCTACCTTCCTGCGGAGCTTTTGAAGCAGACATCATCTGACTCATCATTGTTTTAAATGTCGCTCTGCTTCCTTTATAACCTGTTGTGTTTACATTAGATATATTATTACCTATAACATCCATCTTTGTCTGGTGAGCACCTAAACCGGACACACCGGCATACATTGAACGCATCATATAACTTATCCAACCTCCTATTAGAATTTTATCGGACTAACACCTCTATCAGTTAGTGTTAGGAGGCTCCCTCCTTATTCGAAGAAGGTCCAGCCTTTCCGATAGATTATTTACATAAAAACTGCACTATCAATATTCGTAAAAACATTTTCTTTCACATTTTCGTCATCAATAGCTGTTATTACTGTTTTATTTTCAATACTAACAACATAAGCTACTTCATCAACCATAATAAGTGAATCTTTGCTTCCTTTATCTGAAGCCTTTTCTAAACCACTAAGTAATTTTTCAAACTCCTTTTCTCCTAATTTTATATCTCTAGAAGAAATCCTTTGCTTAGCATGTTTAGAAAACTTAATCTCATTTTTATCCTTTATTTTATTTTCAAAGATTTCTTGAAATGGTTTTTGATTTTCCTTGCTTTTTTCATTGTTTTTTACATTACTTTTTTGTTGATTTTGTCTAACTGGATTAATAGGCTGATTAATTCTAAATCTACCATCCATTTTTAATCACCTCTTATGGCCCAAAGTCTAAAAAAGTCTTGTTATGCCATCTACATTAACTTTGCTGCCATTTTCTAATTTAGCAAATACCTTTCCATCTTCAAAAGATATTTCACTGACCTTTGACTGAATTTTTTCTCCTGTTTCTTCATTAACACTTTCTACTGTTTTACCAATTAAAGATGCACCATCAGCAATTTTTTGGGTTTGCAAAAATTTGCCTAAGGTATCATTCATATTATTCATCTGTTCTAAAGAACTAAATTGGGCCATTTGTGAAACAAATTGAGTATTATCCATTGGTTTTAAAGGGTCTTGATGTTTTAATTGAGTAGTTAACAATTCCAAAAAAGCATCTTTACCTAGTTCATCTCTAGCACTTTCATCACTTTTATTTTCGTTACTAGCTGTTTGAGAAGCTTCAACTGTATTAGCACTATTTATCATCATTTTTTATCACCTCACTTAAGCCAGAAAGCTCATCTGGCTATAATAACCTCCATAACCAAACCAATTACTATCTTGCATATATCCCCATTTTTTTAATTTTTGAGGATTAGTTTCAAAAATTTCTTCAAGTTTTTCAGAATCTAAATTCAAAATTTCAGAAGTTAATTCTTCATAATCTTGATAAGAAAATTTTCTTTGATTTCTATCATTTTGATTAAATTGCTCAAAAAAGCCACCTTGATTACTATCACTCATATCATATTCTGTATTTTCCGCTTCAATTTCTATATTGTCAATATTAAAACCTTGCTCACTTAAAGATGAGCGTAAAAGCGAAATATTTTGATCTAAATGATTTTTCACTAAAACATTATCTACCATAAATCGAGCATTAATTTTTGAACCATCAACTTTAACATCCATTTTTAACTTTCCTAAAAATTCAGGTTCTAATTGAATTTTTATTTGATTTTTAGCTGGATTATCTAATACTTTTATTTTATCTGTTATTTGCTTAGTTAATTGAGTACTATTTAATACTGCTGATTGAAATTGGCTATTATTTTGAACAAGATTAGAATCACTACTTTGAGTCATTTGAGATAAATTTTGTAAATTAAAATTTAAATTCAAGTTACCATCTTCTCCATTGTTGAAAAAATTGTTAAAAGAAGAACTATTATTCATCTCTACTCTCTTTACTGAGTTTTGTTCATTTGTTAAATTCTCTTTCGAAAGTAGATTTTTCAAATTATTATTTTTGCTCAATTCTTTAAAATCAAGTTTACCTTTTAATTCTGAATTCATCTCAGCTGCTAAATTATTTTTTGCCTCAGATTTTAAATTTAATGACGTTTTATCTACAATTTCTTGTTTAGTACTTGCCTGTTTTCTCAAAGTATCATAGTATATTTTCTCTCGCTGAGACATTTCTTCGCGTGGTGGTATTTCGATTTTTCTTCCATTAAGCTTTATTGTGGATTTAGAATTTTTTTCAACTTCTCCATTGGTTTTTCCTTGATTGTTTTTTGAATTGGAATCTTTTTGATTATCTGTCTTGATTCCTTCTTTAGAAAGTTTTACTGTTTTTGTATTGTTTTTTTCTTTATTAGAATTGATTGATTTATCTTTGTTAGAATTAGTTGAATTATCATTTTTAGAATTAGTTGAATTATCATTGGAATTAAGTTTGAAAAATTTATTTTCATCTGTTGCTATATTCAACTCTTTTTTTCGTTTAGTTATAGATTCTTGCATAAATGAAAGCTTACTTTGAAGTTTTTTAAGAAAATCTTTAGAAATACCTGTAGATTCTAATTTTTTTAATAAATCTTCATTATTTAATTTTTCCAGTATACTGGCCAAAGCTATTTGTGTCATTTCTTCTAAGTTTTTTAATTCATCCTTATTCATCTTTGCTATTTTCTCTTTAAGTTCTTTAGATGAAAGCTTTAACATATCTAATAACTCAGAAAGATCAAATTTTTCTTTATTAATTCCCTTATCTTTTGCTTTTTCTTCAACTAATTTTTTGAAACTCTTTTCAGCATTTTTAGTTTTATCTATTAGTACATCTATTGTTTTTTCTTTTCCCTTTTTATTTGCTTTATTATTTTTTATATTGTTTTTTTGAAAATTATTGTTTTGATTTAAATTTACTATATTTTGTATTGC
>JBNJDL010000020.1:0-18326 GCA_051744825.1 Bacillota bacterium | reverse complement strand
TAATGACAATGCCTGGTTTACCAAAAAGACCATCTGCAGAAGATATAGATGTAGATGAAGATGGTAAGATTACTGGTTTATTCTAATAGATTAAAACAGCAATAATCATTAAATATTAATGAGCAGGAGGTGAAACTCCTGCTCTTCCTCAATTATATTTTAAAAGGATGATTTTTATGTTAAATGATAATTATAAAGGTTCTTTATTTGCAATTTTTTCTGCTGCTGGATTTGGTACAATACCTATTTTGGCTTTATATGCTTATGAAGGCGGAGTAAGTGTATTTACTTTGATTTTTGTTAGATATAGTCTTACTGCTTTATTTGTATTTGCATTTATATTTCTTAATGGTATAAAAATCAATATGACTTATAAAAAATTATTCAGTTTATTTATATTTGGAGGGATTATTTATTCAGCCCAAAACTTTTTTTATTTTTCTTCTTTAAATTACATAGCTGCTTCTCTAGCATTGTTAGTTTTTTATACTTATCCAACTATTGTAGCGATTTTTACTGCTTTTTTTGGTAAAAAGCTGAGTAAAAAAGCAATAATTTCTATATTTATATCTACCTTTGGATTGATTTTAGTTTATCTTAATTCTATAGAAGAAATTAGCCTGATCGGAATTGCCTTTGCTGCAGGATCATCACTCTTTTATGCTATTTATACCTTATATGGAAATCATCTTTTAGATGATATTTCACTTGTTGAGACAATTGCTTTTGCCAGTTTATTTGCTTCTATTTCATTTTTTATAATTGGGAGTACAACAAATAATTTATATTTCAATTTTGAATATAAAGCCTGGTTACCGACTATTTCTATAAGTATAATAACTATGTTTAGTTTTTTAGCTTATTTTAAAGGAATTAAGTTAACTAATCCTGTTAAAGTAGCTACTTTAAGTATGACTGAGCCTATAGTGGGTATCTTTCTGTCTATATTACTTTTTTCAGATAGTTTTAATTTAAATCAAGGTATAGGGGCGTTTTTAGTTTTATATGCTTCCTATTTAGCAATTAGAGAAAAAAGCAAAAGTAAAGTTTCACCATAATTTCCCGTTTTGTTATCTAAAATAAATTATGTTATACTTTTTTTAATTAAGATTTATTTTAGAGCAGGAGGTTAAAGAAATGAATAAAACGTGGTGGAAAGAAGCTGTTGTGTACCAAGTTTATGTAAGGAGTTTTAATGATAGTAATGGTGATGGTATTGGAGATATTCAAGGAGTAATAGAAAAACTTGATTATTTGGATAACTTAGGAGTAGATATTATTTGGTTAAATCCAGTTTATGAATCTCCAGATGATGATAATGGTTATGATATTAGTAATTATAGAAAAATTGCTAATAAATTTGGTGATATGAATGATTGGGAAGAGTTATTAAATAAAGTACATAAGCGTGGGATGAAATTAATTATGGATTTAGTCGTTAATCATACTTCAGATGAACATAGATGGTTTGAAGAGTCTTCTTCTGATAAAAACAATCCATATCGTGATTATTATATTTGGAAAAAAGGAAAAGAGGATAGCCCTCCTAATAATTGGAAGTCATTTTTTGGCGGATCAGCCTGGGAATATGATAATAAAACTAATGAATATTATTTGCATTTATTTTCTAAAAAACAGCCAGATCTCAATTGGGAAAATAAAAAAGTAAGAGAAGAAATTTATGAAATGATGAGATGGTGGTTAGATAAAGGTATAGATGGTTTTAGAATGGATGTAATTAATTTGATTTCTAAAAATCAAGAATTTCCTGATGGAAAAAAAGAAGGCTTAACTGGTAGTGAATATTTTGCTAATGGTCCTAAAGTACATGAATATATAAAGGAAATGAATAAAGAAGTATTAAGTAAATATGATATTATGACTGTTGGTGAAACAGTGATGGTTGGTCCAAAAGAAGGGGCAAAATATACTGGAGAAAATAGAAATGAATTAGATATGGTTATTCATTTTGATTTAATGGGTTTAGATGAAGGTGAAGGAGGAAAATATAGTACTCCTAAAAAAATTGATTTATTAGAATTAAAGGATATAATATTAAGATGGCAAAAAGCTATAGAAGAAAAAGATGGATGGCAGAGTAATTATCTAAGTAACCATGATCAGCCAAGGATGGTATCTCGTTTTGGAGATGATGAAAAGTATAGAGTAGAGTCAGCTAAAATGTTAGCTACATTTTTACACACTTTAAAAGGCACTCCTTATATTTATCAAGGTGAAGAGTTAGGAATGACAAATACTGTTTTTGAAAGTATAGATGAGCTTGATGATATAGAGACAGTTAATTATTATAAAGAAGAAAAGGAAAAAGGAAATATTATTTCTTTTGCAGAGGTGAAAGATATTATAAATTCTAGAAGTCGTGACCATGCAAGAACACCTATGCATTGGAATGATAAAGAAAATGCTGGTTTCACTTCTGCTAAACCATGGTTAAAAATAAATCCTAATTATAAAGAAATCAATGCTAAAAAAGCTTTGAATAATCCTAATTCTGTTTATTATTATTATCAAAGATTAATTAAGCTTAGAAAAGAATATAATTCAATGGTATATGGTAAATTTGAAATTTTATTAGCAGATAATGAAGATATATTTGCTTATCTTAGAAAAGATAAAAAAGAAAATTTACTTGTAATCTTAAACTTTTTTGATAATAATCCAATTTTTAAAATTCCAGAAGAGCTTGAAATTGATCTCAATAAAAGTAAATTATTAATAAGTAATTATGAAGTTGATGAAAATAAAAGTTTGGGAAAATTTCAGTTAAAAGCTTATGAGGCTAGAATATATAAAATAGATAAATAATAATTGTAAAAATAGAAACAGCTTAGAAGAAATTTCTTCTAGGCTGTTTTTTTTACTTAATTATTAAACATTGAAATACCGGGAATTAAATTAATATCATTTGTATTAAAATTATAACTTCTTAAATAATTATATATTTCATTTTTGTTTTTAGGTACAAAAGTTCTTAAAAATTTCCCCTCTCCACTAATGCTAACTTGATTTAAAGCAGCAGGAATAAGTATGGTCTCTCCTTTTTTTATCTTAACACTATCACTATTAGAATTAACAGTTAGTTCATTTCCTAAATTTATGATTATATGAAATTTTTCACCTTTTGTATTAAAATTAAACTCTTTTTTTAAATTTATATATTCAACTAAAAAATACGGAGATGCAGTTAGGATTTTTAATTTGTAGTTTTTATTAGAAAAATAGAGATCTTTTTTTAATTGTAATTTATAATTTAAGTCTTTTACTGAATTAATGACTTCAAAAGCTTTATCTATATGTAAATTTCTTGAATTTCCATTTTTATTTTTTCTATCCCAATCATAAAGACGATAAGTTGTATCAGAGTTTTGCTGAATTTCAGCTAGAAGTATGCCTCCTTTTATAGCATGGACTGTACCAGCAGGAATGAATATATAATCACCTTTTTTAACTTTCATTTCTTTAAGATAGGGATTTAGTCTGCCATTAATAGTTGCCTTTTTTAGCTTTTTGTTATTTGTACTTTTATCTATACCATAAATTAATTTAGCTCCTTTTTTAGCAGAAAGAACATACCACATTTCAGTTTTTCCATTTTCTTCACTATTTTTTTGGGCATATTCATCTGTAGGATGAACCTGTACAGATAGCTTTTTTTTAGCATCTATAAATTTAACTAAAAGAGGAAAAGATTTTTTATCAACTAATTCTTTTCCTAAAATTTCTTTTTTATGTTTATTAATTAAATTATTTATATTTTCACCAGCAAACTTACCGTTTTTAACTATACTAACTCCACTTTTATTATCTGTAATTTCCCAACTTTCTCCAGTTTTGTTAGATGGTATTATTCGGGAAAATTCTTCTTTTAATTTTTTACCTCCCCAAATTTTTTCTTTATAAATTTCTTGAAATTTTAGAGGATAAAAATCTTCCATTTTGAATCACTCCTAAAATCAATTAAATATAAAGATACTATATATAACTTCTAGTAAAAGACTGTTTTTCCTTTTTAGAGGCTTTGCAATTATTTATGCTATATGTTAAAATATTAAAGGTATAATTTAAATTTTAAAAAATTTTATCTAAAATTATAAACTAAAATACAAATAAAAAAGAATTATTTAATTTTGTTTTTTATTTTATCATTTAGTAGTAGAGGAGGATTAGATGTTAAAAAAGTTTAGTAGCTATTATAAGAATCATTGGAAATTATTTTTAATGGATATTATTGGAGCTTTAATTATGGCTGGTCTTGATTTGATTTTTCCAATATTTATCCAAAATTTAATTGATGTTCATTTTCCAAATAAAAACTTTGATATGGTAACTAAAATAGTTATCTTTTTATTTATTCTTTACTTGCTTAGGTTAGTTTTACAATACATAGTCCATTATTGGGGTCATGTTGTAGGTATTAGAATGGAAACAGATATGAGAGAAGAATTATTTCATCATTTACAAAAATTATCTTTTAAATTTTATGATGACAATAAAGTAGGTTATCTTATGTCAAGAATTGTAAATGACTTAAATAACATATCTGAGTTAGCTCACCATGGGCCAGAAGATGTTATTATTTCTGCAACAATGTTGATTGGATCATTTAGTATAATGGCAACAATGAATTTGAAGTTGGCTTTATTTACTTTTATGTTATTACCGATTATGTTTTATTTTTCTTTAAAATTAGGTCAAAAAATGTATACTGCTTTTAAAGATATTAGAGAAAAAATAGCTGAAGTGAATTCAATTGTTGAAGATAGTTTAAGTGGAATAAGGGTAGTAAAATCTTTTACGAATGAAACTCATGAAAAAGAAAAATTTGATTATGGGAATAATCAATTTCGTCAATCTCGTGAATATGCAATGAAAAATATGGCGAAATTCCACTCTGGCATGAACTTTTTTATTAATTCAATTCGATTAGTAACTTTAGGAGTAGGTGGATTTTTTATTTATAGGGGAGAGTTAAGTGTTGGTGAACTTGTTGCCTTTTTGTTTTATGTAAATATGTTTATGCAACCAATAAGAAGGTTAGTTAACTTTAATGAACAATTTCAAAGAGGAATGTCTGGATTTAACCGTTTTACAACTCTCTTAGCAGTAGAGCCTCAGATAAAAGATGCTGATAATGCTTTATCTCTTGGTAATGTAAGAGGAGAAATAAAATATAATAATGTAAGTTTTAGTTATGATGAAAATGAGCATGTATTATCAAATGTCAATATAAAGGTAAAACCAGGGCAGACAGTAGCCTTTGTTGGACCTTCAGGTGCAGGTAAATCAACTATTTGCAATTTGCTTCCTCGTTTTTATGAAATTGATGAGGGTGAAATTTTAATAGATGAAAAGAATATTCAGGATATTAAGGTTTATGATTTACGTAACAATATTGGTATAGTACAACAAGATGTTTTTCTTTTTAACGGAACTATAAAAGATAATATACTTTATGGTAATTTTACAGCTAGAGATGAAGATGTGATAAAGGCAGCTAAAAAAGCTAATGCTCATCAATTTATTATGGAAATGCAAAATGGTTATGATACAGATATTGGAGAAAGAGGTGTTAAACTTTCTGGTGGACAAAAACAAAGGATTTCTATTGCTCGCTCATTTTTGAAAAATCCACCTATTTTGATATTAGATGAAGCTACCTCTTCGCTTGATAATAAAAGTGAGAAGATAATACAAAAATCACTTAAAAAACTTTCTGAAGGAAGAACTACTTTGGTTATTGCCCATAGATTATCAACTGTAAAAGATGCAGATGAAATCCTTGTCTTAACTGAAGAAGGTATTGTAGAAAGAGGAACTCATCAAGAATTAATTTCTAAAGATGAAGGAGTTTATCAAGGATTATATAAAACTCAATTTACTGCAGATCCAGATGCAGAAGATGTATATTTTAAGTAAATTTTATAAATATCAAATTCTCTATAAAGCTAACTTATATTTTTTATAAGTTAGCTTTATTATTTTTTAAAGATATGTTATACTATTTTTGAATTCAATTAATCAAGGAGGTTTTTTTATATGAAAGAAATAGATGCTAAAGGACTTAATTGTCCTGAGCCAGTAGTTCTTAGTAAAAAGGCTTTAGAGGAAAATGATGAAATTATTACTATAGTTGATAATGAAGTAGCTTTAAATAATGTTAAAAAATTAGCAATTAATAATGGCTGTGAAGTTGAAGTAATAGAAGAAGATGAAAATTATAAGATAAAAATGATAAAAACTGAAGATAAAAAAGTTGAAGTAAATAATAAAGCAGAAAAAGCAAAAGTATATTTTTTCAAATCAGATAAATTAGGTAAGGGTGAAGATGAATTATCTAATGTTTTAATTAAAGGTTTTATACACTCTTTGCTTGAAGTTGATCCTCTTCCAGAAAAAATTATTTTTATGAATTCAGGCGTGAATATTCCAACAAAAAATGAGGATGCAATTGATAGCTTGAAAAAATTAAAAGATAAAGGTGTTGAAATATTAGCCTGTGGTACCTGTCTTGATTATTATGGTTTAAAGGATGAATTGAAAGTTGGCAATATTAGTAATATGTATGAAATTGTAGAAAGTTTAAATGATTATGAGGTTGTAAGCATTTAAATATTAAACTATATTATACGAGGAGGTATGACAATGTCTGATAAAGAATTACGTTTAACTCAATATAGCCAAACATCTGGCTGAGCATCTAAAGTGGGTCCTAAGACCCTGTCGCAGGTTCTGCGTCAAGTTGATTTTGATTTTGAAGATAAAAATATTTTAGTAGGCTTAGGTACAGCAGATGATGCTATTGTTTATAAAATAGATGATGAAAAGGCGATTATTCAATCAGTTGATTTTTTTACACCTGTTGTAGATGATCCTTTTCTTTATGGCCAGGTAGCTGCTACAAATGCTCTTAGTGATATTTATGCAATGGGAGGAAAACCTTTTATTGCAATGAATATAGTAGGTTTTCCAAGCTGTCTTGAAGATGATGTTTTGGTTCAGATCTTAAAAGGTGGGGCTAAAAAAGTTAAAGAAGCTGGAGCAACTATAGCCGGAGGTCATACTGTTAAAGATGATGAGCCTAAATATGGTCTTTCAGTAAGTGGTTTTGTTCAACCTGATAATATATTAGCTAATTCTAATGCACAAATTGGTGATAAATTGATTTTAACTAAGGAAATAGGAACTGGTATTCATGCTACAGCTATTAAAGCAGGTTTATCTGATGGAGGAAAAGATAATGTTGCTGTAAAAAGTATGTTAACCTTAAATGATAAAGCTGTTGATCCTATGCAGAAGGCAAATGTAAATGCTTGTACTGATGTAACTGGTTTTGGATTATTAGGACATGCTGTAGAAATGGCTAATGGAAGTAATGCTGAAATGACTATATATAAAGAAAAAGTACCTTTGATGGACGGTACTAAAAGTTATGCAGAGCAGGGATTAATTCCTGGTGGTGGTTATGATAATAAAGATACTTTTATAGGTGATATTGAAGTTGGAGCAAATATTGAAAATATAGAAGTTGATATCTTATTTGACCCTCAAACTTCAGGAGGTTTGTTAATTTCTGTTCCTGAAGAAAATGCTGAAAATTTATTAAAAGATCTTCATGATAGTGGTGTTGATAAAGCTGTTATGATAGGAGAAATAACTGATGAAGGTTCAAAAGTTATAGTTAAATAATTAAAAAAACTCAGGTAAAAACCTGAGTTTTTTTGTTGCCAAGATATAGCTTTATATAGTATAATAAATTAAGAATCTAAAAATATTATAAAGAGTGGAGAGGAGAGATATAATGGCCAAAAAACTTTATAGAGCTCCTGAAGATAAGAGTATGATCGGTGGAGTGTGTGCAGGTATAGCAGATTATTTTGATATTGATCCAACTTTAGTAAGATTAGCTTTTCTTTTTATAGTTTTGGCCAGAGGAGCTGGTGTTTTAGCCTATATAATCGCCTGGATTATTATTCCGGAAAAATCAAATATTGATAGTGAGCCTGAACTTTATAGAGATAATGATAATTCAGAAAAAAAAAGTAAAGAAAGAAGAAAAATATTTGGAATTATTCTAATAGCTCTTGGTTTAGGATTTTTAGTGGATGTATGGATTCCTCACTTTTATTGGGTAAAATTTTGGCCCTTTTTAGTAATAGGTCTTGGTTTAATTATTATTATAAAAGATAAGTCAAGTTAAATTTTATCTAATGGAATTTTTGCTGTTAGATAAGCTGCCAAAAATACTTTTAATATATCACCTGGTATAAAAGGTAAAACTCCAGCTGAAAAAGCTTTAGCAAAAGTGAAACCTGTGTTAAGCTTAAGAACAATAGTTCCTAGCAGATAAACAATTAATAATCCAATAAAATTATAAATAGCTTTCTTCATAAACTTTTTTTGACCAAGACCTGCAATATAGCCTGCAATTAAAAATCCATATATGTAACCTGCTGATGGTCCAACAAGAGCTCCTATTCCCCCAATTCCTCCAGCAAAAATAGGTAAACCTGCAGCACCTAAAAGAAGATATATTAGCTGACTGTAAAAACCTCCTTTACTACCAAGTAAACCTCCAGCAAGAAATGTAAATAATAATTGAAGTGTCACTGGTACTGGACTTCCTGGTAAAGGAATTATTATAAATGCTCCTACTGCAGTCAGTGCTGCCATAATACTAATTCTTGTCATTGATTTTAATTTCATATTTTCCTCCTCAAATAAAATTATTTAATAGATATTATATAGTTTATAAAATAACAAATCGTAAAAATTATAACATATGTAATTATATATGCAAGTTTTTTTAAAACTCATTTCCATTAATTACATTAGTTATTTATATTTTACATGTGTTATAATATCTGTAAAAGATGGAGGAAGGTGAAAGATTTTGAATATTAATCAAAATTACTTAAAAATTATATCATCTTTTTTAACTATTATATTATTTTTTAATTTCTTTTTATTTTTTATTGCAGGAAATAATAAGGTTGAAGCAGGTATTTGGGATAATAATAAAGATAATATATATATGGCAATTAAAGGATTGTTAATGTTTTGGATTATTAGAGTGATTACTAATAATGATAGTGAAGAAAGTGATATTGAAAATACAAGTTCAGAAATTAAAAAAACTGTTGAGGAAGAAATAAAAATTACAGAAGAAAAATCAAGTGAAAAAAGAGAAATTCTTAATTTAATTAATGAGTTTAGAGTAGAAAATAATTTAGCTAAACTTGAATTAAATAATAAATTAAGTGAAATAGCAAAAATGAAGGCAGAGGATATGGTAGCTAATAATTACTTTGATCATAATTCTCCTACTTATGGTAGTCCATTTGAAATGTTGAAAAATGAAAATATTAGTTATGGACTTGCAGGAGAAAACCTTGCTGAAGCTAATAGTATAAGAATAGCTCATCAAAAGTTATTAGATAGCAAATCACATCGTGAAAATATCTTGGAAGAGCGTTTTGATAAAGTTGGAATAGCAGTTGTTGAAGGAAATAATTATGAACTATTAATAGTTCAGTTATTTATTGATTCTAACAGTCTCAATAAATAATTAAATTTATTTATGTGTTTTTTACCCACCAAATTTATGGTGGGTATTATATATTTTTTAAATATTTACCATCAATTTTTTCAGCATCTTGATAATCATATAAAGAAAAAAATAAGCGATCTTTATAAAAATATTTTTTAGTGATTTTAAAAACAATTGATCTTGCTTTTTTTCTTTCTCCTACCATAATAACTTCATAACCTCTATATTTTATATAATAAACTCTTGCATTTATAATCAAAATTGCCAATTCATTATTTTTAATTACATATTCTTTTTTTATTGAAAGGTTTTTTAGACGAAAATTCAATTTTGAGTTTTCTTCTTTTTTGAAAATATAAAAACGAGTTGATAAGTCTGGAGAAGATTTCCCTTCAGTTAAATCAATAATTTGTAAAGGTATATATTGCACAGCAGGATATTTAAATATATCTCTATTATATTTTATATTCACTAATTTTCCTCCTTTCATTTGAAATATATTAAAATTTAATTTAAAAATTACTTCTAATTTCTAGATTTTTTTAATATATATTTCTTAACTAAAGGTCTTTTCACGTTTGTTTTAAAAGAGCATATATTATAATTGAAAGCCTGAGAAAGGAGGCGGATGATTTGGCAATTAATTTTAATGAAGAGTTAATCAGAGTAGAATATGTTATAGGAGAAGATACTGTTAGTGAAACTTTGGCAGGTAATATTGAGATTCCAGATAATAAACCTGATATTTTGAGAATAGTTGATGTTACAGCAAATATAATTAATGTTCAAACAGAGGTTGAAGAAGGAGGAGTAAATATAACAGGTGAGATTGAGGCAGGGGTTATCTATGTTGCTGATGTTGAAGAACCTTATTATCAACAACCTGTTTATTTTACTGAGGGAACATTTCAATTTAATAATTTTGTAGATATTCCTGAAGCAGAAGAAGGAATGAATGTCTTTGTAGATCTAAATATTAGACGTGTTTCTTATAATCAAGTAGGAACAAGAAGTTTAGAAGTAACTGCAGTCATTACTAAATTTGTTAAAGTTACTGAATATAGACAAATTACTGTTATTACTGAAATTAGTGGTATTCCAGAGGATAATATTACATCACAGCTTTTAAGAATTGAAGATGTAGTAGGGGAAAATACTGTAACAACTGTTGTTAGTGGAAGAATCGAAGTTCCTGAGAATAAACCTCCAATAGAAAGAGTACTTAATGCTACAGCAGAAATTATAAATACAGAAAGTGAGATTACTGATGATGGAGTTATAATCGATGGAGAAATTGAAGGTGGGGTAATATATGTAGCAGATGTTGAAGATCCATATTTTCAACAACCTGTTCACTTTTTAGAAGGAAATATTAATTTCAGTGAAGCAATTGATGTACCTGGTGCTTTACCTGGGATGTCAGTTTATACTAACACTGTAGTTAAAAGAGTATCATTTGACTTTATTGATGAAGATACAGTAGAAATTGATGTAGCTATTCAGATCTTTGTTAAGGTTACTGAACCAAAACAAGTTATTGTAATTACAGATATTATTAGTGATCAAGTAGAAGTAGAAAGAGAATTATTAAGAGTAGAAGATGTTGTTGGTGAAGATACTGTTTTTGAAACTATTACTGGCAGAATTAATGTACCTGCAGTAAAACCTGACATTGAAAGGATTTTAGAAGCTAATGCCCGTGTTCTTGAATCAACTGCATCTACAGAAAGAGAAGGGGTTATGATTGAAGGGGAAATTGAAGGTAGTGCTCTTTATGTAGGTGATGTTGAGGAACCATATTTAGCTCAACCTGTACATTATGTTGAGGACAGTTTCAATTTTGATAATTTTGTAGAAATTGCAGGAGCAGAAGAAGGAATGAATACTCATGTAGAGCTTGCAATACAAAGAGTTAATTATAACCTTTTAAATCCAAGAACTATCGAATTAACTACTGTTTTACGCAAATTTGCTAAAGTTACTGAATTTATACAAATTGAAATAATTACTGATTTAGTTGTTGTTTCTGAAGCGGCTGACGGTGAATGTCCACCTTCATATGTTGTATATGTAATCCAGGCAGGAGATACTCTCTGGAAAATTGCTAGAAGATATAGAACAACTGTTGATGCATTAATAGAAGCTAATCCTGAAATAAACCCAAATAATTTACAAATAGGCCAAAAAATATGTATACCAGGTGATATAATTGATCCTAAAGGATAAATATAATGAACTGTAGGAGAATACCTGCAGTTCATATTTTCTTTTTAAGAGGTGAGTTTAATGAAAAAAGATAAAAAAAAGGGGATTTCTTTAAATAAAAGTAATTTTAACATTAAGCCTGTTAAGGTAAAAAAATTAATAAAGCTAAGAAAGCTTAAGTAATAAAAGGAGGTTATTTGATGGCAGGCCAACTTCAAATAAGTGAGACAGTAGGAGAAAGAACTGTAGAAAGTGAAGTGATTAGAAATGTAGCAATACCACCAAGTCTGCCTCCAGCTCAGAGAGTAGTTAGTGTTAATGCTCGTTTGGAAATTACTAATGCTGAAGCTAGAACAGCAAGTGTAGTTTTTAGTGGTATTATACGCTCTTCTATTTATTATGCTTCTCAAGAAGAAGAATCAAATGTGGTTAGTATTAGAAGAAATTTTAATTTCACTGAAAGAGTTTCAGTTCCTGGTGCCCGTCCAGGTTTAGAGGTTACTATAGATGCAATTATTTCTGATATTGATTTTAATTTAATTAATGAGCGTCTAATTGGAGTAGAATATATTGTGAGTAGTGATATAGAAATTACTGCTCCTGAAGAAATTTCTTTTATAGAAGAAAGAGAGGAAATTGAATTAGAACGTGAAGAAATTCGAGTTAGAAAAGAAATTAGAGAAAGAGAATTTAGTCGAGAATTTTCTTCTATTGAAAGAATTAGTAGAAATCAAGATGATATCAGTAGGATAATAGATCTTGAATCTAATATTCAAATAATTGAAATAGAGACAGCTAATGATGTTGTGAAAATTACAGGTGTTATTAGAAATGATTTATTATATATTAGTACATCAGGAAATGTTGAATATGAAAATATTAGGATTCCCTTTGAAGAAAATTTCGTTATTAGAGGGGTAAGAGCAGGGATGACTCCTTTCGTTGAAGCAAAAATAATTAATAATGAAGCTATTAAAATTGATAATAGGAGGCTAAGAATTAATCTAGATTCAGTATTTAAAATATTAGTCTTAGTTGAGGAAATAGTTTCTGTACCAGTAGATATAGTTACTGAAGCTGAATTATTTCCAGAAAGAAGATCAATTATAGTTGAAAAAGTGGTGGCTGAAGAAAGAACTAGGATTTTGGCTAGAGGTACTACTGAAATTCCTTCCGGTAATCCAGATATTGATCGGATTATAAAGGCAACATCACGTTTGCGTGGTTCATTAATAGCAGATGCTGAAAGAGGTGGAGTAGCTATTGAAGGTTCAGTCGATGCAAATATTATTTACGTAGCTGATTTAGCTAATCAACCTGTTTATTTTACTTCTGCAGTTATTCCTTTTGCCTATTTTTTAAATATTGATGAAGTAAGAGAGGGTATGAATGTAGTTATAGAAGGAGAGGTTATAAATACTACTGCACAAAGAATTGATAATCGAAGAATAAGGGTTAGATCAACTGTAGAAATAAATTTAATTATAACAGAAAGGGTTAGAGTTTCTGTAGTTGTTGATTTGAGTCAAACTCCTACTAGTCCTGATGTTGATATTTCTGCTGAAGGGGGAATTCGTTATATAGTTCAATCAGGTGATACATTATTTCTGATAGCTCAAAGATATGGAGTAAGTGTTAATACTTTGATTAGAGCAAATAATTTAAGTAATCCTAATAATATTCAAGTTGGGCAGACTTTATTAATTCCTAGATGATAGTAAAAAAGTGAATATATTTTTATTTAAGCTTTAGAGTAAATTTTATCTCTAAAGCTTTATTTTTGTATAGATTAGAAAAAATTTAAAATATTTATTTAATTTTAGGCAGGAAATATTAAATAATTAATGAATAAATAATATAGAATATAGTAGAGGAGAAGATCAATAATTTTTGGGAAATTGGAGTTATTATAGATTAGGGGGTAATTATAATGGAAGGTAAGATGAAAGCTATTTTAAAGACTAAAGAAGAAAAAGGGGCAGAATTACAGGAAGTGGATATTCCAGATTATGGCCCTGAACAAATTTTAATTAAAGTAGAAAGCACTTCCATTTGTGGAACTGATTTGCACATTTATGAATGGAATAAATGGGCGGAAGAAAATATAAATGTTCCTCAAATAATGGGGCATGAAGTTGCTGGAAAGGTTATTGAACTTGGAGATAGAGTTGAAAATATAGAAAAAGGTGACTTTGTATCTGCTGAAACTCATATACCATGTGGACATTGTTATCAGTGTAAAACAGGAAAAATGCATATTTGCAATAATATGAAAATTTTAGGTGTTCACAAAGATGGAGTTTTTGCTGAATATGCAGTAATTGATGCTGTAGATGTTTGGAAAAATGATCCATCTATTCCTGCTGAGTTTGCATCTTTACAGGAACCTATGGGTAATGCTATAGATACAATTGCTGCTGGTAATGTAGCAGGTAAAAATATTTTAATCACTGGAGCAGGGCCAGCAGGTTTAATTTCTGTTTCTGTGGCAAAGGCATTTGGTGCAACTCAGATTATTGTAAGTGAGCCAAATGATTATCGCCGTGCTATTGCTAAAGAAATGGGAGCAGATATAGTAGTTAACCCTATTGAAGAAGATTTAGGAACTATAGTATATGAAGCAACAGAAGGTATAGGTGTTGATTTTGTGGCTGAAATGTCAGGAAATGAAACTGCTTTAAATCAAGCATTGAAGTTAATTACTGCTGGAGGTAGTATGGCTTTACTAGGTTTACCAGATGATAAAGTAAATATTGATTTAACAAATGATGTTATTTTTAAAGGAATTGATTTAATTGGAGTAACAGGTAGAAAAATGTTTGAAACCTGGTATACAGCTAAGCGTTTGCTAAAATCAGGAAGAGTTGATCTAGAGCCAGTTATTACTCACAGATTTTCTTTAGAAGAATTTGAAAAAGGTATGGAGTTAATGGAAAGTGGTAATTGTGGTAAAATAATTTTAAAACCTTAAGGAGGTTTAGATTATGAATGAAGAATTTGAAAAAGATATACAAAAATCTTTAGAAAATTTAAAAGAAGAAGGACTTTATAACAATATTAGAACTTTAGAAAGTCCTCAGGGAGCCTGGGTTGAAATTAATGGAAAAGAAGTATTAAACTTTAGTTCTAATAATTACTTAGGTTTAGCTAATCATGATGAAACTATTAGAGCTGCTGAAGAAGCTCTTGAAGAATATGGAAATGGCCCTGGAGCAGTAAGAAGTATTGCTGGAACCATGACCCTTCATAATGAGCTAGAAAAAAAGCTTGCTGAGTTTAAAAAAGCAGAAGCAACTGTTACTTTTCAATCTGGCTTTTGTGCTAACTTAGCAGTTATACCTTCATTAGTTGGTAAAGGTGATACAATAATTAGTGATGAGTTAAATCATGCTAGTATTATAGATGGCTGTCGGTTATCAGGAGCTAAAGTTAAAGTATATAAACATGGAGATATGGATTCATTAGAAGAAGTTCTTAAATCAGATTTAGATGGAAGAAAGCTAATTGTTACTGATGGTGTTTTTAGTATGGATGGAGACATAGCTCCTTTACCAGAAATTACTGAATTAGCTAAAAAATATAATGCTTTAGTAATGGTTGATGACGCACATGGTGAAGGTGTATTAGGAAGCCATGGAAGAGGTATAGTTGATCATTTTGATTTACACGGTGAAGTTGATGTAGAAATTGGTACATTTTCAAAAGCTATTGGTACTGTAGGAGGTTGTGCTGCTGGTAGTGAAACTTTGATAGAGTATTTAAAACAGCAGGGAAGACCCTTTCTCTTTAGTTCAGCAGTTACTCCTCCAGATGTAGCAGCTACTATTAAATCAATAGAAATTCTAGAAAAAGATGATACTTTAGTACGTAAGTTATGGAGTAATGGAGATCTATTTAAAGAAAAAATGGAGGAAGCTGGTTTTGATGTAGGTCATAGTGAAACTCCAATAACTCCAGTTATGATAGGTGATGCTAAAGATGCTTCTGAAATGAGTTCAAAGTTATTTGATGAAGGAGTATTTGCCCAATCTATTGGTTATCCTACTGTACCTAAAGGAAAAGCAAGAATTAGAGTTATGATTTCTGCTACCCATAGTGAAGAAGATTTAGAGTTTGCTTTATCTAAATTCGAAAAAGTAGGAAAAGAAATGGGCCTAATTTAATAAATGAAAAATAAAAGTTAAGTTTTAAAAACCCTGCATTTTTTATGTAGGGTTTTTTTTATACTTTTAATCTTTGCAGGTTATAATATAATCTGGGAGGTTATAAATGAGTATAAATAAAAAAGTAATAATATTATTTGTTTTTATTCCACTTAGTTTTTTTATTTCTTATCTTAATAAAGGAGATACTCTAATTTTTATTAGCTCAGCAGTTGCAATTATTCCTTTAGCTATGTTTATGACTTCAATCACTTCTAAATTGGCCTCTTATATTGGAAATAGCTGGGGAGGATTGTTAAATGTTACTTTTGGTAATGCTACAGAACTTATTATATCTATCTTTGCAATATTAAATGGATTACTAAGTGTGGTAAAAGCTGAAATTACTGGTTCAATAATAATGAATCTTCTTTTGGTTCCAGGAATAAGTTTTTTTGCCGGTGGTTTAAAATATAGAACTCAAAGTTTTGATAAATTATTAGCAATAACTAATAGTGCAATGTTAATGCTTGCTGGTGGAGGAATGTTAATTCCAGCAATTTTTTATTTTGCTTCACCTAATATAAAAACAATAGTTTTAGGAAGATTAAGTCTTGGAGTTGCAGCTATCTTACTTATTACTTATTTGGCCAGTTTATATTTTACATTATTTATTCATGAAAAAGAAAAAAATGAAAAAAAGGAAGAGGTTAAAAAAAAGAATATAGTTAAAGAAATCTTTTTTTTATTATTAATTACAATTTTGATATCATATGAAGCAAAAATTTTGGTTTCATCAATAGAAGGAATTTCAAGGCAATTGAATATTTCTCAAACTTTTATAGGAGTAATAATTTTGCCATTATTAGCTAATGTGGCTGAAAACTATACAGCTATAAAAATGGCTAGAAATAATAATATAGATATGAGTATTAATATTGCTATAGGTTCAAGTATTCAGATATCATTATTTTTAGTACCTGTGCTAATTTTTTTAAGTCATTTGATTGGTAAACCTATGAATGTGCTTTTTAATATTTTAGAAGTTAGTGCGATTTTTATGGCTGTACTTGCAGTAAATATAGTTTATTTACAGGGAAAATCAAACTGGTTTGAAGGGCTTCAATTATTTGCATTTTATCTCATTATAGCTTTAGCTTTTTATTTTGCTTAAATTATATTTTATTGTCAAAGGTGTGCCAATTTTTATTTTTTTATATAATAATTCTACATCATGATTATACATACGAACACAACCTAAAGATACAGCTTGCCCTATTAACCAGGGTTGATTTGTGCCATGGATTCCATGTTCATAACGAGTAAATTGCATCCAGCGTGTTCCTAATACCCCTCCAGGATGCATTATTTTAGATAAAATTTTAAAATTACCACTAGGAGTAGGTGTAGAAGGTTTTCCAATAGCTACCGGAAACGCATAAATAACTATATCATTTTCTTTCAAAAATAATTTTCTTGTAGATAAATCTATATAGATATGATAATTTGCCATTTTAATCTCCTTATAAAACATAGTTCTTTAAACTAAATCAAAATGATGTTATAATTCTATATAATAATTACGATGGAGGTTTAGAATTTATGAATAAAATAAAATTAAAAGCCCCAGCTAAAATTAATTTATCACTTTCTATAAATGGATTAAGAGAAGATGGATTTCATGAATTAGAGATGATAATGCAAGCTGTTTCTCTCTATGATTACATAACTTTAGAAAAAATTGAAAAGGGAATTGAAATTCACTGTGATGATAAAAGAATACCTACAGATTATAATAATCTTGCTTATCAAGCAGCTGAACTAATAATTAATAAATATGATATAAATAAAGGAATAAAAATTAATATAGAAAAAAATATACCTTTAGCTGCAGGTTTAGCAGGAGGAAGCACAGATGCAGCAGCGGTTTTAAAAGGAATAACGAAATTATTTTCTCTTAATTTAGCTAAAAAAGAGTTATATAATTTAGCTAAAGAAATAGGCTCTGATGTATCATTTTGCATTTATGGAGGTACAGCTCTGGCAACTTCTCGAGGAGAAAAAATAACTCAATTAGCTAATATAGAAAAAAATTATTTAGTGTTAGTTACACCTCCAGTTGAAGTTAGTACTGCAGCTATTTACAAAGCATATGATAAAAAAGAAATAAATTTAAAAATTCCGACTGAAAAATTAGTTAAAGACATTAATAAAAATAAAAATATTGATTGTTCTTTACCTTTTGCTAATGAACTAGAAAAGGTTACAGAAAAAAGAATAAAAGAAGTTAATCTTATAAAAGAGAATTTTCGGAAATTTTCTCCTGAACTTGTTTTAATGTCTGGTAGTGGTCCAAGTGTTTTTGCTATAGTTAAAAATGAAAAAAAAGCTAATACTATAGTAAAAAATTG
>JBNJDL010000019.1:0-18333 GCA_051744825.1 Bacillota bacterium | reverse complement strand
CATTTCTAATATTTCAGGTTTTGTATATAATCTTTCGAATTGTAAGGCTAAATATATTTCCTGTATTTTTCTATAGTAACTTCTTTCCTGTTTAGTAAACAAAGCATTTTCTGCTAATTGCATAGTAATAGTACTAAAACCTTGTACTATCCCTCCAGCTTTAATGTTTGAAATGAGGGCTCTAGGTATTCCCCAAAAATCTATACCATAGTGATTATAAAAACTTTTATCTTCAATAGCTACTATAGCATTTTTTAAATCACTTGGAATTCTATCTATAGGTACATAAATTCTATTTTCACTAAAAAGTTTAGTTAATAATTCACCATTAGCACTATATATTAATGAAGCTTCTGAAGAACCTTTATAATCCGATATATCAGGGGTGCTTTGTAGAACCCAACTTAAAGCCCCAAGAGATATCCCAAAAATAAGAGCTATAAAAAGAATTATAAATGCAATAATATATTGTTTTTTAGTAAATTTCATTGTTATCCCCTTTCATTATACATTATAACACATTACATATAGATATTATAACCCCTTGTGCGGATAAAATCAATCTGTTATAATAATTACAACTGTAGAAATATAAATAGGAGGTGAAAAGCCTGATTTATTCAGGTGAATATAAATGAATATTGATAAACAGGTAAAACTTTTAACTAGAGGAGTAAATGATATTATTACAAAGAAAAATTTAAAAGAAAAATTAATAGAGGCAGAAAAAAATAATAAGTCTCTTAAAGTCAAGCTCGGTTTAGATCCAACTGCTCCAGATATCCATTTAGGGCATACTGTAGTATTAAGAAAGTTAAAACAATTTCAAGATTTAGGTCATGAAGTATATTTAATTATTGGAGATTTTACAGGAAAAATAGGTGATCCAACTGGAAAGTCAAAGACAAGAAAACAACTTAGTGATGAAGAAATTAAAGAAAATGCCAAAACTTATGAGGAACAATTTTCAAAGATTTTAGATAAAGATAAAACAAATCTTGTCTTTAATGGTGATTGGTTAAGTAAATTAGATTTAGAAGATATAATTGATCTTTCTTCAAAATATACAGTTGCCAGAATGTTGGAGAGAGAAGATTTTTCAAATCGATATAAAAATAATCAAGCAATAAGTATTCATGAATTTTTCTATCCTTTAATGCAAGGCTATGATTCTGTTGCAATTGAGGCGGATGTTGAATTAGGTGGTACAGACCAAAGATTCAATTTACTAGTAGGTAGAAAATTACAAAATGAATATGGACAGGATCCCCAAGTTATTATGACAATGCCTTTATTAGAAGGGTTGGATGGGGTTAATAAAATGAGTAAAAGTTTAGATAATTACATAGGTATTTATGACAAAGCTAATGAAATGTATGGTAAAGTAATGTCTGTGCCGGATGAACTTATTGCACGCTATTTTGAATTATTAACTGATATACCTTTATCAGAATTAGAATCAATAAAAGATGACTTAAAGAAAGATGATGTCAATCCTATGAAATATAAAAAGAAATTAGCTTTTGAAATAGTTTCTGAATACCATAGTGAAGAAAATGCAAAAGAGGCAGCTAAAGAATTTGAAAGAGTTTTTTCAGAAGGGGAGATACCTGAGGATATACCAGTAGTTGAAATCAAAGAGGATGAATTAGAAAATGGAGAATTATGGATTGTGAAATTGGTTGCTGCTACTGGTCATGTAGATAGCAATAGTCAAGCTAGAAGAATGATAAAACAAGGTGCTGTCTATATTGATGGTGAAAGATATGATAAGATAAATTGTGATTTAAAAATAAAAGATGGAATGATTGTTAAAATTGGTAAAAGAAGATATGCTAAGATCAATTTAGTATAAATTTTTACTTAAAATAAAAATAAACAAATTTGGCTCTCCTGCATATAATTAACAGGGGGGCTTTTTTGTGTTTAATAATAAAAAAATTCAAATTTTCATATTACTAATTATTTTTTTGATTTTATTTGTTATAATTTTTTTGAATAAGATACTTTATCCAGTTTTTTTTGCTGTTGCAGAAGCAGAAGCATTACAATTAGTAAATGAAATAATTAATGAAGCTGTAGAAGAAGAAGTTTCTGAAATTGAATATGAGGATTTAATCAAATATAAATGTGATAATAATGGAAATATAATTTTATTTCAACAAAATACTGTACGTATAAATAATTTTTCTTCTAAAATAGCTCTTAATATTCAAAAGACATTTAAAGGAACAAAAAAATTAGATATAGAGTTACCTTTAGGTCGGTTAATGGGTATAGATATTTTAGCAGGTAGTGGTCCAGTAATAAATTTAAATATAATACCTGGCGGATTTGTTTCTGTTCCTAAGATTCAAGATGAATTTATTAGTGCGGGGATAAATCAAACTAGGCATAAATTGTACTTAGATTTAGAATTAGAATTATTTTTGTCTGCTCCTTTTGTTCAAAAAAAATATTTACTAAATTCTGAAGTTCCTGTAGTAGAGGTTACTATTTTAGGTAAGGTTCCAGAAGTGTATTTTGATCTTAGAAATTAATATTTCAATTTCATATTGGTGATACTATAAAAAAGGAGTGATAGATTGAGAAGGGCAAAAGAAATCTTATCATTAGCAGTTATTACTAAAAGTAAAGGTGAAATAATAGGTGAAATAGAGGATATTTTAATTGATGAAAATACAGGAGATTTTAAAATAATTGTAATAAAAAATAAAAATAAATTATGTACTCTTGCAAATAATATTTATAAAATTGGGGAAGATTTAGTTGTTATTAAAAATTCAAAATTATTATTTGATTATAATAAAGATAATATCAATGATTTGCTATCTGTATATAATAAAACTGAAACCTTAATTGGAGAAGAAGTAATAACTGAAGATGGTAAAGGGGTAGGGATAGTTAAAGACATAGTAATAGATGAAAGCAATTATAAAATGGCAGGTTATGAAATTACAGGTGGATTAGTCAATGATCTTATTGCTGGTAGAAATATTGTATCATTAAATAGTGAACTTAAAATAGGTGAAGATGCGATAATATTAAATAAATCTAATTTAAAGGAAATATAACTTTGTACAAAAAAAATTACTTAAAAATTATTAGAATTATCATATTAATTATTATAATTATTTTATCAATTTATTTTTTTATTAAAGTAAAAAAAGTTTTTTTAACTATTGTTATTGCTATTATAATATCATATTTATTAAATCCAGTTATTGTTTATTTAGAAAATAACAATCTTTCTAGAAAAAAATCATTAGTCTTATTATCATTGCTTATATTTTTATTAATAATTATTACTTTATTATTTCTAATTCCTTTATTAATCAATCAATTAAAACATTTTCTTGAACTTTTGCCAGAATATATAATAAATGTTGAAAATAATTTGAATTATTGGAATAGATATATAAATAAATATTTTTCAAATAAATTTATTTCAAATCTTTCAATTAAATTAACAAATAATTTAGAAGAATTCATTTCAAAGAAAACAAATAATATTTTAGAAAATATTTTAAACTCAATTAATATCATATTTAGCCTTTTATTATCTCCAGTAATTTCTTATTATATTTTACGTGACTTAAAGATTATAAAAAAGAAGTTGATTTTTATTTTACCGAATAATAAAAAAAGCGTTTTTATGAATTTTTTTAAAGAGATTAATTATATATTAAGTGGTTATTTAAGAGGACAGGCTTTGTTAAGTTTAATTATTGCAATTTTAATTAGCATTGCTTTATATATATTAAAAATAAAATTTTATTTTATTTTTGCTATTTTAGCTGGTATAACCAATATGATTCCTTTTGTTGGACCCATATTAGGTGCTTTTTTTCCAACATTATTTGCCTTTTTATCTTCTCCATTAAAGGGTGTAGCTTGTATTATATTATTTCTTTTAGTACAGGAAATTGAAAATACATTTTTACAACCTAAGATTTTAAGTGAAAATATGGGCTTACACCCAATAATTATTATATTGTCATTACTAGCTGGAGCAGAGCTTTTTTCTTTTTGGGGTATAGTCTTGGCTGTTCCTTTAGCAGCTATAATTAAATCTTTATTTTTATTAGTAATTGAATTACTTTTTCCCCTTGATAAAATTAGCACTTAGTTGACAAAAGGTTGGTGATTTAGTATTATTTTAAATGTATAGATTTTTAATATTTAGAAGATGAGAGGGGAATTTTATGAAAAAAATGACAGGCAATCAGTTACGTAATGCTTTTTTAGAATTTTTTGCAAATAAAGGACATAAAATTTTAGATAGTGCACCATTAGTGCCACAAGATGATCCCAGCTTACTTTTTATAAATGCTGGAATGGCACCATTAAAACCTTTTTTTTCCGGGGAAAAAACACCTCCAAAAAATAGAGTAGTTACAAGTCAAAAATGTATTAGAACTAATGATATAGAAAATGTAGGTAAAACAAAAAGACATCAAACTTTTTTTGAAATGTTAGGTAATTTTTCATTTGGTGATTATTTTAAAGAGGAAGCAATTGTGTGGAGTTGGGAATTTGTAACTGAAGTATTAGAATTAGATCCAGATAAATTATGGATTACTATTTATAAAGAAGATGATGAAGCTTTTAATATTTGGCATGATAAAGTGGGTATTCCTGCAGAAAAAATTCATCGAATGGGAAAAGAAGAAAATTTCTGGCAAATAGGGACTGGCCCTTGTGGACCTTGTTCAGAAATTCATTATGATCGTGGAGAAGAATATGGTAATGGCTCAAATAATATTGTAGAAGAAGATCAAAGATTTTTAGAAATATGGAACTTAGTGTTTACTCAATATGATTATACTGAAGAAGGAGAATATAAAGAATTACCAAATAAAAATATAGATACTGGTATGGGATTGGAAAGAGTTGCTTCGATTCTACAAGGAGTAGATTCTAATTTTGAAACTGATCTTTTAAAAGGAATTATTGATTTTGTTCAAGAAGATACTAAAATTAATTATAATAAGTCAGAAGAAATAAAAACAGCTTATAGAGTTATAGCTGATCATATAAGAGCTCTTACAATGACTATAGCTGATGGAGTTATTCCTTCGAATGAAGGTAGAGGTTATGTAATAAGACGGTTATTAAGAAGAGCAGTGAGATTTGGTAGAAAATTAGGTTATAATGAGCCGTTTTTATATAGAATAGTAGCAGTAGTAAATGAAATTATGGGATCATATTATGAAAAACTAGATGAAAAAGAGGAACATATAAGTAAAATTATAAAGGCTGAGGAAAAACAGTTTTTACAAACATTAGATCAAGGATTAGAAATTTTAGATGAAATGAAAAAAGACTTAGAAGAAAAAAATGAAGAAATTCTTTCTGGCGAAGATGCTTTTAAATTGTATGATACCTATGGTTTTCCTTTAGATTTAACTAAGGACGAACTTAATAGAAATGGTTATAAGGTTGATGAAAAAGGTTTTGAAAAAGAAATGGAAAAACAAAGAAAAAGGGCAAGAAACGCAAGAGAAGATACAGTTTTTGCTGATGAGGAAGTAAAATTATATAATGAAATAAAAGATGAAAATCGTAATATTGAATTTACAGGTTATAGAAACTTAAAAAATGAAAGTGAAATACTTGCAATTATTAAAGATGGAAAAAGAGTTGAAAGTTTAAAAGAAGGGGAAAAAGGAGAAGTTATTTTAAATAGAACCCCATTTTATACTGAAAGTGGAGGACAAATTGGTGATAAGGGTTTGATTTATGATGATGACAGTAAGGCAGTTGTCTATGATGCTCAAGAAAAGGCTGAGATATTAATTCATTATGTAAAAGTTAAAAATGGTAAATTGAAAGTTGGAAAAATAATAAAAGCTGAAGTTGATAACAAGAAGAGAAAAGCAACTGCTAGAAATCATTCAGCAACTCATCTATTACACAGAGCTTTAAAAGATGTATTAGGCGAACATGTAAACCAATCTGGGTCTTTAGTAACCCCTAAAAAATTACGTTTTGATTTTAATCATTTTTCTGCTTTGAGTGAAGATGAAATAAAAGAAATAGAAGCTAAGGTAAATGAAAAAGTATTAGCTAATTTAGCTGTAAAAACTTTAGAAACAACTATTGATAAAGCAAAAGATATGGGAGCAGTCGCTCTTTTTAATGAAAAATATGGCAAACAAGTTAGAGTTGTAAGAATGGGCGACTATACTACTGAACTTTGTGGGGGAACTCATGTTGATTTTACTGGAGAAATAGGACTATTTAAAATCACTAATGAAAGCAGTATTGCTGCTGGTATTAGAAGAATAGAAGCTGTTACTGCTTTTAATACTTATGAATATATTTTAAATCAAGAAGAAATACTAACTAATGCTGCTAATAAGTTGAAATCTAGTATAAATGAAATTCCAGAAAAAATTGAAAATATCTTTGCTAAACAAAAAGAATTAAATAAAGAAATTGATTCTTTAAAAGATAAATTAGCTAACAGTAAATCAGATGATTTATTAGATGAATTAGAATATGTTAATAATATACCTACAATTATTAAGGAAATGGAAGATTTAGATTCAGAAGCACTTAGAAATTTAGTAGATGAATTAAAAATGGAAATAGATTCTGCAATAATATTATTAGCTTCTAGAATAGATAATAAAGTTATTTTTGTTTGTTCTGTTAGTGATGATTTAGTTGAAAAAGGTTATCATGCTGGAAAATTAATTTCTGAAGTAGCTAAAATCACCGGTGGTGGTGGTGGAGGTAGAGCAGATATGGCTCAAGCAGGAGGAAGTAATTCAGAAAAACTTCCTGAAGCTCTCAAAGAAGCCAAAAATATTTTAGCAGATTTAGACTAAAAAACAGGAATTTTCGTGTAAATAGAGAATTTAATAAATAAGGCTTAGAGATAAATAAAGGAAGTGATTTTATGTCTAATGATAAAAATAAGACAATGAAATTTAGAAGAAATCTAGAAGATATTAATGATGCTGAGTATATTATTGAAAAGGTTTATTATGCCTTAGAAGAAAAGGGCTATAACCCAGTTAATCAAATTGTAGGTTATTTAATTTCTGGTGATCCTGCTTATATTACAAGTTATAAAGAGGCTAGAACTATGATTAGATCAATTGATAGAGATGAAATAATTGAAGAATTATTAAGAAGTTATATGAAAAAATAGTAAAATATAAGGTGTTTTATGCAAAATATAAAAAAACTTTATTGTTTTCTTTTCCTATTCATTATTATAATATTAGTTTTTGTAGATTATAACTTAGTATTTGCGAGTGAATATGATTTAGTTAATAACGTAATTAAGAGTGAGAGCAGGAATTTTCCTGCTCTCATTTTTGTTTTAGTAGAAGATTTAACTTTAGAAGATATTTATAAAAATAAAAGAAAAGGTATTGAAAAAATACTTGATGAATCTGCTTTATCTTTAGTAAGCTTTAAAGAAAAAGATTACTATGATTCTAATTTAGATTTATTAAATAAAAAATTAAGTAGTGAAAATTTAAAAATTATTAAAATAAAAAAAGAAAAAAATAATTTACCTTCTGAAATGATAAATAGAGTTGATAATATTTTATCTAATATTTATTATAAATATAATGAAGACAAAAATATCAATTTAGTATTATTATCTTATACAAAAGAAAAAAAACATTTGAATAATAGAATTGGATGGACTATTTTCTGGGGTAAAGATTATAAAAGTGGACTTTTGACATCAGATAGCACAAAAAGAAGAGCTTTAATTACAAGTAATGATATAAACTTAACTATATTAAATAATTTCAATATAGAAGATAAAAAATTAGCTGCTTCAAAAGTAAAAGTTATTGGTGAAGGAAAAAAAAGTTTAAAAAGTTTAATAAATTTTAAATTGAGAATAATTAAAATAAGTAAAATAAGAATATATTTTATTAAAATATTTATAATATTACAAATATTTTTACTTAGTCTTTCTATTATAAAAAGAAATTATAATTTTCTTCTAAGTCAAAAAATATTTGAATATATATTATTAACTTTATTACTTGTACCTATAAATTATTTTATTATTTCAAATTTTTTGCTTCAAAATAAATACAGTTATTTATTATTATTAATAGTTATTTCAAATATAGAAGTTTATATTTTGAAATTATTTACTAATAATATGGTTAGAAAAATCGCAATAATCATTTCACTATTTTTTATATTTATTATTTTAGATCTCAATTATTTTTATAAATTAACTGCTGATACTATTTTAGGATATTCTTCAGTTATAGGAGCTAGATATTATGGTCTTGGTAATGAATATTTAGGTATGCATTTAAGTATTTTCATTATGGCTACTTCATATTTTATACCCAATATTTTAACTAAAAAAAATTCTAAATTAAAGCAAAGATATTTTATTTTAGTAACTATATTATATATTTTTTATTCATATATTTTAATATCACCTAAATTGGCAAGTAATTTTGGTGGAGTTTTAACTATTTTATTTTCTTATTTTTTATATCTATATTTTAATTTATATAAAGATAAAAAAATAAAAATACTTATTATTTTCATCTTATTAGCTATTTTTTTAGGATTATTATTAGTATATGGAAAAAGATTGAATAATCATTTAGGAAGAGTATTTTATCTTCTGGGAAATAGTGAATATGAAATAATTAAAAATATTATATTTAGAAAAATAAAAATGAATATTAAACTTTTACAATGGACAATCTGGTCAAAAATATTTTTGATTTTATTATTATATTCTATTTATATTACAACTTTTTCTTCAAAAAAAACTAAATATTTATTAAATATAAATGAAGATAAGAAATTTACAATCAATATTATTTTGGCCAACTCAATAGCCATTCTTTTATTTAATGATTCTGGAGTAGTTGCTTCAGCTACATTCTTATTTTATCCTGTTATGATTTTATTATATTTTTTAGATAGTTATAATTAGTTAATTTATGGTAATAATAAATGTTAGGAGGGGATTTAAATGAAAAATAAAATTTTTAAAAAAAGAAATATTTTTTTAATATTATTTGCCATAATTATTTTTTTATTTTCAATTTATTATTTTCTATATCCTATGGTTAGTGTAAATATAGAACCTGAAATATTAACAATTAATGAAAAAATTAAGTTAAAAGCTTCTCTGGCGGAAAATAATATCAATTGGGAAGAAAGTATTTTACCATTACATAAATTTGAAGTTGAGCTCGAAGAAAATAATAGTATTATGACAAGTGGAGTTAAAACAATTGGAATTTCTAAGGCAGAAGGTTTAATTAGAATTATAAATGAAAATCAAAAAGAAATATTAATTCCCAAAAATACAATAGTTCTTTCTGACTCTTCTTTGAAATATAAAATAATAAAAGACATAAAAGTACCACCTTTAAAAATTAATTATTTAATGGATCACCCAATTGAAAGAAGTGCTGGTCAAAGTGAAGTTAAAATAGTAGCAGAAAAAAAAGGAGAAAAATATAATTTAGAAAGTGGAAAAATTAATAAATTTTCACAAGAATTTAAAAATGTTAATGTTGTTAATATAACCCCTATAAGTGGAGGGGAAGATGAACAAGTTAAGGTTGTGAGTAAAAATGATATTAATTTATTAAAAAATAAAATGTCTCAAAAAATAAAAGATGGAGTATTTAATTCAATATATCAAAAAATAAGTGGAAATTATAGAATAATTGATGAAGAATTATCTTTTTCAAAAATAGATTATAATTTTAATGCTAAAGAAGGTGAAGTAAAAGATAAACTAACAGCAAGTGCAAATGCAATTGTTTATGGTTATTTGCTTAGAAATAGTGAATTAGAAAAAGTAAGTAGTGAAATAATCAAGAGACAAAATAAAGATAAATTAACTTTAATAGATAATGGTATTAATATTGAAAAAGTAAAACTTGAAAAAATAGATGAAAAGCTATATAATTTAGTATTAGAGTTAAAACTCATAAAATTAGCAAATATAGATAAAAAAAGTTTAGCTCATAAATTAGCTGGTAAGACAGTTGAAGAAGCTGTAAATCTTTTACATAATGAAGATGAAATAAATAATTTTACTATTAAGGGACATATAGATTATATACCAAAGCTGATTTATGCTTTTAAAATTAATGTTGAGAAACCAAATACAGTAAGTGTCTTTAAAGAAAGTTTTTAATTAATGAGGTGAATTTATTGAGAAAGTTAGCTTTAGATTTTGGAGATAAAAGAATTGGTGTAGCAGTTAGTGATGCTTTAAATATAACAGCTCAAGGTAAAGGATATATTAAAAGAAGTGATTTGAGAAAAGACCTGGAAGAAATAAAATATTATATTGATAAATATGATGTTGATGAAATAATTGTTGGAATGCCTAAAAACATGGATGGTAGCTTAGGGCCAAGGGCAAAAAAAACTCAAGAATTTATTAATTTTTTAAATAATAATTTAGATATAACAATTAGTATCTGGGATGAGCGATTATCAACAAAGGAAGCGGAGAGAGTTTTAATTAAAGCCGATGTTAGTCGGTCAAACAGAAAAGAAGTTATTGATAAAATGGCCGCTTCCCTTATTTTAGATAGTTATTTACAGGCAAACTATAAAAACAGGAGGAATAATAATGAGTAAAGAAGAAGGCAATTTTTGGGTAGATGAAGAAAAAGAAGAATTAGTATTAGAAGATGAGGGTGGAGAAGAAAGATTTTATATTGATGAAGAATTCAATTATGAAGGGACTACATATTTAATACTTATACCAGCAGAAGAGAAAGAAGAAAGTGATGAAAATGAAGCTCTTCTTTTGAAATTAGTAAAAGAAGATGGCGAAGAAATGTTAGCTTTAATTGAAGATGATGAAGAATTTGAAAAAGTTAAAAATTATTATATGCAAAGATAAGTTATAAAGTAAAACCCTCCTTTGTTAACAGAGGAGGGTTTTACTTTTGTTGCATGATAGTTTGGCTTCTGATATAATTGAAAAAGACTTTAATACAAGATAGAGGAGTCATACTATGAAGAAAGCTGCAATAATTTTCTTTTTTATAATATTAGTTATTACTTTTTCACTTAAAATATATCATTTAACTCTACCTGTAAATATGAATTCTGATGATCTTTATTCAATTAATATTGAATATGGTAGTACAAGCAAAGATATTGCAAAAGTTCTTTATGAAAATAATTTAATAAAATCTAAAATTTTGTTTAATCTTTTTATAGATTATTTTAAATATGATAAAACCTTAAAAGCTGGTTATTATGAAATTAGTCCTGAAAGAAATATTTTTGAGATAATCGATATTATAACGAAGGGAAGGGTTGCAACTTATAAAATTACTATTCCTGAAGGTAGTACTGTTAGAGAAATAGCTAAAATAATTTCAAAAAAAAGCTTTTATAGTGAAGATGAATTTTTAGAAACAGCAAGAACTATTAAGCTGAAAAAGTCATATTTAAAAGATAATTCAAATTTATTATTTAAAGTTGAAGGATTTCTTTATCCAGATACTTATCATCTTCCTAAAAATTATAATCCTGCTCAAATATATAAAACAATGATTTCAAGTTTTGAAAATAAATGGTTAAATAGACTTAATAAACTTGCTGATGAAAGTGATTTTACTATTCTGGATTATATTACAATAGCTTCATTAGTTGAAAAAGAGGCAAAATTGGATGAGGAAAAAAGAATAATTGCCGGGGTTATATTTAATAGATTAAATTCAAATATGAAGTTACAAATTGATGCAACAATTCAATATAGTCTTCCTGTGAGAAAAGAACGCTTATTATATTCAGATTTAGAAGTTGATTCTTCTTATAATACCTATCAAAATTCTGGTTTACCTCCTGGCCCAATAGCAAATCCTGGGGGGAAATCAATTCAAGCTGTTTTAAATCCTAAAGATACCGATTATTTATTTTATTTTGCTAAAAAAGATGGGAGTCATGTATTTTCTGAAAACTATGAAGAACATTTAAGAAAACAAAGAGAATTAAATTAAAAAAATATAAGTTTTAAGGAGGAAGTTTTTATGAAAAAACCGGAGTTATTGGCTCCTGCTGGAAATCTAGAAAAACTAAAAATTGCAATTGATTATGGTGCAGATGCTGTTTATTGTGGTGGCCATAATTATGGTTTAAGGTCAGGTGCAGATAATTTTACTATAGAAGATTTAAAAGAAGGAACCAAATATGCTCATGCTAATAATAGTAATATATATATAACTGTTAATATGATGCCTCACAATCATGAACTTGAAGGGTTACCTAAATATTTGCATGAATTAGAAGAAATTGGAGTAGATTCATTAATAGTATCTGATCCTGGAGTTTTAAACATAATTAAAGAAGAAGAAATAAAAACTCCTATTCATTTAAGCACCCAGGCAAATACAGTTAACTGGGCAAGTGCAAACTTTTGGCAAAAACAGGGTGTAGAAAGAGTTATTTTAGCTCGTGAATTAAGTAAAGAAGAAATTTCTGAATTTAATAATAAAAGTACAATTGAAAAAGAAATGTTTATACATGGCTCTATGTGTATTTCTTATTCAGGAAGATGTTTATTAAGCAATTATATGGTAGGAAGAGATGCAAATAGAGGTCAATGTGCTCATTCTTGCAGATGGAAATATCATTTAGTAGAAGAAAAAAGACCAGGAGAATATTATCCAATTTATGAGGATGAAAGTGGTAGTTATATAATGAATTCTAAAGATTTAAATTTGATTGAGTATATTAGGGATATAATGGAGTTAAATTTAAGTTCTTTAAAAATTGAAGGTAGAATGAAAAGCATTCATTATGTAGCTACTGTTGTAGGAGTTTATAGAAAGGCAATTGATGAATTTTTTAAAGACCCTGAAAATTATAAAATGAATGATCAATGGTTAAAAGAGTTGAAAAAAGTTAGTAATAGAGGTTATACTACTGGTTTTTTTAATTCTAAACCTGATGAAGAAGACCATAACTATGAAAGTTCTGCTTATAGACGTAGATATGATTTTATGGGAGTAGTTAAAGATTATAATTCTAAAAATAACATGGCCACTATTGAAGTGAGAAATAAAATATTTAAAGGTGATAATTTAGAGTTTTATGGTCCAGGAGTAAGCTTATATAATGAAAAAATTGATTATATTATAAATAGTGAAGGGGAAAAGGTTGATAATGCCCCCCATCCAAAAGAATTGATAAAATTACCAGTAAATAAAAAGTTAGAAAAAGGATATATAGTAAGAAGAAAAAAAGAGGATGTTAATAATGAATAAAAAATTAAAAAAAGAAAAAGATACTCATCAAATAATTATTAAAATACCAAAAGAAGAAATAGTTTTTGTAGATATGATTTTTAAAGCTTATGGAAATTTAGCAATGTTAACTATCAGTCATGAAGAAGAAGGTGTAGTATTTTTAGATGTTACTAATGGGACTCATGAAATAGTTATGGAAATAATTGAAGGTTTTCGAGATGAATTTCCTGTAGAAATAATTAAAGACTAGCACATTTATAAACCTCACCTCATATACATAATTTGGAGGTGGGGTTTTTGCTATTTTTATTTGAAGGTTTAATTGTTTTATTATCTTATATTAAAAATTCTAAGGCCTTTCCTGAGCCTTTGTCTCATGAAAAAGAAAGTTATTATTTAGAGCGGATGTATAAAGGAAATAAAGAGGCACGTAATAAGTTAATTGAACATAATTTACGTTTAGTAGCTCATATAGTAAAAAAATATGAAAACACAAGAACAGCAAAAGAAGATTTGATTTCCATTGGTACTATAGGATTAATTAAAGGAATAAATACTTATGATAATAGTAAAAAAACAAAATTGGCAACTTATGTAGCTCGTTGTATTGAAAATGAAATTTTAATGCATTTAAGATCAATAAAAAAACTACATAATGAAACTTTATTACAGGATTCTATTGGATCTGATAAAGAGGGCAATGAAATTACTTTATTAGATATTTTGTGTAAAAATGAAGATACAGTTATAGAAGAAGTAGAGAAAAATTTAAATTTAGAAAAACTTTATAAATTATTAAAATATTTAAAAGTTAGAGAAAAAACAGTTTTAGAATTAAGATATGGACTTAATAATAATAAACAATTAACTCAGAGAGAAGTAGCGAAAATACTTGGGATTTCACGCTCTTATGTATCTAGAATTGAAAAAAGAGCTGTTGAAAAATTAGCGAATTATTTCGAAGATTGATGGATTTTGATACTATATGACTAATTTGACATTTAATAATTATTTGGTTATGATTAAGACAAGAATAAAATAAGGTATAAAAATATTATTTTTGGAAAAAATGGTATTATATAAATTTGGAACAAGCTTTTTTTAGGAGGTAATGTTTATGAAAATGCAAAAATTTAAATTTACCTTTGCACTTTTAATATTATTATTTACGTTTTTATTATTTAATAATGATTCAGAGGTAGGAGCAGAAGAATATAATTTAGAATTAGGAAGTAGAGTTTTAAAAATTAATTCAAGAGGTGCAGATGTTGCTCAATTACAAAAGAAGTTGTTACAATTATCATATTATAATGGACAAGTTGATGGCCTTTATGGTCCAGGAACAGCTGAAGCGGTTAAAAATTTTCAAAGAGATAAAGGTTTAGTAGCAGATGGAATAGTTGGTCCCAGTACTTTAAAATATTTTAATGAAAATTCTTTATTAAATAAAACAAATGTAAAAAGAGAAAATTTAATTATTTTAGCCAGAATAATACATGGTGAAGCACGTGGAGAAAATTTTGACGGTAAAGTGGCAGTTGGAGCTGTTATTTTAAATAGGTTAAAGAGTAAAGAGTTTCCAGACAATATTCGTGATGTAATATTACAGGAAGGACAATTTAGTAGTATTTTGGATGGACAAGCTAATACTTATCCTAATGAATCAGCTATTAATGCTGCTAGAGCTGCTTTTATTGGTTATGACCCAAGCTATGAAGCATTATATTTTTATAATCCAGGAATCGCAACTAATTTAAACTGGATTAGTAAAAGACCAATAACTATTAAAATTGGAGAACATGTTTTTGCGCATTGATAATATTTAAAAACTAGCACCCAAATCAGGGTGCTAGTTTTATGTATAAAACTTTTTATTTTAAGTCTTGCATATTTTCTAAGCAATCTTCACATATAGTTCTTCCCTTGAAGTCTACAGTGTCATCTGCATTTCCACAAAATATACATGCTGGTTCATATTTCTTTAAGATTATTTTATCTTCATCAACATAAATTTCCATTGGATCTTTTTTATTTATATTCATTGTTTGTCTTAATTCAATAGGAATTACCATTCTTCCTAAATCATCAATTTTTCTTACAATACCAGTTGACTTCATTTTTATCCCCCTTTCATACATTTTTCGACATATTATATAAATATTATAATATTTATTAATATTTGCGTCAATAGGAATTTCTGACTTTTTTAAGTAATATTAGGTTTTAAATTTGTAGTAATTAAAAAAATGTATTATAATAAAATATAGTGAGGTGTTATTTAGTGGAAAATTTATATAAAAAATTTAAAAATATTTTGAGCTCAAACAATTATAAATTAACAAAACAGCGTAAAGATATTTTGAAAATTCTTATTCAAAATAAAAATAAACATTTTACAGCAGATTCACTTTTAAAGAAAGTTAAAGAAATTAATAAAGATATTGGTTTAGCTACTATATATAGAAATTTAGAATTATTTTGTGAATTAAATATTACTTCAGAACTTGATTTTGATAGTCCATATAAATATTATGAATTAAATGTAAATAATGATCATCATCATCATTTAGTTTGTTTAAATTGTGATAAAATTATTGAATTTAATGATGAAGTTTTAGAAGATTTCGAAAGTGAATTAGAAAACAAATATGATTTTGAAATAGTTAAACATCAAATTAAATTTTATGGAATATGTGAAGAATGTAAAAATAGTAAGTAATATAATTTATTAAATATTATAAAAAGGGGTAATAAATATGGTAGAGCCACATGAGAAACAGTGTTTAAAAGATATGTCTGTTTTTTCTCGACTAGGAAGTGGAGAACTTGAATTAATTTGTGAAAGTAGTTATGATAAAATTTATAAAAAAGGTGAAATCATATTTTTTGAAAATGATAGTTTTAAAAAATTATATCTTTTAGTATCTGGAAGAGTTAAATTATCAATGCTTTCACCAGATGGTAAAGAAAAAGTTATGACAATTTTACAATCAGGAGATATATTAGGTGAAATTTCTCTTTTTGATGAAGATCCTCATCCTCTGACTGCTGAAGTAATAGAAGATGCTAAATTAATGATTTTACCTTGGCATAATCTTGAAAATATTATTAAAGAAAGGCCTAAACTTGCTTTAAAAATTATTGAAGCCCTTTCAAAAAAGACGAGATTATTAACAAGTCAGGTAAGAGAATTAGTTTTTCAAGATGCGGCAGGAAGATTAGCTAGTTTATTAATGCGTTTTGCTGATGATTTTGGGATTGAAAGTAAAGAAGGAAAGATTATTGATATTGTCTTAACTCATCAAGAAATAGCAAATTTATTAGGTACTTCTAGAGTAACTGTAACTAAAATGCTTAATAAATTTATAGACGAAAAATTAATAAAGATAAAAAATAGAAAAATTGTAATTTTAGATGAAGAAAAATTAGGGGAGCGTTTACAAACTATATTATAAATATTGAATAATTGAAAAAGATTATAGTTATTTTAAAGATACTACCTAGGTAGTATCTTTTTTTATGGATAAATGTAAAAAATTTACATAAAAAAGAAGGAATTGATAAATTTGTCGTGAAATATAATAATAGTGTAAAAAAATGGAAATAATTGAGGTGTTTTATTATGGAAGATAGTTTGGAAAAAAGATTAATTGATTTAAATTTAATATCTGAAAATGAATTAAATGAGGTAAAGGATTTAATGAAATTAAAAGATTATAAAGATTATAGTTTAGAGGATATATTAATTGAAGAAGGTTTAATAGAAGAAAATAAATTAATTGATATTTTTCATGATTTGTATAATATTCCAATAATAAATTTAAGGAATTTTGATATTAACTATAATATAGTAAAAATTTTTAGTGAAGAATTTCTGAAAACTAATAAAGTATTGCCTTTAAATTTAGAAGAAGAAAAAATTATGATAGCAATGCGAGACCCAGGAGAAATTTTGGTAATTGATGATATTGAAAAAATGACAAATTTAAAAGCTGAAATTTATTTGGCCACTAGTACAGATATTCTAACTGCTTTAAATAAAATATTTAATAATGAGTATAAATATGAAGAAAAAATTTTTAGTGAGATTAATCAAAATACAACAATAAGTGAAAATGATAATAATTTCAATGAAATAATAAAAAATGCTCCTATTGTTAAATTAGTTAATATGATTTTAAAACAAGCTGTTTTAGAAAGAGTCAGTGATATTCATATTGAGCCAGAAGCTTCTAAAGTAAGAATAAGATATAGAATTGATGGAATATTAGAAAATAAAATGCTTTTACCTTATCAAAGTATTAATGCAATTATTTCAAGAGTAAAAATTATTTCAGCATTGGATATAACAGAAAACAGATTACCACAAGATGGTAGAATTGAAAGAAAAATTAATGGAGAAAAAATTGATATGCGTGTTTCTATAATACCAACTATCTATGGAGAAAAAGCAGTGATTAGATTACTAAAAAAAGAAAACTCTCTTATTGATCTTCAAAATATAGGATTTACTGAAAATAATTTAAATAAATTTAAAAAATTAATAAAAAAACAAAAAGGAATTATATTAGTTACTGGACCTACTGGTAGCGGAAAATCTACCACTTTATTTTCAGCTTTGAATGAATTAAAAGATGAAAGTAAAAACATTGTTACAATTGAAGACCCGGTTGAATATAGAATTTCTGGTTTTAATCAAATACAATTAAATAAAAAAATAAACTTTGATTTTCCAAATGCTTTAAAATCTATTTTAAGACAGGATCCAGATATCATTATGGTGGGAGAAATAAGAGATAAAGAAACTGCCTCAATTGCAATTAGAGCAGCTTTGACAGGACATCTGGTGTTAACTACTCTTCATACAAATGATGCAGTTAGTTCAATTAATAGGTTAATTGATATGGATATACCACCTTATCTTGTATCTTCATCTGTAATTGGAGTGATAGCACAGCGATTAATAAGGAGACTTTGTGATAATTGCAAAACTAAATATAAAGCTTTTAAAGAAGAAATAAAGCTTTTTAAAGATTTAAAAGAAGTAGAATTTCTTTATAAAGCAAAGAAATGTAATAGTTGTAGAAATATA
>JBNJDL010000018.1:0-18645 GCA_051744825.1 Bacillota bacterium | reverse complement strand
ACTAGCTATAATATTATTCACAGCTTCAATTATTGATGATAAAGAGTTATAAATAAATTTTTCTACCATAGAGATTAAAGGTAAATTAATATTAAAATAATTAACCACCCCTAATGCAGAAATCAATAATATAAAAATCCCTAATATCACAAATGCCTTATTTTTAAATATGTTCATTAAATCACTTCCCTAGGATATCTTTTTGGAAGATACTAAAACTTCTTTTAATGATTCAATCTCTTCAAGAGTTTTTCCAGTACCATTTACAACCGAATCTAAAGGATTTTCTGCAATATGAACTGGTATTTCAGTTTCTTCTTTTATTAGCTGTGGTAGGTTCTTAAGTAAAACTCCACCTCCAGTTAAAATTATTCCTCTATCCATAACATCAGAAGATAATTCAGGAGGAGTATTTTCTAAAGTTAATTTGACTGCTTCAACTATACTTTCTATAGTTTCTTTTAAAGCATGCTGAATTTCCTTTGCAGATACAGTAATATTTTTTGGCAATCCACTAACCTGATCCCTACCTCTTATTTCTCTTTCTCCTTCAGCTTGATTAGCTAAAGCAGAACCAATATCTATTTTTATTTCTTCTGCAGTTCTTTCACCGATTAATAAATTATATTCTTTTTTAATATAATTAACTATAGCCACATCCATATTATCTCCACCAACTCTTACTGAACGACTAGTTACTATACCACCTAATGAAATCACAGCAACTTCTGTGGTTCCTCCGCCTATATCAACAACCATATTCCCTGTTGGTTCTTCAACTGGCAACCCCGCACCAATAGCTGCTGCCATCGGCTCCTCTATCAAATAAGCTTTTCTAGCTCCAGCATGTTCTGCAGCATCTAATACTGCCCTTTTTTCAACTTCGGTAACTCCTGAAGGAACACATACAATAATTCTTGGTCTAACTAATTTACTTCTTTTATGAGCTTTAGAAATAAAATAACGCAACATAGTTTCTGTCACATCAAAATCAGCTATTACTCCATCTTTCATTGGTCTAACTGCTTTAATGTTCCCAGGTGTACGGCCTATCATTTTTTTTGCATTATTTCCAACAGCTAAAACTTCATCATCTCTAAGAGCAACTACTGATGGCTCCCTAATTAAAATTCCTTTTCCTTTTATATATACTAAAGTATTTGCTGTCCCTAAGTCTATTCCCATGTCTCTTGAAAATGGTATACCTAAAAAATCAAACACTATTTTTACCCCTTTCTCTACTTCAATTATTTTTTTAATAATTTCTAAATGATTTCTTTTTCTTTCATACTACTAAATGTATTATCTCCAATAATAATATGGTCCAAAACATTTATCCCCATTATTTCTCCAGCTTTAATTAATCTTTCAGTTATTTTTATATCATCACTGCTTGGAGTAGGTACTCCACTTGGATGATTATGAAATAATATTAAAGCAGCACTACTTCTTTTAACTGCTTCTTTGAAAACTTCACGAGGATGAACTATAGAATTATTCAATCCTCCTTTACTTATAATTGGTGTAGAAATGATTGTATTTTTTATATCTAGTAAAACTACACCAAAAACTTCCTGTTTTAAAAAACGGAGCTTAGGCATAAGTAAAGAGGCAACTTCTTGTGGAGATTGAACTACAGATTTTAGATTTCCACGAGCAATATGAATTCTTTTACTTAACTCAATTAAAGCTTTTATTTGTGTTGCTTTAGCAATTCCTACACCTTTTATTGTTTCTAATTCTTCTACACTTAAATTAATTAATCCTTTAAGCCCTTGAAAATAATTTAATATATCTTGAGATAATTCAACAGCAGTTCTTTGAGCAAAGCCAGATCTAATAATTAAAGCTAATAATTCTGAATTAGATAATTTTTCTACCCCATATTTAATCAATTTTTCTCGAGGTTGATCTTCAACTGGCAATTCCCTCATAGTACACTTATACTCAGTATTTTTCATTTTTTATTCACCTTCATAAATATTAGAGTACACTTATAGAAAATTCTTTAAGAATTTTTACCAACTTGTGAACTGGAAGTCCCATAACTGTAAAATATGAGCCTTCTATTTTTTCAACAAAGACACTTCCTAAACCTTGAATAGCATACGCGCCTGATTTATCCATCGGCTCCCCAGTTGAAATATATTTATCTATTTCTTCTTCTGATAAATCACTAAAATAAACGTCAGTTTTGTCAAAAGTTGTTATTTCTTTCCCATCAAAAGTAGAATATATAGCTAAACCAGTTACAACTGTATGCTTAGAATTTTTTAATTCTTTTAACATACTCTTTGCTTCTTCATTATTTTCTGGTTTACCTATGATTTTACCATTATTTTCAATAATAGTATCAGCAGCAATAATTATAGTATCTTCTACTAATTTACTTACATCTTTTGCCTTTAAAAGCGCTAATTCTTTTACCATCTTTTTTGCACCTAAATGTTCATATCCATCTTCTTCTATTTTACTTGGTACAACTGTAAATTGTAAATTTAATCTTTTTAATATTTTTTCCCTTCTAGGGGAAGCAGAAGCCAATATTAATTTTTGCATCCTAGTATTCCCTCCTAGCTGGCAAATAATTCAAAGTAAAATAAGCAACCAAACCTACCCCTACTCCAGTTGGAACTGCTATCAATAGTAAAAATGGTAAATAGTAAAATATAGTATTATTAGCAATCAAAAAGAAAGCAATTATTATTTGCCCGATGTTATGAAAAACAGCTCCTAGTATGCTAACTCCAATTATACTTAATTTTTCTTTTAAAAAATAATGAGCAAAAGCCATTGCTAAAAAAGCTAATAATCCACCAATTAAGCTAAAATAAAAATTAATCGTCATAAAAGTCCCTATTAAAAGTGAACCTAATACAACGCGCAATAATAAAACTTGCAATCCAGGACCAATTCCAAATAAAATCAGAGCAATTAAGTTAGGTATATTTGCTAAACCTAATTTTGCTCCTGGAATAGCAGCATTCATTGGAATTAATCCTTCTACTATATGCAAAATTAATCCTAAACTAACTAATAAACTAACTAATACTAATTTACGGCTTTTCATTTCTGGCATAAATATCTCTTCCTCAATTTATAAATTTAAAAAAAGTTTATTAAAATTAAAGAACTTATTATTATTAATTCTATAAATTATTACAAAATCCTTTATTATAACTAAACTTTTTTACATTTTTTACCAGGTCGTGCCATCAAGATCAGAACTTTCACTTTTAATCCAAATTGAAATTTCATTTGGTACACAAATTATTGTTGGCCCAGCTCTTTCTATCCAACCCGCATTTTCACATATTTTTTCATGACAAGGAGAAGACTTCATTCTTACTCTTCCATCTTTAGCTTCTATTACACTGGTTCCAATAGGACCTTCAACTTCAAATAAATGTGACTCATCTATTGTTTCTTCTATAGGAATCTTCTCTACAACCTCACCATCTACACTAATAAAAATATGTTGATTTTCATTATTTTCATTACCACTACGCCAGAAAGGAAATAATAAAATAGATGTTCCTAATAATAAAATTACTATTATTAAAATCCAGTCATAAATTGTCATTAATTCAAATACTTTAGACATAAAATCACCTTCTAAGTATTTTAATTGTAACATTAATTAACTTTTTTGTCTATAAAAAAACTAATTAAAGGTGCCTAGTTTTAGGCACCTTTAATCTTAGTTAAATATTTCTATTTATAAAAATTAAAATTATTCATATTCTACCTTTATTGCCCCATCTACATTACAAGTATCGTAACATATACCACATTTAACACAAATTTCTGGATCAATTTCATGTTGTTCTTTTGGCTCTCCTTCAATTGCATCAACTGGGCAGGCTTTGGCACATAAGGTACAACCAACACAATTGTCAGTTATTTCAATGCTTTTTACTTTTTTTCCTTCAAATTCAATAGTATTTGTAGGGCATTTTTCAGCACAAAGACCACAATTAATACATTTTTCATAATCTATTACTGCCAAATCACCTTCCATTGTAATTGCATCAACTGGACAGGCTTTAGCACACATACTACAGCCAATACATCCTACCTCACAAATTTTTGTGACAACACTTCCACTTTCAGGTGAAGAACATTGAATGTGATTTTTCTTTGAGATAGGGTAAAGTGTAATGATATTTTTTGGACAAGCATCTACACACTCTCCACATCCAGTACATTTCTCTGGGTCAATTTCAGGTAGCCCATTATCATTCATTACTATTGCATCAAAAGGACAAACATCTGCACAATCACCATAGCCAAGACAACCATATTGGCAACTTTTTTCATTAGCATTAATTAAATCAGCAGCTTTACAACTTTCTATTCCTTCATATTTAGATTGTTTTTTTGTTTCTTTATTACCGCCACGGCAAAGAACTCTTGCTACCTGTTTTTCAGAAGAAGAAGATTCTACATCTAAAATTTCTGCAATTTTTTTTGCAACTTCTTCTCCACCAACTGGACAACCATTAATATCAGTATCACCAGCAACAACTGCTTCAGCAAAACTACTACAACCAGCATAACCACAAGCTCCACAATTTGCTCCTGGAAGAGCTTCTTCAACTTCATCTATTCTAGGATCTTTTTCAACATGAAAAGCCTTTGAGGCAAAACCTAAACCAGCCGCCAACAATGCACCAAGACCCCCCATGCTCAAAAGAGAATATAAATAAACTGTTTTCATTATCTCACCTCCGATTGCTATATCAAACTGATATCATACCTGAAAAGCCCATAAAAGCCATTGCCATAAGTCCTGCTATGATTAAAGTTATTGGTACTCCCTTAAGAGCATTAGGGACATCACCAAATTCTAAATTCTCTCTTAAACCTGCCATCAGAACTATAGCAAGGGTAAAACCAACACCTGCTCCAAATCCAAATACTACACTAGCAATAAAACCATAATTATTTAAAGGTATTTGTAGAGCTAAACCTAGTATAGCACAGTTCGTTGTGATTAAAGGTAAATATATTCCCAAAGCTTTATATAAAACCGGACTTGTTTTTTTAATAAACATTTCTACAAATTGTACTAAAGATGCTATAACAATTATAAATGAAACATATTGTAAAAATGGTAAATTTAAAGCTTCTAAAATAAAGGTATTAATTAACCAGGTAGCAGCTGCAGTAAGGGTCATAACAAAAGTTGTTGCCATTCCCATACTAAAAGCAGTACCTACTTGCTTTGAAACTCCTAAAAAGGGACATACCCCCAAAAACTGAACTAATATAAAGTTATTAACTAATACAGTACTAAAAAACAGTAATAATATTTGTGTAAATTCATTCATATGCATTAACCCTCCCTGCTACTTATAACATTCATAATTCCTATTAAAATTCCAAGACTTATAAAAGCTCCTGCAGGTAAAATCATAATAATCATTGGTTGATACCAACTACCTAATAGTTGAATTCCAAAAACTGAACCCATACCTAATAGTTCTCTTACTACACTTAATACTACCAGTACCCAGGTAAAACCTAAACCCATTCCTACTGCATCTGCAATTGAGCGATGAACAGGATTTTTAGAAGCAAAAGCTTCCTGTCTACCTAAAATTAAACAGTTAACAACTATTAAAGGTATAAACAAACTCAAAGAAGCAGCAATATCAGGTACAAAAGCTTTCATAAAATAATCTGTAAAAGTAACAAATGAAGCAATTATTAAAATATAACTTGGAATACGTACATTATTAGGAATTAATTTTTTAATTAAAGAAATAACAATTTCAGAAGAAATTAACACAAAAGATGTAGCAAGCCCCATAGCAAGACCATTTACCGCTGTATTAGTAACTGCAAGAGTAGGACACATTCCAATTACAAGTTTTATAATTGGATTTTCCTGCCATAAACCATTTTTGAAGTCAGCTATTAATTGTTTCATTACTTTCCACCCCCATATGCAGTCTGTATTTTATCAACTGCATCTTCTACAATGCTAGTTACTTTTTCTGAAGATATTGTAGCTCCAGCTATAGCTTCAACTTGATAGGGTTCACTAGTTTCTCTTTTGATCACTTCATATTCACCAAAAGGCTTATCTACAAAATTACTTTTGTAATCATCGGTAGTAATATTTGCCCCTAAACCAGGTGTCTCTTCGTGAGAGAGAATTTTAATTCCATTTACTTTTCCATTTTCAGGGTCAGCTCCAACCATCACCTCAATGATGCCTTGATAACCTGATCCTTCAGCAATTAAAGCTACTCCGACTCTTTCACCAGAATTATATCCTTCATAAAAAGTATTTCCATTTTTGTTTACTTTTTCATAGCTTTCAGCTTCTGGTATTACTTCAAGTATTGCTCCTTCACGTGTCTTTGCTTCATGTTTTTCAATATGTGGTGTAGTCCATTCATAAACAAAAGTTAAAGCAAGTGCAGAAATAATACCAATAATTGTTAAAGTTAATACTAATTTTCCTATACTATTATCCATTTAACTCACCTCTCCTAAACTGCGAGGTTTAGTATATCTATCTATTAAAGGTACAGTAGTATTCATAAGTAGTATTGCATACATAACACCTTCAGGATAGCCACCCCAAAGACGTATAATAACAACTAATGTTCCTATTCCAATACCAAAAATCCATCTTCCTAATTTAGTAACCGGACTAGTTACCATATCAGTTGCCATAAAGAAGGCCCCAATCATTAAACCTCCTGCAAAAAGATGAAAAATGGGATCTCCTCCAAAAATTGTAATCAAAATAACAACTGTTCCTAAAATAGCAGTCGGTATTCTCCAATTAATATAACCTTTATAAATTAAATAAGCAGCACCTAATAATATCGCTAAAGCAGAAGTTTCACCTAAACTACCACCTATCTGACCTATAAATAAATCCCAATAGTTTGTGCTAACTCCTTCCATTTTCATCAAATTAAGCGGAGTTGCTGAACTTACTCCATCAAACTCCCAGGTAGTCATAAGAACTGGATAGGCAGCCGTTAAAAAAGCTCTCCCAACTAAGGCAGGGTTAAATGGATTATAACCTAAACCTCCAAAAACTTGTTTACCCAAGCCTATTGCTACAGCACTACCAACTACCACTGTCCATAATGGTAATCCTGGCGGAACAATTAAAGCTAATAATAAACCTGTTAGAACTGCACTACCATCAGTAATTGTTATTTCCTTACCTCTTACTTTTTGGAAAATATATTCTGTAATAACAGCTCCAAAAACACTGGCAAATATTAATAAAATAGCTTTAGTTTTAAAATAATATATAGCTGCAATTACAGCTGGTATTAGTGCCTTTACAACTGTCCACATGATTTCATTTAAAGTTGTATCATCTTTTATATGTGGCGATGGTGTAACTACTAATTTGTCATTATTCATAACTATCCCCCTTACTCTTCTTTTCTTTTTTCAGCAGCTAATTCTGCCTGACCGATTTCTATATTTTGTAACAATGGTCTATTAGATGGACAAATATAAGAACATGATCCACATTTAATACAATTTTCTATGTTGAAGTCTTCCATTCTCTCATACATGCTGTGTTCAGCAAAATTTGATAACTTTACTGGAACTAAAGACATTGGACATACATCAACACATCTAGCACATCTAATACATGGTTTTGGATCAAAATGATTTACCTCTTCAGGAGGTAAAACTAATATTCCTGAACTACCTTTTACTATTGGAGTTTTTAAACTATGCTGAGCACTTCCAGTCATAGGCCCTCCAACTACAATTTTTCCTACTTCATCTTTAAATCCACCAGCCTGTTCAATTAAATCTTCAATTCTCGTTCCTATTCTACAAATAAAATTTTGTGGATTTTCAATTCCAGAACCAGTTACAGTCACAGATCTGTTTATTAAAGGCAAACCTTTTTTGACAGCATCTGAAACAGCAACTGCAGTTGTCACATTATTTACAACCACACCTACATCAAGTGGTAGCCCACCGGCAGGTACTTCTCTATCTAAAGCAGCTTTAATCATCATTTTTTCGCCGCCCTGTGGATATTTAGTTTCAAATACTTTAACTTCTATATACTCTTCATCATCTACAACTTTTTTCATTGCTTCAATGGCATCAGGCTTATTTTCTTCAATTCCAATAAAGCCTTTTTTAACATCAACTGCTTTCATCATTATTTTCATACCATTTAAAACAGAATTAGGCCTTTCTATCATCATTCTGTGGTCTACTGTGAGATATGGTTCACATTCAGCTCCATTTAATACAAAATAATCTACTTCTTTATCATCTGGAACTGATAATTTGACATGAGTGGGAAACATTGCACCACCCATACCTGCAATTCCGGCTTCTCTGACAATATTTCTTATTTCATCCGGAGATAAATTTTCATAATTTTCATGCTTATCTAAATTTTCGGCTAATTGGTCTTCCTCATCTGCTTCAATAATTACAGAAAGCGTTTTTGTACCAGAAGCAGTTTGAACTTCGGTGATATCTTTTACTGTTCCCGATACAGAAGCATGAACTGGTGCAGCCACAAAACTATCTGTATCACCAATTTTTTGGCCCATATCCACATGGTCTCCCTTTTCAACTATTGCATTAAGTGGGGCTCCAATGTGTTGTTGTAACGGTATAACAACTTCTTTAGGCCTGACTGCTTCTTTTAGGGGTTCATTATTTGTTAATTCTTTTCTATAATCTGGATGAATCCCCTGTTTGAAAGTAAGCAAACTCATTTATTTAACACCCCTTTATTAGATATTTTAATACTTTATTTTATAATTAATTTATTGTGCAAATAATAACCAAATATATTATAACTTATATCAGAAATAATAACAAGGATAATAGAAATTATTAGAATTTACAAAAATTAATTTATTTTGCAAAAAAAAAGCCCACTTTTTAGTGGGTAATAAAAGTATTATAACCTAAAGCTTCTATTTCTTTTTCTATTTTTTCACTTTCTTCTCTGTTCTCAGAAGCAAGAACTTGGACCTTATAAGGCTTTTCTTCTGTAATAACCACTTCAAATCCCTTAGAACTTAAATTTTCTTTTAAACTTTGAGCATTTTCATAATTTGAAAACGCTCCCACCTGTATAACAAAAATATCTTCTGATTTATTATCTATAATAAATTCTTTTTCATCTATCTCATTTTCATTATTATTTACATCTTCTTTTTGATTTGTTGAAGTATTTTGATTTATTTCATTATTATTATTTAAACCATCATTATCATTGCTATCTATTATTTCTTCTTCAATAACTTTTTTTCCAGTCATTTCACTTCCACTATCTGGATCTCCCATCACTATTTGTATTAACCAATTTCCTATAAAATATCCAACAAAAATTGCTAAAATAGCTATTATAATAACACTAATAGTTAATTTTAGGCTATTTCTTCTCCTCATCACTTCCCCCCCTTATCTTCTATTATTTAATATGCATCTATTAAAATTTTATGTCTAATAACTAAATTCAACTTGCAGGCTTTTGTAATTTTTTATAAAATAATATATAAGTATAAAAATCAATTAAAATAAAAAGGTGATAAAAATGCCAATATTAAATATAACTCTTTTTTCTTTATTTATAGCTCAACTTCTAAAGGTTTTTAGCAAAAAGCCTTTTGATTTTAATAGAATTGTTGGTTCAGGAGGTATGCCAAGCTCACATGCATCCTTTGTATCAACTTTAAGTACAATAATTGGCCTCAAATATGGTTTTAATTCAGATTTTTTTGCAGTTGTAGTAGTTTTTTCATTAATCATAATATATGATGCAAGTGGTGTAAGAAGATCAGTTGGAAAACAAGCAAATGTATTAAATCATTTACTCAAAAATTTAGACCTTACAAGTATAAATAAAGAAAAAAAAGTAATTAAAGCAGATTTAAAAGAATTAGTGGGTCATACACCTTTTGAAGTTTTTGCTGGAACTGGAATTGGGATTATTATTGCATTAATCTATTATTATTTATTTTGATTATTTAATCTTTTAATAAAATCAACCGCTTCCTCTTGATTATTAACCAAATCAAGAGCCTGTGCTTTTTTAAGTTTTTCGATATAATTCCCAATTTCAGGACTTTCTTTTATATTTAAAATTTTCATTATATCTCTACCATTAATTAAAGGTTCTTTTATTTTTTCTTTTATAGTAATATATTTATTTAAAAAATCACTAATATATTCCCTGTAATCTTTTCTTTTTTCAAAATTATCTTTAAAAGTTTTAGAATTTATAACTATAAAAAATGAAAATAAAATAGTATCTGGGGTATATTCTTTAGCTACTTTAATTATTTCATATATAGATTTTTTCTTTAAACTATCTTCTTTATATAAGTTAAATATTTTATTGTGCTTATCTAATAATGTTAAAATATAAGAAATTTCTTTATTACTAAATCTTAAATTCTTTAACAAAGACTCTATTTCATCTAAAGATTTTTCTGTCTCAAATAATATCACTGTTATTTTAAATAAAGGTAATTTTTCCTCATCTAAATAAAAAATTAATTCATTTTTTTTATTATATAAATCTATTAATTTCAAAATATTATAAGTAGGAAAATTATCTAAACTTTCTTTTCCACTATCAAATAACTTTATCTCTTCTTTTAAATATTTGAATATTTCTGCTGAATTATTATAACTAAATATTTTTAAAATTTCATTATGAATTCTTTCTGCTGCTACATTTTTAAGTTTTTCTTTATTCTTTTTCATTAATTTTTCAGTTTCAGATTCAATATTAAATAAATATTTTGCCTTAAATCTAATAGCCCTTAAAATTCGCAAAGGATCCCTATCAAAAATATTTTTATTAACAGCTCTTAAAATATGATTATCTAAATCTACTTTAGCTTTAAAAGGGTCAATAATAAAAGATTTATTAAAACTATCTTTTGTTTTCAAACTTATATCTTTAAAATGAATATCTTTAATTGCCATTGCATTTATAGTGAAGTCTCTATATTTTAAGTCATCTTTTATATTTTTTCCTTTAAAAACTGTAAAATCAAATTCTAAATCATTTTTTATAACTCTATATAATTCATTATTTTTATCTATGGTTAAATGTTTTCCATTTATTTTATTAGCAAATTCTCTGCTAATTTTAAAAGCTTTCTTTTTTAAAACAAAATCAAAATCATTAATTTTATACTTTAAAAGATAATCTCTAATTGCCCCACCTACTAAATAAATATTTATTTTATTCTTGCTAGCAAGTTTTGCAATAAGCAATAATTTTTTCAACAATTATATCAACCTCAATTTAGGAATTTCTGCACTTCAATAGTATAACCATTAGGATCTTTTAGAAAAAATTGATAAATAGAAAACTCTTTATTATGTATAGGCTTTGACAATACTTCCACATTTGCAATCTCGTTTAGTTCTTCATATACCTTATCAACTTCATCAGTTAAAAATGTTATTATAGGAGACTTATCCTTAGTTAAAACTTCCATGTGTTCACAAAAACCTAACATAGATCCTCCAGGCACTTTATAAATTCTACATTTTCCCTGGTCTTTAAAAAGTTTTAGATTAAAATTATTTCTATAAAATTTATCAGTTTTATTCAAATCATCTGTTCCATAAAAACTAATATTTCCAGTCCATTTCATTTAAATCCCTACTTTCTTTTTAATTTCATTTTTATGTTATCTCCTGAACTAATTAAATCATCATATCCTCCTATTTCATCATTAATTATAATTTCCATATCTTTTTTCATGCTTTCAGAAATATTATAATTAATATAATTAAATAATTGACTTACTGTCATGCTCTTCATTTCTGTCTTTATTTCATCACCATCTTCTAAAACATAGTTACTTTCAACTTCATTTCCATTTACTTTTATTACTTTATCTGAAGCTGGAATTTCTAAATTACTTCCATTAAAAACAATTTGCAGCTTTTCTTTATTAGCTTCAGCTTCTTCTTTTAATAAATCATTTACTGTATTTATATCTCTACTTTTTTTGATTAGTAAAACTTTCAAGTTATTTTCCATTTTTTTATTAATAGAAATTTCTTTATTTTGAACTTTTGCAAAATAATCTTTAATTGGTATTTTCTTTTTTTCACCATTTAATATTATCTCTTTACTCTTTTCACTAATTTTATTTTTAGAAACTTCTAATAATGATGCCAGAGCATCTTTAATTGTAACAATTTTGTTATATTTAATATCTGCTCCATCTATAATTTCACTATCTAAATTTACTAATTTATTGTTTTGATAAATTTTTGTAGAAACAGTAGTTTCATTTCCATTTATAATAATTTTATACTCTTTTTTAGCATCATTATCAACTACATCTCTTATCTTACCTTCAGCATCTTTACCTTTTTTCCCTTCTTTAAAATTAATAATATCTCCAGAAACAATTTTATCTTCTAATTTAGCTTTTTCTCCATTTAAAATCACTTTTCCACTTTCTCCTAAACCACCTTTAATTGTTTTTAATTCTCCATTAACAGTACAGGTTAATCCTTTACCTACTTTAGCTTTTAATTTGTTTATATCTATCTCAGCACTAAGTAAAGCATCAGATATAGTGGGAGCATTAAGACTAAAAATTTGAATATTTTGTCCATTAACTTCAACATTAGCAAATATTGTTTCAGAACTATTATTAAAAGCACTTACTGCAATACCTATTGGTGTTAAACTTTGAGGTCCTTTAATATTATCAATTTCACCTGTAATATTTTCTAAATTACTACCATTTCTGATTCCTATTCTGCTCTCAGGAAGGTCAAATCCCTTAACTAATTCTTCTTTTAATAAAGGTGTTAAACTTCCTCCCCCAACACACATTACAGCCTTAGGTAAGCTATCATTAATTTCAACTACTTTACTTATTATTAATTCTACCATTTCTTTTATTTGGGGTTTTATGAAATCTAAAGTTTCTTCTTTTTCAATTATAATTTCATTCCCCAAGATGGTAGATGTTTTATATTCCTTTTTTTCAGCCAAAGATCTTTTGGCTTTTTCAGCTTTATTATATTCAAGCATATATTTTTCTGATATTTTTTCTGTTATTTCGTCTCCTGCTACTGGAACCATTGCATAACCAATCATCGAACCACCTTTAGTTATAGCAATATCAGAAGTACCTGCTCCTATATCAATTAATACTAAGTTGAAATTATACATTTCTTCAGGTATTACCATTTTTGAAGCTGCTATTGGTTCTAAAGTGAGATAATCGACTTCTAAATCAGCTCTCTGAATTACAGATAATAATGAATCAATAACCACCTGGGGGAGAAAGGTGGCTATTAATTTTACTTTGATTTTTCTCCCCTTTTGACCAACTAAATCTTTTATATACATTGAATCTAAATTATAGCTCATAACACTATAACCAACAAAATGATAATCTCCTGCATTATTTTCTTCATTGCTTTTAGCTAAAATATTTTGAGCTTTTTGTATACAGGCATATTCTAATTCCTGAACATCTTCTCTTTCAATATATTTCCTTCTTTTATAGTCAAATTCATACTCTGTAGTAATAGTTTCTAAGGCCCTACCGGCAGCAGCAATAGCAACTTTTTTTAATTTATCTCCTAATCTATTTTCTAATTTATTTTTTATTTTTTTAACTATTTTACTTACTTCTGTAACATTGTGAATTTGGCCATCAAGCATTGCTCTTTTACTATGTTCAATAACTTCAGAATCAATTATTTTAAAATTATTATTTTCTTTTTTTAAAACTAGTCCTATTACTGTCCTGGTACCTATATCAAGGGCAAAAACCAAATCATTATTATTACTCACAAAAAACCTCCCCCTTAGTGTTAGTAATTAAAGTTTAGCTTTAATATCTTTTGCAATTTTTTCTGCTTTAAATCCAAAATGCTCTGCAACTTCATTACCAGGAGCACTTTCACCAAAATCTTCGACACTTAAAATATAATGGTTTTTATCTAATAATTGATACCAACCTTGTCCACTTCCTGCTTCCAAAGCAACAGTTAAAGCATCAGAAGATGCTAATAAACCATTTAAATATTCTTTATCACCATTTGCAAATTCCATTCTATCAGGAACAGAGATAACTCTATATTTGATTTCATCTTCAGCTAATAATTCAGCAGTTTCTTGTGCAAGAGAAACCTCGCTTCCACTGGCCATAAATATAACATCAACATCATTTTCTAGACTTCCACTTACTACATAAGCACCCTTTTCAAAACCACTAATTCCATTTTCTTTTTCTAAATGAGGTAAATTTTGTCTAGTAAATACTAAAGCTGTAGGTCCATCTTTTCTTTCTAATGCTTCAAGCCAAGCTTCTTTACTTTCTTCATCATCTGCAGGACGTAAAACTTTTAAATTTGGAATTAATCTAAGGGATTCAAGGTGTTCAACGGGCTGATGGGTTGGGCCATCTTCTCCAATATAAATTGAATCATGGGTAAATACATAAATTACCGGAAGCCCCATTAAAGCAGCCATTCTTATAGAAGCCTTCATATAATCACTAAACACTAAAAAGGTAGCAGCAAATGGTCTAATTCCACCATGAGCAGCCATTCCATTAACTATTGCTCCCATTGCATGTTCTCTTACACCAAAGCGAATATTTCTACCCTTGAAGTTGTTATTTTGTATTTCATCATATTTATCTAAATAAGTCTTATTCGAAGGTGCTAAATCAGCCGAACCTCCTATTAAATAAGGTATTTCATCTGCGATTTTAGGTAACACTGCTCCACTTGCCTTTCTAGTAGCAATTGGAGTCTCAATTTTAATTTCTTTGATTTTTTCTCTAATATCTCCAGGAAGAGTTAAATTTGCACCATTATCCCATTCTTCTCGCAGTTCAGGATTATTTTTACTCCACTTTTCAAAGCTTTTTTCCCAATCTTGTCTTCTTTTAGTTAATTCCTTTTTCCTTTCAGTGAAAAATTCTTTAACCTCATCAGAGATATAAAATTTTTCATCTACAGGAAGACCAATATTTTTCTTTAAGCCTTTTATTTCATCTTCACCGAGAGGGGCACCATGGGCAGCGCTTGTGTCTTCTTTTTCAGGTGAATGTTTAGCAATCTTTGTCTTTGCCATAATAATAGTAGGTTTATTTTTTTCACTTTTTGCTTTTTCAATAGCAGCTCTTAATTCGTCAAGATCATGCCCATCTACATCTTCAATAACTTGCCAATTATAGGCTTTATATCTCTCAGCTACAGATTCAGTAAAAGCAATATCTGTTTTTCCTTCAATTGATACTTCATTATCATCATAAATCATTATAAGTTTACCTAAACCTAAATGACCTGCTAAAGAAGATGCTTCAGAACTAATTCCTTCCATCATACAGCCATCTCCAGCAAGGACATAAGTATAATGATCAACTATTTTATTATCATCAGTATTAAACTTTTCAGCCATTATCTCTTCACTAAGGGCCATTCCAACTCCATTAGCAACTCCTTGACCTAAAGGTCCAGTAGTAGTTTCTACTCCTGGGGTTTCTTTATATTCTGGGTGACCAGGTGTTTTTGAACCTAATTGACGAAAATTCTTTAAATCCTCTATACTTAAATCATAACCACTAAGATGAAGCAAAGAATAAATTAACATTGATCCATGACCAGCAGATAAAACAAATCGATCTCTATCTGGCCAATCTGGATTCTCTGGATCATGATCCATTATTTCTCCATAAAGTAAAGTTCCTATTTCTGCACAACCAATTGGCATCCCTGGATGTCCAGAATTAGCTTTTTGAACTCCATCAGCTGCTAAGCCTCTTACAATATTTGCACTTTCTTTTAACATTATTATCCCTCCTGTTTATTTTCTTCAATAATTTTATTTACTTCTTTTTCATCAAACTGATATTTACTATTACAGAAATGACATTTAATTTCAACTTTTCCTTCTTGTTTGAGTGTTTCTTTAAGTTCTTTTTTCCCAAGAGAAGTCATAATAGCTTTTATTTGTTCACGATTACAGCTACATTTAAATTTAACATCTTTTTTAGCCATAACTCTATAATCAAAGCCTTCTAAAAGTATATCTAATAGACCTTCAGGCTTTTTACCTTTATCAATTAATTTACTTAGAGAATTAACTTTGGATATATTTTCTTCTAATTGATCAATAGTTTCATCTGAAGGATCAGGTAATAGTTGAATAATGAAACCTCCTGCAGCCTTAACACTCTGGTCCTTATCAACTAAAACACCTAAACCTACTGAAGAAGGAGTCTGCTCTGACTTAGTAAAATAATAACTAAGATCATCTCCTATTTCTCCAGAAATAAGTTTAACCCTACCTTCATATGGCTCTTTCATAAAATAATTTTTTCTAATAACTAATTCACCTTTTCCAATAGCAGAAGCTATATCTAATTTCTTTGAATTATTTAGATTTAAGGGAACATTAGGATTACCAACATATCCTCTTACTTCACCTTTTTGATTTCCTTCAACCACTATTTTTTTTAATGGCCCATTACCTCTAATAATTAAGCTTGTTTCCTCTCCTGACTTAACTAAAGATGAAATAAGAGCTCCACCAGCTAATCCTCTTCCTAAAGCAGCAGTAGCAACTGCAGTGGTATTATGTAAATTTCTTGCCTTTTCAACAGTATTTGTTGCATTTACTGCTAAAGCCCTGATTTCTTTATTTGTAGTCATTACTCTTATTAAATAATCTTCCATTTTTACACCTCACAATATTTTATTTAATTTTTCCATTGCTTTTGTTGCTTTGTCTTTTAAAAATATATCTGTTATAGTATTAGTATAATTAGATTCATTTACATTAATTTCTATAATTTTTGCACCTGCAGCACTTGCTTTTTGAGGAATAAAAGAAGCTGGCATTACCTCACCTGTAGTACCTATCACCAAAAACAAATCAGCATTTTTACTTTCTTTTAAAGATAAATTATAAGCTTCTTTAGGTATACCTTCTCCAAAAAATACAAAATCAGGTTTTAAAATCCCACCACAATTTTCACATTTAGGGGGCATTTCTTCTAAAAGGTCAGTATTTTTTTCTAAATCATAACTTTTTCCACAGTTTAAACAGCTAAGCATTCTAGTTGTTCCATGAAATTCATGTACCTTTTTGCTACCAGCTTTTTGATGTAGCCCATCAATATTTTGAGTGATTATTGCATTTACTATTCCTCTTTCTTCCCAATCTGCAAGTATTTCATGTGCCTTGTTAGGTTTTGCTTTTCCATATAGATCATAAAAAACTTTTTTAATTATTTCCCATGATTCTTCAGGATTATTATAAAAATAATCCAATTCAAACATTTTAGGATCATATTTATTCCAGACTCCATTATCACCGCGAAAAGGTGGTATCCCACTTTCTACAGAAATACCTGCACCACTAAAAACAGTTATACGTTGAGCATCATTAATTAAATTAATCGCTTTTTCATATTTTTTATCCATTATTTATCCCTCCTATAACTATAATCCCCAAAAAGCAGAAATTAACAAAGGAGTTATAATAACAAAAAGCCTATTTTTACCTATCTCAAAAAAACAAAATAACAGCCATAGTTACTCTACCATTAATAATTTTATTATAATTGTCATCATATGTAAAGTAAAGTTGAAAAAATTATTATTGACATTTGTTCATAACTATATTATAATAATTTTAGAAAATGAAAAATACTAATAAAAGGAGTGATTAATATGCCTAGAGGAGATAGAACTGGTCCTGATGGAATGGGTCCTATGACAGGACGTGGATTAGGATATTGTGCTGGTAATAATAGACCTGGATTTATGGAAGGTGGCCCTGGTATGGGCGCTGCCCGAGGTTATGGAAGAGGTCGCGGATTTGGTAGAGGTTTTGGCAGAAGAAATTTTGCAAATTATGGACCACAACCTGCTCCAAACTATGCACCTAATTATAATTCACAAAACAATAAAGAAAATGAAGTTAATTATTTAAAAAATCTAGCACAAGACTTAAAAAATGAATTAGAAGCAGTTGAAAATAGACTAGAAGAATTAGAAGATGAAGAATAATTGAATATTAATTGGCCCTACTTTTTAGTAGGGTCTTTTTTTATTTTAAAAAAAGCAAAACTCCCTTTCTGGTATCTCTTACCAGTAAGGGAGTTATTTAAAATCATTAACCTGCTTTTCTTCTACTCTAATAATACTTACTCTACTCAAAGCAATTTTTGACCTAATCATAGATTTTTCTACCTTCCTTCTTTAATTTTTAAAAACCTCTCTATAGAGATGTACCATCCATTAATGATCTTCTCGTAATTTGATCAAATTTACTTTCTACTCGGCGAAAATCTACATCTATAGAGGTGATATTTTCTACATTATGTTGTTTTCTATTCATTTATCTCACCTCCAATAATTATATATAATTTAGATAAAAGGAGTATTATGCATCTCCTGCTTTAGTTTTCTATCATTTTCTCTATTAAGTTCCTTTTTATAATTTTTGTCTTCAATTGCCAAGAATTTTTCAAAGCTATCTTTTAATCTCATATTTTTCACCTCCTTTATTAATTTCTGTTTATATTATAAACATTAAGAAATTATATTTCAAGTTCTTATTTAACAATTTTTAAATTAATTTTTTTAATTAAAACAATAATT
>JBNJDL010000017.1:0-19295 GCA_051744825.1 Bacillota bacterium | reverse complement strand
TTAGTTATATTTTTTGGGATTGATCTTGTCTGGTTAGGTGTTATTGCCAAAGATATGTATAGAAATAAGATAGGTTTTATCATGAAAGAAAATTTTAATATGACAGCAGCTATTGTATTTTATATGGTTTTTATTATTGGACTCATGTTTTTTGTAATTAATAGAGCAGTAGTTTTAGAAAGCTGGCAATATGCACTCTGGGGAGGAATGTTTTTTGGTTTGGTGACTTATGCAACTTATGATATGACAAATTTAGCTACTTTAAAAGATTGGCCATTATCATTAACCTTTATTGATATAATCTGGGGTTCATTACTTAATGGAGCTACATCACTTATTAGTTATTTTATCATCAGTTATTTAAATTATTTTCAGTAATTATAATAAAACCTTCTTTTACGGTTAAAAAATACCGTAGAAGAAGGTTTTTTGTTATTTTTTAGATCTAACTTCATCAAGGTAATTATAAATTGTATAACGAGAAACATTTAATTCATTAGCAAGGGTATTTATTGTATCTTTAATATTAAATGCATTATTATCATCAAGATATTCAACTATTTTTAGTTTATCTTCTTTTGTAAGTAAATGCACCGGTTTATCAACCTGTTCTAAACTATTTTGGATAACAATATCTAAAAAGTCTTCTACATCTTCAGGAAATTTATTTCTTATTGATTCTTCTTCTTCAATATTACTTAACTCACTTAAAAATTGTTGAGCAATTTTTATATTTGTTAAATCAATATTAACACAAAAAGCTCCAATAATTTCGTCATCATCATTTTGAATAAGAACAGTTGAAGATTTTAAAGGTCGCCCTTCATCAGTTTTTATGACATAATTTAAAATCATATCTTCATCTTCTTTTATAGAAGAGAGCATATTTTTTAATAATTCTGGAGCTCTATCACCTATTTCGCGTCCACTAATATGTGAATTTTCAATAGCTACAATAGATGCTTCCCTTGTCATATCATGTAATACTATTTCAAAATGCTGACCTAAAGTTTTACCTAAAGCCTTAACAATTGGTTTAAAAGAATCTAATATATTTGAAACATTTTTTTCAGACATAATTACTTCCTCCTAAGAATTATAAATAATTTTTAGTAACTCCAATTCTAATTATAGGAAAAAAAACAAAAAAAAGCAAAGAACTTATTAAAATATTTTAAGGCTTCTTGATTTATTTTAAGTTTTATAATATAATGAATTCAAAATAAATGATAATATTCTGAAAACTAAGTGTAGATAAAATTACAAGGAGGAGATTATTTTGCAAACAGTTTTACATGGAAAAGACTTTATTACTCTACAGGAATGGGACAAAGAGGAAATTGACACTTTATTGGATGTTTCTTTTGACTTAAAGAAAAAATTTGCTATGGGAGTAGATACACCATATCTTAAAAATAAGACAGCTATGTTAATGTTTTTTGAACAATCAACCAGGACCAGAAATTCAATGGAAGCAGGACTTGCTCAATTAGGTGGCCATGCAAACTTTCTTGATACCAGTACTATGCAGGTTTCTCATGGAGAAGTAGCAAAAGATACTGGTATTATTCTAGGTAGTTATGGACATGCTATTGCCTGTCGTAACTGTAATTGGGGTGAAGGTAATAAATACTTAAGAAGTATGGCAGAACATGCCAAAGTACCTATTATGAACTTACAGTGTGATTTATACCATCCAATGCAGGGTTTAGCAGATTTAATGACAATTGTTGAAAAGAAAGATGAAACTAAAAATTTAAAAGTTTCTATAATATGGGCATATGCAACTAGTCACAAAAAACCTATCTCAGTTCCTCTTACTCAAAGTTTACTTTTCCCTCGCTATGCAATGGATGTTACTCTTGCTTATCCTGAAGGTTATGATCTTCCAGATTGGGCTATAGAACAGGCTCGTGAAAATGCCAAAAAACATAATGGTAGTTTTAAGATTACTCATGATATGGAAGAAGCTTATCAGGATGCAGATATAGTCATTCCAAAAAATTGGGGTAGCTGGGTAAATAATCAAAGCGAAGAAGTGATTGATGACAAACTTGAATCATATAAAGACTGGAAATGTACAGAAGATATGATGGAATTAGCTGATGATGATGTAATGTATATGCATGCGTTACCTGCTGATAGAGGAAATGAAGTTGAAGATTCAGTTATTGACGGGCCACATTCTATTGTCTATGATGAAGCAGAAAATAGACTCCATACCGCTAAATCTGTTATGACCTTGACTATGGGAGGTCGCGGATAATTTTATTAATAAAATAAAAATTTTAGTAAAGGAGGATATTAATGAGTAGCAAAGAATTAGCTAAAATGATTAAAGATGAAATAAATAAGTATGAAAATGATATGATAAAATTTATGCAGGATGTAATAAGCATTCCCAGTGAAAGTTGTGAAGAAGAGGAAGTTGTGAATAGAGTAAAGGAAGAAATGGAAAAAGTAGGGTTTGACGAAGTTGAAATAGACCCAATGGGTAATCTTTTAGGTAAAGTTGGAAATGGAGATCGAGTTATAGCTTATGATGCTCATTTAGATACTGTTGGAGTAGGTGATCCTGATGAATGGGAATGGGATCCATTTTCCGGAAAGTTAGAAGATGGTATTATCTATGGTAGAGGAGCTACTGACCAGGAAGGTGCCATGGTCAGTATGGTCTATGCTGCCAAAGTAATAAATGATCTAAATTTACATGATGAATTTACCCTCTATTTTGTAGGTAGTATTCAGGAGGAAGATTGTGATGGTTTATGCTGGCAGTATATTTTAAATGAAGATAAATTAGAACCTGAACTTGTAGTTATTACAGAACCTACTAATTTGAATATATATCGGGGACACAGAGGTAGAATGGAAATGGAAGTTATTACAGAAGGAGTATCCTGTCATGGAAGTGCTCCTGAAAGAGGTGAAAACTCTTTATACAAAATTGCTCCTATAATTTCCGGGATTGAAGATTTAAATGAAAGACTTCACAAAGATGAGTTTTTAGGTAAAGGAACAATTGCTGTAACTCATATTTATAATCAAACTCCCAGTCTTTGTGCAGTTCCTGATAAATCAAGGATTCACCTTGACCGTCGTTTAACCGCAGGAGAAGATAAAGAATTAGCAGTCAAGGAAGTAGAAGAAGTAATAGATGGTCTGGACATAAATGCAAGAGTAGAAGTGCTTAATTATGACAGACCAAGTTATACAGGTTTAGTTTATGAAACTGAAAAATATTATCCTACCTGGGTATTAGATGAAGACCATGAATTTGTTCAGGGAGCAGTTCAAACTTTTGAAGATCTTTTTGACAAAGAACCTATTGTTGATAAATGGACATTTAGTACTAATGGAGTATCAATTATGGGAAGAGAAGATATTCCCTGTATTGGATTTGGTCCTGCTAATGAAATTTATGCTCATACTGTAAAAGATCAGGTTCCTGTTGAACATCTTTTAAAAGCAGCAGAATTTTATGCACTATTACCTGAGTATATTTAATTATCTAGAAAAATTTAAAATATTTATTTAAGTTCTTAGGAGGTATATAAATGATTAATCTTGATATAAATGAAGAAAAACTAAAAAAAGTGGTTAAAAGGGCTCAGGAAAAAGATATTATCATCCCTACATTTAAACAACAAAAAAATCCTGAATTAATTCCTGAAAAAATTAAAGAAAAGCTGAAAAACACAGGATTATGGGATATAGACTCTACTAATCTTTTTAGAATTACCTGGAAAAATGAACCTAAAAAAGAAGGCGGTCTATATGATGGAGTTAATTATGTTGAAATTCCTAAAGAATTAACTGGAGTTGATGCCAGGATAGTTGCTCTTGTGGGAAAATGGTTTCCAACTGGAGCACATAAAGTTGGAGCTACTTATGGCTGTTTGGTACCCAAACTTGTTACAGGTCAATTTGATCCCAGTGAAGAAAAAGCTGTCTGGCCTTCTACAGGTAATTACTGTAGAGGTGGAGCTTATGATGCTGATCTTTTAGCATGTGATTCAATAGCTATTTTACCGGAAGAAATGAGTCCAGAACGTTTTGAATGGTTACAAAAGGTAGCTGGAGAAGTAATTCCTACTCCAGGTAGTGAAAGTAATGTTAAAGAGATATTTGATAAGTGCTGGGAATTAAAAGAAAATAGAGATAATATAAATATCTTTAATCAATTTGATGAATTTGGTAATCATCTCTGGCATTATGAAGTTACAGGTAGTGCTATGGAAGAAGTTGCAAATGAAATCATGAGTTCTGATGATAGAATGGCTGGAGTTGCTCTTACTTCTGGATCTTCAGGAACCTTAGGCTGTGGAGATTATATGAAAGAAGTTTTTCCCCATAGTAAAATAGCAGTGGGAGAAGCTTTACAGTGTCCTACTCTTTTAGCTAATGGTTTTGGAGCTCATAGAATTGAAGGTATAGGAGATAAACATGTACCCTGGATCCATAATGTAAGAAATACGGATATGGTAATTGGTGTAGATGATAATGATTCTATGAATTTAGTAAGATTATTTAATACTGAAGTAGGTCAGGAATATCTTAAAGAACAGGGAGTTCCAGCAGATTTTATAGATAAACTATCTTTAATGGGTATTTCAGGTATAGCCAATATGTTAGCATCAATTAAAATGGCTAAATACTATGAAATGGATGAAAATGATATAATCTTTACTGTATTTACTGATTCTATGGAACTTTATCAATCACGTCTGGAAGAAATGAAAGAAGAAGCAGGAGATTATGACAAAACTGATGCTGCGGTTGATTTTCACCGTAATTTGAGATCAATTAAAACTGATTATGTTGAAGAACTTACTTATGAAAGTAGAAAAAGAATTCACAACTTAAAATACTATACCTGGGTTGAACAGCAGGGTAAAGACTCAGAAGAGCTTAATGCTCAATGGTATGATTATGACGAATACTGGGGCAATATTCACAATAAAGCAGATGAAATTGATGAATTAATCAAAGAATTTAATGAAAGAACAGGATTATTAGATGAATAATGTGTAAAAGATCAATTAAAGGACAGGTGATTAACTAAAATGAAATATGTGAAATCACTAAAATGTATTAATTGTGGAAAAGAATATGAAGCTAAAGCAGATAGATATCTCTGTCCGGATTGTGGAGAAAAGGGTCTGCTTGATGTTAAATATGATTATAAAAAAATAAGGAATAATTGGTCAAAAGAAGAATTAAAATCAAATCAAAAATTAAATATCTGGCGTTATCGGCCTCTTTTACCTATAGAAGATGGAAGTCAAAAACCACCTCTAAGAGTTGGGTGGACTCCATTATATGAAAGTAAAGACCTTGCAAAAGAAATTGGCCTGGAGAATGTATATATAAAAGATGATGGGCTAAATCCTACAGGTTCTTTAAAAGATAGAGCCTCTGCTATGGCTGCAGTAAAAGCCAGTGAAGCAGGTGCAAAAACAGTTGCCTGTTCATCAACAGGCAATGCTGCTTCTTCTTTAGCAGGTAATATTGCTTCAATGCCTGGAGATATGAGAGCTGTAATTTTTGTCCCTGAAAGAGCACCTCAGGGAAAAGTTACTCAACTTTTGATTTATGGAGCAGAAGTAGTTTCTGTTCAGGGTAGTTATGAAGAAGCTTTTTATCTTTCAGAAAAAGCAATTGATAAATGGGGCTGGTATAACAGGAATGCTGCCATTAACCCCTATATGGTAGAAGGAAAAAAAACTGCGGCTATAGAGATGGCTGAACAATTAAATTGGGAAATGCCAGATTGGGTTGTATTTTCTGTTGGTGATGGCTGTACTATTGCTGGAGCCTGGAAAGGTCTTTATGACCTAAAACAAATTGGTTTTATTGATAAAATACCAAAGCTTTTAGGAGTACAAGCAGAAGGTTGTGCTCCAATAACTAAAGCATTTAGATCTGGTAAAGACCTTCAAGTAACAAGTGAAGATACTTTAGCTGATAGTATTGCTGTTGGCAAACCACGTAATTATAAAAAGGCGATTAATGGTATAAAATCTTCAAATGGGAAAATGGTCAATGTAGCTGATGAGGAAATTTTAGAGATGATGAAAATACTGGGGAGAACTACAGGAGTATTTGGTGAACCTGCTGGAGTTGCTGGATTGGCAGGTTTAAAAAAGATGGTCAAAAAAGGAGAAATCTCTGCAAATGAATCTGTAGTAAATGTTATAACTGGTAATGGTCTAAAAGATGTTAAAAATGCTATAAAGGCAGCCGGTAATCCTCATAAAGTTGAAGCTGATTTAACTAAATTAACTAAGATTTTTGAAGAAAAAAACTTGATTAAATAAATAATTTTGGAGGACTTCTTTATAATAAAGTCCTCCTTTTGACTACCGTATAATAGATTTTAGAATCTAATATAAGGAGTTGAAAAAAATGGCTGATGCTAAAAGTAATTTAGATGATCCAAATCTGGATGTTGAAACTTATTATAGTTTAGAGGAAAAACCTCCACTTGGGGAAACAATTTTACTTGGATTTCAACATATGCTGGCAATGTTTGTAGGTATAATTACTCCTCCATTGATTATTGCCGGAGCAGTTGGACTTAATGCTGATCAAACAGGATTTTTTGTAAGTATGGCTTTGATTGTTTCTGGAGTCACAACCTTTATTCAATGTAGAAAAATTGGGCCAGTAGGTTCTGGTTTGCTGGGAGTTCAGGGAACAAGTTTTAATTTTGTACCTATGGCCATAGCAGCCGGGAATGATGGAGGTCTGGCTTTAATTTTAGGAATGGCTTTAGCGACATCACCGGTTGAAATGATTTTTAGTCGTTTTCTCAAAAAAGCACGCAAATTTTTCCCACCAATAGTCAGTGGAGCTGTAGTTATGCTTATTGGTTTAAGCCTTGTAGAAGTGGGGTTAACAGATTTAGCTGGAGGTAGTGGAGCAGAGAATTTTGGCAGTCCCCAAAATCTTCTTTTAGGTAGCTTTGTCTTAATAGTTATTATAATTGCCAATCGTTTTGGTAAAGGACTGATAAAAGCAGGAGCAATAGCTATTGGTCTTGTAGCAGGTTACATAGTATCAATTTTTTTAGGATTGGTAAATTTCTCAGAAGTTGCCAATGCAGGTTGGTTTACTGTTCCAGTTCCTTTTAAATTTGGTATGTCTTTTAGTTGGAAACATCTATTACCCTGGGTTTTGGCCTATCTTATTACTTCAGTAGAAACTATCGGTGATTTAACAGCAATTGCAGAAAACTCTGGTGAACCGGTAGAAGGTAAAATTCATGCTGAAAGATTAAGTGGTGGTATGTTAGCTGATGCAGTTGGAAGTGCCCTGGCAGCAATTTTTAATTCAATGCCAAATAGTACTTTCAGTCAAAATACTGGTGTGATTCAGATGACTAAAATCGGTAGTCGAGTAGTGGGTTATGCTGTTGCCGCTATATTAATCTTATTAGGACTTTTTCCAAAGATAGGAGCTTTGATAACTGTAATGCCTTCTCCAGTTTTAGGAGGAGCAACAATAGCCTTATTTGGAATGGTAGCAACTTCAGGTATGAAAATAGCGATAAAAGGTGGATTAACTGATCGAAAAGTATTTATTTTATCAATATCTTTAGCTTTAGGTTTGGGTGTTATAATGAAACCTTCAGCTGTGTCACAACTTCCAGAATGGCTTTCAACTCTCCTTTCTTCAGGAATTTTGGTAGGAGCAGTAGTTTCCTTTTTACTAAACCTTTTATTACCAAAAGAAGAAGGAGAAAAATACTGTGATTAAATTTGATATAAATATAAATTTAACATAAAATGTAAATAGAATATAATTTTTAGATAGAGTATTTAATAAGGTGGAGGTGCAAAATAAATGGAACATAAATCAGTAAATAAGTCCAAAAAAAGAGTAGATGCCTATGAAAAAGTTACAGGTAAGGCTAAATTTGGTGCTGATTTGTTTTTCGATAGAATGTTATATGGCAAGGTTCTTAGAGCAAAATATCCTCATGCTGAAATCTTAAATATTGACACTGAAAAAGCAAAAAATGTTAAAGGGGTAAAGGTAGTTTTAACTGCTAAAGATATACCCAATAATGAATTTGGAGTTATAATAGAAAATCAACAGGTATTAGCTAAAGAAAAAACAATGTATATTGGGGATGGAGTTGCTTTAGTAGCTGCTGAAACTGAAAAAGCTGCCAAAAAAGCAATAGAATTGATTGAAGTTGAATATAAAGAACTTGAAGGTATTTATGATCCACTTGAAGCAAGGAAAAATGATGCCAAAGCTTTACATGAAGATTTAGATAATAATCAGGTAATTCATCATCCTCTAAGAAAAGGAAATATTAAAAAAGGATTTGATGAAGCAGATGTTGTTATTGAAAGAGAATATACAACTCAATTTATAGAACACAGCTATTTAGAAACTGAAGCAGTAGCTGTTGTGCCTCATGAAAGGAATACACTGGTAAGTGTTTATGGTTCAGTTCAAAATCCTTATGCAACTCGGGATGCAGTTGCCAGTGTTTTAGAAACTGATCTAAATAATGTAAGAATTATTCAGGATAATATGGGAGGTTCTTTTGGTGGAAAAGATGAAAATATTTCTTCTATGGCAGCCAGAGCTTCAGTACTTGCTTTAGAAACTAATAGACCAATAAAAATGGTCAATACCAGAGAAGAATCAATAAAAGAAAGCTATAAGAGACACCCCTATTATTTAAGATACAAAGTTGGTGCAAAAGAAAATGGTGACCTGGTTGCCATGGAGATAGAAGCAGTAGCTGATAGTGGAGCTTATGCCTGTCAGACTCCTTTTGTAACCTGGAGATCTGTTGTTCAGGCTACCGGTCCTTATGAAGTACCTAATGTTAAAACTGATACCTATGGTTTTTATACAAATAATGTTTATACAGGTGCTATGCGGGGCTATGGCTCACCTCCAACAATTTTTGCTCAGGAACAATTAATGGAAGAATTAGCTGAAGAACTTGAAATGAAACCTCATGAATTAAGGCAAAAAAATATGTACCATAACGGCTCTGAAACAGCAAGTGGTCAAAAGTTAGATGATCATGAAGTAAGTCTTGAGGAAGTTATGTCAAAAGCTATGGAAGCTATTGACTATGAAGAAAAATTAGAAAAATATAGTAAAGAACAAAAAGGTGATAAAAAACGTGGTATTGGAATGGCCATCAGTTATCGTGGAGTAAGTCTTGGAGCTGAAGGTGTAGATGCTGCTGGAGCTATTGTTTCTATTCAAAAAGATGGTAGTTTAATAATCTATGGTGGATTATCAGAAAATGGTCAGGGCTTAAAAACAGTTTATTCTCAAATTGCTGCTGAAGAACTGGGCATTAGTCTTGATAAAATAAACTTTATGGAATCTGATACTTCAGTTGCACCTGAAAGTGGTTCAACTGTAGCTTCTCGTGGTACTCTTGTAGGTGGAAATGCTGTTAAAGATGCTGCTTCAAAGTTAAAAACAGTAATAAAAGAAGTTGCAGCTGATAATTATGATTTAGAAATAGATAAATTGGAATTAAGAGATAATCATGTTTTTACAAAAGATGGTGAAAAGATTGCTTCTTTTAACGATATAATTAATACTGCTTATAATCAGGGTGTATTTCTTTCTGCTTATGGCTGGTATCAAACTCCAGATATTTCCTGGGATGAAGAAACAGGCCAGGGAAGACCATATTTCACTTATGTCTATGGCTGTCAGATAGCTGAAGTTGAAGTTGATACTGGTACTGGAGAACTTGAAGTATTAAATATGGCAGCAGCTCATGATGTAGGAAAAGCTATAAATCCGGCTAATGTTAAAGGCCAGATTTATGGTGGAGTAGTTATGGGTCTGGGGCATGCAACAATGGAAGATTTACAGACTGAAAAAGGCTATATTAAAACTGATAATTTTGATAAATATCTTATTCCAACAGCTAAAGATATGCCAGATATTGAACCAATAATTGTTGAAAATCCTGATCCTAATGGACCTTATGGAGCTAAATCAATAGGAGAACCTACTTTAGAACTTGGTAGTGCTGCAATTGCAAATGCAACGGCTCAGGCCTTAAATAGACGAATAAGGGATCTCCCTCTTAATTTAGAGAGAGTCCTTATTGGACGTTATTTGAGCAAAGGTGGGGATAAATAATGCTAGAATATGAATTTTTAAAAGCTAAAAAAATAGATGACGCTCTCAGATATTTGGATAAATACAATAATGTTAAGGTAATAGCAGGTGGTACAGACCTTTTAGTGGAAATGCATAAAGAAGATATTGAGAATGATGAGTTAGATTATTTATTAGATATTTCAAATATTAAAGAAATGACTGAAATAAAAGAAAAAGAGGATAAAATTGAAATTGGAGCACTTGTTACTCATTCAGAAATTGTAAAAAATGAATTGATAAATGAAAATAGTACTGTTTTGGCCCAGGGAGCTGTTACTATTGGCTCAACTCAAATTAGAAATAGAGGTACTATTGGAGGTAATGTAGTAAATGCTTCTCCTGCTGCTGACCTTTTATCACCACTAATTGCCTTAAAGGCAAAAGTAGTACTCAAATCAATTGAAGGAGAAAGAATTCTTGATCTCCCTGAATTTATTACCGGCCCTTATAGAACAGATTTAAAGAAAAATGAAATCTTAACTAAAGTGATTATTCCAAAATATAGTGATAAATATTATAGTATTTTCAAAAAAGTTAAAAGACGTAAAGCAGTAGATATTGCCAGATTAAATATGGCTGTTGTTACAAAAGTCAATGAAAAAAATAGATTTATAGATATAAGGATAGTTCCAGGTTCTGCAACACCATCCCCTCAGGCTTTTTCTGAAATAGAAGAAGAATTAGAGGGAGCTGAAATTGATAATTTGGATTATGATAAATTAGCTAAGAATATAGGAGAAGAGATGGTTTCAATAACTGGTGAACGCTGGTCCACTCCTTATAAAAAGCCTGCTATAGGTAGTTTGCTTAAAAAATCATTAACAGGTATTATAAAGGAGGTAAAATCTAATGGCTAAAAATATTACAGTTAATCTTACAGTAAATGAAAAAGAGTATGAATTAGAAGTGGCCCCTGATGAACGTTTACTTGATACCTTAAGAGAACAATTAAGATTGACAGGTGTAAAGGAAGGCTGTAGTGTTGGAGAATGTGGAGCATGTACTGTTTTGCTTGATGGTAAAGCAGTTCATTCCTGTATGATTTTAACTGCTCAGGTAGATGGAAGTGAAGTTATGACTGTAGAAGGACTGGAAAAAGATGGTGAATTAGACCCTTTACAACAGTCATTTATTGATCATCAGGCAGTACAGTGTGGATTTTGCACACCAGGAATGTTAATGTCAGCTAAATCCCTTTTAAATGAAAATCCTAATCCTGATCGTGAAGATATAAAAACTGCGATAGAAGGTAATTTGTGCCGCTGTACCGGCTATGAGCAAATTATAGAAGCAGTTGAAGCTGTAACTCCCAAAAAAGAGGAAAAAGGGGTTGATTAAATGTCATCTATTTTAATTAAAAATGTAAAAGAAATTATTACCATGGATAAACAAAAAAGAAGATTAAAGGATTATGACCTTTTAATAAAAAATAACAAAATAGCTAAAATAGATAAAAATATAAATAAAGAAACTATAAAAGAATTAGATGAAATTATACGAGGAGATGATTACTTCCTCTATCCAGGTCTTATCAATACTCATCACCATTTTTATCAAACACTTACTCGAAATATAGCTGAGGTTCAGAACGTAGAATTATTTGACTGGCTAAAAACACTTTATCCAATTTGGGCCAATCTTACAGAAGAAGCAGTATATTATAGTGCTTTACTTGCTTCTGCTGAATTATTAAAAACTGGATGTACAACAACTACTGACCATTTTTATGTTTTTCCCGATAATCAACCTGACAATTTAATAGATAGAGAATTTGAAGCAACATCGGAAATTGGAATAAGGTTTCATGGAACAAGAGGAAGTATGTCTTTAAGTGAAAAAGATGGAGGTTTACCTCCTGATGAAGTTGTACAAAAATCTGATAAAATATTAGAAGATTCTGAGAGAGTTATAAAAAAATATCATGATGATTCTCCATTTGCTATGCAGAGAGTAGCATTATCTCCCTGTTCACCATTTTCAGTAACTGAAGAACATATGAAAGAATCAATAAAACTTGCTAGAAAATATAAAGTTCAAAGTCATACTCATGTAGCTGAAACAAAGGATGAAGAACAATTTACCATAGATAATTTTGGTTTGCGACCTTTAGAATATATGGAAAAACTTGGCTGGATAGGTGATGATGTCTGGTATGCCCATGGAGTACATTTAACTGAAGATGAACTTGATAGAATGGCAGAAACACAAACTGCTGTTGCTCACTGTCCTGTTTCTAACCAAAAACTGGCTTCAGGAGCAGCTAATGTACCCTATATGTTAGAAAATAATGTCCCGGTAGCTCTAGGAGTTGATGGAAGTGCCAGTAATGATTCTTCAAATATGATTCTAGAAATGAAAGCTGCTTTTTTGATGCATAGATTAACTTCCGGGATAAAAGCTATAAGTGCTGAAGATGTTTTAGGAATGGCAACTAATGGAGGAAGCAAGTTGCTGAATCAACCAGAAATAGGCAGTATTGAAGAAGGAAAAGCTGCTGATATGTTTCTTGTAAGTAGTAAACGTCTTGGTTTTGCAGGTGGACTTTCTGATCCTGTTTCAGCTCTTATTAATACTGGTGATACTCAAATAGTAGATTATACAATTGTTAATGGAAAAGTGGTAGTTAGAAATGGAAAACTTACTAGCTATGATGAAAGAGAAATAGTGGAAAATGCCAATCGTATCTCTAATGAGATGATTAATGGCTAAAGGAGGTTGAAAATGCTTCTTTTAATAAATGGAAAAATATTAACTTTTAATAAAAAATCAGAAATTATTGAAAATGGGGCTGTTTTAATAAAGGGGAATAAAATATCTGAAGTTGGCAGTACTGAGAATCTAAAAGAAAAATATCCTGAAGCAGAAAATTTTGATGTTAAAGGAAAAATAGTAATGCCCGGATTAGTAAATACCCATATGCATTTTTACAGTACTTTTGCCAGAGGAATGGATTTGAAAACAGATCAGCCTCCCCAAAATTTTGTTGATATTTTAGAAAAATTATGGTGGAGATTAGATGAAAATTTAAATAAAGATGATATATATTACAGTACCATTTTTGCACTACTAAGTAGTATAAAATCAGGTACAACTACTATTTTTGACCATCATGCAAGTTATGGTTATATAAATGGCAGTCTTGATGTAATATCTAAAGCTGTTAAAGAAGCCGGAATTCGTGCCAATCTTTCTTATGAAATTTCAGATAGAAATGGAGAAGTAAAAGCTGAAAAAGCTTTAAATGAAAATGAAAGATTTTTAAAAAAATTAGATAAAAAAGATAATACTTTAAGTGGAACTATTGGTTTACATGCTTCTTTTACCCTTAGTGATGAAACTTTAACTGAAGTGGCAGCTCTCAGTGAAAATCTTAATAGTCCAATTCATATCCACAGTGCTGAGGGTTATGCAGATGTTAAAGATAGTAAGGATAGAGGATATAAAGGAGTAATAGACAGACTTGATAATTATAATCTCTGGAAAGAAAATAGTCTTGCTATCCATGGAGTTCATCTTCAAAAAGGTGAATATGAAATTTTAAAAGAAAATAAAGTTAACTTGATTCATAATCCGGAATCAAATATGAGTAATGCTGTAGGAGCAGCACCTGTTAATAGTGCTTTTCAAAAAGGAGTAAGAGTTGGACTGGGAACTGATGGTTATACTACTGATATGTTTGAAAGTTTGAGTGTTGCAAATTTATTACAAACTCATGAAAGAGGGAATCCTTCAGTAGGCGGAGAACTAGTTAAGAAGATGGCTTTTCAAAATAATCAAAATATTGCTTCAGAATATTTTGGCGAAAAACTTGGAGCTATCAAAAAAGGTAATTTAGCAGATATAATAGTTCTTGACTATAATTCACCAACTCCTATTAATAGTCAAAATATTTTCGGTCATATATTAATGGGATTTAAAGGTGGAATAGTTGATAGTACAATAGTTAATGGTAATATTTTAATGAAAAATCAGGAGGTGCTGGTTTTAGATGAAGAGAAATTACTCCCCAGAATTAAAAAACAGGCAGAAGACTTCTGGAAAAGATTCTAATCAATTTTTTGCTCCTAAAACTATAAAAGAAGCTCTAGAAGTTATAGAAGATAATAATAATTATAGAATAATAGCCGGTGGAACAGATATTATGGTAGAAAAATTTGAAGAATTGTATGAAGTGAAGAATTGGTTAGCTATTGATAAAATTGAGGAATTAAAAGAAATAAAGTTAAATGATGATAAATTAGAAATTGGGGCAGGTGTTACTCACACCGACTTAGTTAACTCCGATTTAGTTAATAAAAATGTACCTGCTCTGAAGGATGCAGCTCTGGATGTTGGATCACCTCAAATAAGAAATAGGGGAACAATTGGTGGTAATATTGTTACATCTTCACCTGCTGGAGATCTTTTACCTGTGTTATTAACATATAATGCAGAGTTTGTTTTAAAATCTAAGAGTAAGCAAAGAAAATTAGCAGCAGCTGAATTCTTTACTGGAGTCAAGAAAAATAAATTGAAAAATGACGAAATTTTGACAAAAATTATTATTCCGGTAAAGGAAAATAATTATGATAAGTGGATAAAAATTGGAAAGAGAAAAGCACTTGTTATTTCAAGTTTGACTCTGGCAGTTAGAATTGAATTAGATGATGAGTGTCAAAAAATTAAAGATGCCTCTTTTGCTATGGGAGCAGTAGCACCTACTCCTCTTGAAATTAATAAAGCAGCTGAAGAAATTAGAGGTAAAAATTTTACTAATATTGATTATAAAAAAGTTGCAGCAATAGTTGAGGAAGAAATTTCTCCTATTGATGATATAAGAGGTACTGCTAAATATAGAAGTGATGTTGCATATAATATTACAGTTCGAGCTTTAGAGAACATAAAAGAAAAAATAGAGGGGTGTTAATAAATGGAATATCAAATAGAGTTTACAGTTAATGGTGAAAAAAGAACTGAAACAGTAACCCCTTCTATGAGACTTTTAGATTTACTTCGAGATGATCTGGGCCTTACAGGAGCAAAAGAAGGATGTGGCCAGGGAGAATGTGGGGCATGTAGTGTAATTATGGATGGTAAGCTTGTTGCATCCTGTTTGATTCTGGCTGCTCAGGCTGATGGTTCAGAAATTATAACAGTTGAAGGGGTTAAAAAAGGAAATGACCTTCATCAGATTCAAAAGTCATTTATAGAAGCAGGAGCAGTACAATGTGGATTTTGTACACCGGGTATGATTATGGCTACTAAAGATTTACTTGATAAAAATCCAGATCCTTCTTCTGAAGAAATAAAAAGAGGTTTATCCGGTAATATTTGTCGCTGCACAGGTTATGCAAAAATATTTGATGCTGTAAAAATGTCAGCTGAAAAGCTTCAGAGCGAAGGGAGTGAAGATAATGCTTAAAAATCCTCATGAATATGTTGGTCATGATGTAATAAAAGTTGATGCAGAAGCAAAAACCACTGGAGAAGCTGTTTATCCAAATGATATATATTTTGATGATATGCTTTATGCAAGGGTAAAAAGAGCAACTCATCCTCATGCATATTTGAAAAAATTAGATATAAGTAAGGCTGAAGCACTACCTGAGGTAGTTACTGTTATTACTGCTGAAGATTATCCTGATTTAAATAATTTTGGTTTAATAATAAAAGATCAACCTGTTCTGGTTGGTATTGATGAGAAGATGAGATATATGGGGGATGCTCTTGCAATAGTTATTGCTGAAACAAGGGAAGCAGCCAGAAAAGGAGTGTCATTAATTGAAACTGAAGTGGAAGAGTTAGAAATAATTAGTGATCCCTTAAGGGCTATGGAAGATGATGCTCCATCAATTCATAAAGGTGACAATATTTTAGATAATAATAATCTTGAAAAAAATATAGTAACCAGTCATCATTTAGAAAAAGGAGATGTAGATAAAGGTTTTTCTGAGGCAGATTTAATAGAAGAAAATGAATATACTACCCAACATGTTGATCAATTACCTCTCCAAAATGAGTCTGGAGTAGGCTATTATGATCCAACAGTTGACCAGATTAAACTCTGGGTTGCTTCACAGTGGATTCATGATAGTCAGGCAGATATTGCCCAATCTCTGGGGGTAGATAAGGATAAAGTTAGAATAATTCAACCGGCAATAGGAGGAGCTTTTGGTAAAAAAGAGGATATTTCAGTTCATATTCATCTTGCCTTAGCTGCTTTAGAAACTGGAAGACCGGTAAAAATGGCTTATTCCAGAGAAGAATCTATGATAACTCAATCAAAAAGACACCCAATAATTATAAACATGAAAACAGGGGTAAAAAATGATGGTAAATTAACAGCTGTTGAAGTAGAAGTTATTGGAGATACAGGAGCTTATGCTTCAAGTGGACCTGCTGTTATTCATAAAGGTTTATTTCACTGTACCGGTCCTTATGAAGTAGAAAATGTTAGAGGAAATTCCTATACAGTTTATACTAATAACACTTATGGAGGAGCAATGAGAGGTTTTGGTGCTCTGCAGATGGCTTTTGCTTATGATTCCCAAATGGATATAATTGCCCAAAAACTTGGAATTGATCCTTTAGAATTCAGGTATAAAAATGCTTTTGAAAGAGGATCAGAAACTCCAACCGGTCAGATTTTAAATAGAAGTGTTAATGTAAAAGCGACCCTTGAAGAAGCTAAAGATATGATGAAAGATAAGGAGGGTCAAAAATGAAGAAAAAAGGTAGAGGCTTATCAACAATAATGTTTGGATTTGGATATGGAGAAGGTTTTCCTGATTATTCTGAAGCATCAATTGAAATAACAGATGATGGAAAACTATTAATAAGAACAGCTGCAGCTGATGTAGGTCAGGGAGTTGAAACCGTAGTTACCCAGATTGCTGCTGAGGTTTTAAATACACATACTTCAAAATTTAGTATAGTAGAAGGAGATACTCATACTACTAAAAATTCAGGGTCTACTTCTGCTACCAGACAGACATATTTTACAGGTAATGCTGTTAAAAATGCTGCTCAGGATCTCTTAGGAAAAATATATTTTTATGCAAGTAAAGAATTTGGAACTAATTATCCTGAAATGACAGTTGAAGAAGGTTATGCTTATCCTTTAGGAGAAAAAGATAAAAAATTAAGTTTTAGAGAAATAGCCTATAGAGTTCGTGAAGAAGGAGAAGAGTTAAAAGGTGAAGGTACTTTTTATCCTGAAACATTTGATTATGATGAAGATGGACAGAGTCCTAAAGTCTATGTAGCTTATACTTTTATGACTCAGATTTTTGAAGTTGAAGTTGATACAGATACTGGTTTAGTAGATGTTTTGGATGTGAAAACAGCTCTTGATGTTGGAAAAGCTATTAATCCTAAAAATGTTGAAGGACAGATTGAAGGTGGTACAACACAGGGAATAGGTATGGCTTTAATGGAAGAACAGGTAATAAAAGATGGAATTACTCTTAATCCAAATATGACTGGATATGTAGTACCTACTGCTATGGATGTACCTGATTTTGAATCAAGATTAATAGAAAATTCTGATTCTGAAGGCCCTTATGGTGCAAAAGGTATAGGTGAACCAGTTGCTATGGGTGCTACACCAGGAATTGCTAATGCTATTTATGATGCAATAGGAGTTAGAATTACAGACTTACCGATAACACCAGAAAAAATACTTGAAGCTCTAGAAAAATAATAATCATAATAAAAATAATAATCATAATAAAGTAGGATTTTATTTTGTGAAAGCAAAAAGGAGGTAGTAATAATGGCTGATATTAGTGTAAATCTATTTGATATGGAATTTGATAATCCGGTAATGCCAGCTGCTGGTCCAACTGTTAAAGATAGTGAGGCAGCATTTGCAGCTAGAGATGGAGGAGCAGGGGCAATTGTAACAAAAACTATTTCTGTAAAAGCTGCAAAAGTACCAAGACCAAATATGGCTGAAACTAAAAGTGGATTTATGAATAGTGAACTCTGGTCTGAAATGCCCCCAGAAAAATGGCTGGAAGATGAATATCCAGAAATTGTTAAAACAAACTTACCGATTATTGTTGGATTGGGATATAAAAAAGATGAAATTAAAGAATTAGCTCAAAAAGTTGAAAAATATGCTGATGCGCTTGAATTATCAACTCATTATTTAGGAGATGATCCAACACCTGTTATTGAAAGTGTAAAAGCAGCAAAATCGGTAGTTGATATTCCTGTTTTAGTAAAATTGAGTCCTCAGGTTGATATCCCAACTTTTGCTGAAGCAGCAGAAAAAGCAGGAGCAGATGGTATTGTGCTTATAAATTCCTTTGGACCAACTCTTGATATAAATATAAATACAGGCAAACCTGTTATGGGTAGTGATAATGGATTTGGCTGGCTTTCTGGTGAAGCAATCTTTCCTCTTGCTTTACGCTGTGTTTTTCAGGCTGTAAATGCTGTTGATATACCTGTTATAGGAGTTGGTGGTATATCCAGTGGTAAAGATGCAGTTAAGATGATAATGGCAGGAGCAGAAGCTGTACAGGTCTGTACAGAAGCTATTATAAATGGCCCTCAGGTTTATGGTAAAATAGCTGATGAGATAAATGAATTTTTAGATGAAAATGGTTATGATAGTCTTGAAGATATTCGCGGAATAGCTCAAAAAGAGGCTCCTGATACAGCAAATTATGAAACTATTGCACCTACAGTTGATAGAGATGCCTGTACTGGCTGTAATCTCTGTGTTAGAAGTTGTGTATATAATGCAATAGAACTTGATGAGGAAAATATTGCAGTTGTAAATAAAGAAAAATGTGCGGGCTGTGGTCTTTGTGTAACAAGATGTAATTTTGATGCTATTCATATTAAAAGATAAATAAATTATAATATGATTAAGATAGTGATAGAGTAAGAAGGAGGTGATAATTATTAATTTACAATTATTAAAAGAAGCGCGAGGTGATAGTCCTGCTGAACTAGTATTGAAAAATGCAAAAATAGTAGATGTTTTTAATGAAGAGATCTATGAAGATGATCTTGCTATATCTTCTGGAAAAATAATTGGAGTTGGTAATTATCAGGGAAGAAGTGAAGTAGATTTAAAAGGAAAAATTCTGGCACCTTCTTTTGTAGATGGACATTTGCATCTAGAAAGTGCTATGGTA
>JBNJDL010000016.1:0-19524 GCA_051744825.1 Bacillota bacterium | reverse complement strand
ATATTCAATATCACTAGTGTTTCTCAATACTAAAATAATTGAAACTAATACTCCAAAATAAATAGCATAATCTAAACGAGGTAAAAGTATAGTAGTTATAAAAGTTGCAGTCAAAACTATTGCATCAAAACCTGTTGCATTAAAAGTACGGTTTATCTTCTCTATATCAACCATTCCTGTTGCTACAAGTAGTACAATAGCAGCAAGACTAGATACTGGAATAAATTTTACTAATGGTGCAAAGAGTAAAAGAAATATAATAAAAAATATAGCAGTAATAAATTCAGACAATCTTGTTTTTGCTCCAGCTTCATAATTAATAAAAGAATTTGTAAATGAACCTGTTATTGCAAAAGAATTAAAAAATGAACATACAACATTAGTCAGTCCTTGACTAATAAATTCTTCATTCATTTCTACTTTTTCTTCACTCTGACTACCTAAAGATTTAACTATTGATACAACTTGTATAAAACCTAATATAGCAAGAGATAACGCTGAACTTGCTAAATCTTTAATAGTTGAAAATTCAAATTTTATCATATTAAAACTTGGTAAAGATGATTGAAAATCATTAACTACTTCAACGTAATTGTTTAATTTGAAAATATATGTTAATAACATAGCAATTATAACTGAAATTAAGTAAGCGGGTAAATTTGGTTTATATTTTTTAATAATTAAAATCACAGATATAGTAACTGTTGATATTAAAAGAGAATAAATGTTAATGCTATTAATATTTATTATAAAGTTATAAATAGTTGTAAAAAAATTAACCCCGTTTGCTGCATCAATTCCAAAAATATTACTTAACTGGCCAGCAGCAATAATTAAGGCTATTCCATTAGTCAAACCCACTATTACTGGGTGAGAAATATAATTAACTAACCTTCCAAGTTTTATAAATGCCATAATTAATTGAAAAACTCCAATTAAAAAAGTTAAAATAAAAATGTATTGAAGATAGTTTTCACCTTTATATTGACTTAAAGTACTAGAAATTGCTATTGCCATTACATTAGATGGACCAACTACTAAATAATTAGAAGCCCCAAAAATACTGGATATAATCATTGATACAATTGAAGTATAAATCCCATAAATTGGATTAATTCCTACTACAAGAGCATAAGCCATATTTTGAGGCAGAGCTACTGCCCCTACAGTTAACCCTGCCAATAAGTCATCTTTAAAATATTCTTTATCATATTGTTTTAATTTATTTATTAGATTTAAATTCATTTAGAGGTTTTTCCTCCCATTAATAACTAATTATTTATAAGATAATTTAATAAAAGTTCTAAAGTATTTTTTAAACCTTCTTCATGTGTTCTTTCATATCCATGTGACGCAAAAACCCCAGGCCCAATTAGACCATGTTTAATATCAAAACCTGAACGTAAAGTTACATCCACATCTGAACCATAATGAGGAAAAATATCAACTGCATAATTCAATTTGTTATTTTCGGCAATTTTTATTAATCTCGTAGTTACATCATAGTCATACGGACCACCTGAGTCTTTAGCACAAATGGAAACCTTATGCTCATCTGTTTCAAGATCATCTCCTACTGCTCCCATGTCAACAGAGATCATCTCTACAATATCTTCCGGTATACCAGAAGCTCCTCCGTGACCAACTTCTTCATAACTAGTAAATATTAGATAAACCTTTCTATTTAAGTTTAAATTTTTATCTTTTATCATTCTGGCCATCTCTAATAATATACCTGCACTTGCTTTGTCGTCAAGATGACGACTTTTTATATATCCACTTTCTGTAATTATAGTTCTAGGATCAAAACTAATAAAATCACCTGTATTAATTCCTAAGTTTTTTACATCACTTTTTGAATTTACAATTTCATCCAACACAATTTCTAAACTTTCATCATCTCTTTTTATTTCATTTATATCACTATAAACATGAGTTGAAGGTTTACATAGCTGAATAGTTGCAGAATATTCTTTTCCATCTCTAGTATGTACTAAACAATTTTCTTGCTCAATGTTATTAGCAGGATAACCACCAATTTTTGTAAAACGTATTCTCCCATTATCCTTTATTGATCTAACCATTGCTCCTAAAGTATCAATATGAGCAGCTAAAGCAAGAGGCTTACCATTACCTCCTAAATTTACCACTACTGAACCTTTATTAGTCAATACTGGGTTATAATTTAATACTTTAAATTCATTTAATAAATAACTCTCTATCTTTTTAGTAAATCCTGAAGGACTTGGAATTTCACATAAATCAACAATATAATCTTTCATTTTACTTAAATTTTCTTTTTTAAAATTCATCACTCCACCTCATTTTTGTTTTTTATGTTATTTAAATCTATTTTTTCATCTTCTACTTTATTCAAATAAATACTTTGAGTAGGATAAGCAAGTTCTATATTTAATTCTTCAAATTTTTCCTTAATTTTTAAATTAATTTCTTCCTGTAAATCCATATAAACTTTGTAATCACTATCTTTTACATAATAAACTACTTCAAAAATCAATGAAAAATCACCATAACTTCCAAAATGAGCCCTATCAAAAGTAGTTTTTTTTATATTAGAGATTATTTCTTCAATAATATCTGGAATGGTTTTAATTTTTTCCAAAGAAGTAGAGTAAACAACTCCAATTTTAAAATTAATCCTTCTCTCTTTCATCTTACCATAATTGCTTATTCTTGAATTAGTAAGGTCATTATTGGAAAAAACTAATTGCTCACCACTTAAACTTTTTATTCTAGTAGTTTTTATACCTATATGTTCAACTGTACCTCTATAATTATCTATTATTATAAAATCACCTATATCAAAAGGCCTATCAAAAAATATTGTGAAATAACTAAAAATATCTGCTAAAACTTTTTGTGAAGCAAAAGCTATTGCAATACCACTAATACCTAAACCAGTTAATAACCCTGTTACTTCCACATTCATATTTTCTAATAAAACAACTATACCTATTATCCAAACAAATATTCTGATTATAATAATTATAAATTGAAGCATTTTACTTTGATTAATATCTTTTTGTTTTTTTTCCCAATAATTTTTCAAACTATAAATCATCAAATCCTGAGTAATTTGAATTATATAAAATAAAGCAACAGAAAACAAACTAAGCTCAATAATTTTATGTAAAATATTACTAAAATCCAATCTTATAAATGATAAATAAAATAATAGAATATTAAAAAGTGGAAAAAGCTTAGTCTCTAAAGATTCTACTGCAAATAAACTTAGAGATTCTGAAATTTTATTTAAATAATTAACTAAATTATCCCAAAAAAACTTCTTGAAAATTCTTATAAAAACATTTCCTATTAAAATAATTAAAAAAGAAATTATATAAGAATAAATAGTATTATTTAAAATCATATATTCTAAATTTAAATCATTCATGTTTTTTCCTCCGAAGAATTTAATAATCTTATTAACTATATCATATTATAGTACATTACTATTAAAATTCCAAATATAATTCTTAAATAATTTTTTAAATATTTTTTGCAAGAAAAAAGCTTAGATTATAAAAATCATCTAAGCTAAAATTAAATAATTTTATACTGTAATAAACCATCTTTAATAACTGTTTCAACTTTATTATTTTCTATTAAATAACTTAAAAAAGCCATAATACATGCTCTAGTTATAAAATGATTAGGAATTCCACTCTTTATATTTAAACTATTAGAAAATTCTATAATTATTTTCTCTAAACTTAAAGGAGATTCACCCAATATTTCTAATAAAGAATTTAACAAATGATTTACTTTAGCAATATTTTTATCAATAATTTTTTTATAATCATCTCTTATCAAACTACCATGCGCTGGAAGTATACTAGTGATTTTACCTTTTCCAACAAGTCTTTTAATTTTATTAAGAGATTTTTTAAATAATTCTATATCATAAAAATAAGGAAGTTTAATTTCCTCTACTACTTCTTTTCCCATCAAAGCATCTCCAGCATAAAGCACTTTATCTTCACTTACTACTCCAATATGACCTTTGCTATGGCCTGGTAAATCAATTATTTCAAAATTAAATTCATCTAATATTATATTATTTTCAGTTATTTTATTAACTTCCATTCCTTTAAGTCCAGTTTGTAATTTTGGAAAAGGTTTAGCAGAAGTTAAAAAACTATGACTTAAGTCTGGATAACTTATAAAAGCAGCTTCATAAGGAGAAGCAAAAACTTGCAGAGAAAAATTTTTGGCTAATAATTCATTTGCCCCAAAATGATCTATATGACCATGAGTATTTATTATATATTTTACATTTAATTTTTCTTCTTTTAAATACTTTAGTAATTTTTTTCCTTTATTTCCTGGATAAGATGTATCAACTAATAGACAATCTTTATCATTTAACATAAATATACCTATATTAGTAGAATTTTTTAAATAATAACTATGGTTGGATATTTGCATTAACTTCATCTATTAAAACTCCTTAATACTTAATTTTTTACTTATATTGTATATATATACATGGCGCCCCTGGTGGGAATCGAACCCACGCATTTGGTTCCGGAGACCAATGCTCTATCCACTGAGCTACAGGGGCATAATATTATATCTTTTTGCTACATCATTTTACCAAAATAATATCTTAGTGTCAAAATATAAATGTTGTTTTCCAAAAAATAACATCATATTTTTTTAATATTATTCTATACTAATTAATGTAACAAAAACAAATAAAAGGAGTGATTATTTGAATCAAATTAATCAATTACAAAATAGTTTAAGTCAATTAAGACAAAATTTTAACACTATTAACAACCATCTTAATCAATTAAACCAAGTAATAAATCAAAGTTTTCAACAGGTTGATACTTCAGTAAGATTAACTGGACAATTAACACAGCAGTCCTCTTTTAGTCCTCAACAAAATATGGGAAGCACAACTACTTCAGGTTACTCTAGCTGGGGACAACAGTCTCCTAGCATGAATCGTAGCCAATATCAACGAAGTAGTCAAAGCAAAGGTGGACCTCAGTTTAACACAATGCAAAGAGATGAAAGAATAGGTTCAAGTTATTATAACATGAAAGGAACACCTGGTAATATGGGAAGTCAATACCAAGGTGGTTCTCAAAATCTAAGTTATTAAATTTTAAGAGGATAGGTATTTTCTTTCCTATCCTCTTAGATTTATACTATAAAACTTTTTCCCATTCATCATATAAATTTTTTAACTTACTTTTTATGTCTTCATACTCATTTTTAAGTTCTCGAAGAAAGTCATAATTATTTATATTTTTCGGTAAAGTCATTTTTTCTTCTAAATCTTCTTTTTTTTCTTCTAATTCCATAATTTCTTTTTCCAAATTATTAATTTTTCTTTCCCTTTTTCTCTCTTTTCTTTGCTTTTCTTTTTGTCTAAAATAAAAATTATCTTTATTATTTTTGGCATCATTTTCTTTTTTTGCTAATCTTTCATTTTTCTTATTTAAATAATGATCATAATCTCCATAATATTTTTCCAAATTTCCATTCTTTAATTCATAAGTATAATTAATAATTTTATTCAAAAAATACCTATCATGAGATACAACTAAAATTGTTCCTGGATATTCTTGCAAAGCTTTTTCTAATACCTCTCTTGAAGCTAAATCCAAATGGTTAGTTGGCTCATCAAGTACTAAAAAATTATAATCCCCTAACATCAACTGTAATAATCTTAAACGACTTTTTTCTCCTCCACTTAAATTTTTCACTTTTTTAAAAACCTCTTTATTTCGAAATAAAAAAGCCGCTAATAATTTTCTTGCTTTTTCTTCAGTCATTACTCTTACTCTTCTAAGAGCAGTAATAAGATTATCTTCTCCATTAAATTCATCAAATTCTTGACTATAATATCCCATTCTTATATTTTTACCAATTCTATACATGCCTGTATCTGGAGATATTTCATCATTAATGATTTTTAGTATTGTGCTTTTCCCGCTCCCATTTTTACCAATGATGGCAGATTTTTCTCCTCTATAAATATTCAAATCAAGATTATTAATGATTTTATTTTCTTCAAAACTTTTAGATAAGTTTTTAATTTTTAAAACTTCATTTGCTCCTAATTTATCAATATTAAAATCTAAATTCATTTTTTCTGCACCAAGAGTAGGTTTTTTTATACGATCAATTTTTTCTAAACGTTTTTTCATACTTTCTGCTCTTTTATGAAACTTTTCATTGTCTCCTCGATTTCCCCATCTTTTTAATCTTTTTATAGCATCTTCTAATTTCTTTATTTTCTTTTGTTGAACTTCATATTCATGCAAACGCTTTTCATATCTACGTTTTCTTTCTTCAAGATAATAACTATAGTTTCCATTATAAATTTCTTCTTTACCATTTTTTATTTCTATAATTCTATCTACCACACTATCTAGAAAATATCTATCATGAGAAATTATTACTACTGCCCCACTATAATCACTCAAATAATCTTCTAACCACTGCATAGAAGGAATATCAAGGTGATTTGAAGGTTCATCAAGTAATAATAAATTGGGCTTAGAGAGTAATAGCTTTACCAATCCCAATCTCGTCTTTTCTCCTCCACTTAAAGTATCAACCTTATTTTCTAATTCATCTAATTTAAAGCCAAGACCAACAGCAACTTTTCTTATATTGCTTTTATAACTATAACCGCCTTTTCTCTCAAATTTTCTTTGTAGTTCACTATATTCAGACAATAAAGATTGCATTTCCTTATCATTTTTATTTCTTTTTGCTCCTAATTTACTAATTTTCTTTTCTAATTTTGTTATTTTGTTTTTTAATATAATAACATCATCAAAAACTTTCAATAACTCCTCATAAAGAGTATTATTTTTATTCATTTTTGGCATCTGTGAAAGATATCCTACACTTGTATCATTACGTATAGAAATATTACCATCATCTATATTTTCTATACCTGTAATCATTTTAAAAACCGTAGTTTTGCCAGAACCATTGGCACCTATTAAAGCTAATTTTTCATTATCATTTACTGTCATTGAAAAATCTTTTAAAACCTTAGTTAAACCATAATTCTTTTTAATATTGTTTAAACTTAATACACTCATAAAATTCTGCCTCCAAGAATCATTATTTAAATTGAATGAATATTATAATTTATATTTATTTAATTTTTTAAGGAGGAAAGTAATAATTATCATCGAATAATATATATAAGTAAAATTATTAATCAAATATTTAATATTTATAAAAATGGAGGAATAATCTACAATGCTTGACTTAGAAAAAAAACGTACATTAATCTTGAATGGTGATATGAAAAAAGTTATATTAATTTTGGCTGGTCCTATAATGTTAAATAATGTAATTCAATCTGTTTATAATATAACAGATACATATTTTGTAGGTCAACTTGGTTCTACTGAAATGGCAGCTATGACCCTTGTTTTTCCTGTTATATTCTTTTTAATGGCAATAGGTATGGGGATAAATATTGCTGGTACATCACTCATCTCTCAGTACATAGGAGATAATCAAAAAGATGAAGCTACTAAAGTAGCAGGAGAAATAATCACCATCGCCCTTAGTATTTCAGTTTTTTTAGGAGTAATTGGTGGCATTTCTGCTCCTTTTATTGTTAAATTAATGGGTGGTAGTGGCGAATTATTAAAACAAGCTACTCAATTCTTACGTCCAATGCTTTTTGGAAGCCCTACTTTATTTTTACTTTTGGCTTTTACAGCCATTAAACAAGGGCAAGGTGATACAGTTACCCCAATGAAATATACTGCCTTTTCAGTTGCTTTAAATATTATTTTAGACCCAATATTTATTTTTGTTTTAAATCTTGGAATTAGAGGTGCTGCTTTTGCAACAATTTTAGCCCGTGGTATTTTTGCTTCTTATGCTATATACACTCTATTTTTTCAAGAAAATGGAATAATGATTAGTAAAGAAGACTTATTATTAGATGATAATGTCTTCAAATTAATTAAAGTAGCAATTCCATCTTCAGTAGGGCAATCAATGGCAGCCTTTGGATTTATGTTTTTAAATGGTTTTATTATTGCTTTTGGAGAAAGTACTTTAGCTGCTTTTGGAATTGGAAATAGAATTAATTCTTTAATATTAATGCCAGCTATGGGAATTGGCAATGCCTTAGCTACTATTGTAGGCCAAAATTTAGGTGCAGAACAAATAAAAAGAGCAAAAAAAGCTGTTAAAACTAGTGCTGTCTTAAGTACATTGTTTTTAGTCATTGCCGGTAGTATCTTTTTCCCCTTTATCCCTAAAGTTTTAAGCCTGTTTAGTAACGATCCATCTGTAATTAGCCAGGGAACTAGATATTTAAGACTTATTACCCTTTCTATACCCTTAATGGGTTACTATCAAATATTTGTAGGTACTTTTCAGGGATCCGGTCATACTGTTTATGCAATGTTTTTACTTGCAGGTAGACTATGGGCACTTCGTTTACCCATGATTGTTTTCTTTAAAAACTACACAAATTGGGGCTCAGATTCTGTATGGTTTGCAATGGTACTTAGCAATGCAATTACTTGTCTAGTTGGTTTAGCTATATATTTAAGTGGTAAATGGGAAGTAAAAGTTATTGGAAATAATGCATTTAAAGAATTTAAATTTAAAAAACTTTTATTTAATAAAAAATAATTAGAGCACTTGAACATCAGCAACTTTTTCTTTATTCATAAAAAATACAGATACAGTATTATGTCCTACATGTGAACCTATTGCTGCCCCTATTTCAGAAATAAAAAATTCAGGAATATCATATTTTTCCTGGATTTTTTCTTTTAACTTTTCTGCTAATTCTTTATTTGCAGAATAATTAAGGCCTATTATTTGCTCATCTAAATTATGACCTCGTTTTTCCATTATATCTAATAAAAATTTAAACATCCTCTTTTTTCCTCTTACTTTATCTAAAGGTTTTATTTTTCCATTTTCAAAATGTAATATAGGTTTTATATTCAAAACATTAGCTACAAATGCTTTAGGAGAAGATATTCTCCCACCTCTTTTTAACATTTCAAGTGAACCTACTGCAAAAATATGTTCCATATGTTCACAACTATTTTTAGTTATTTTAATTATTTCTTCAAACGACTTTCCTTCTTCTTTGGCACGAGCAGCTTTTAAAACAGAAAGACCAAATCCAGTAGATGCTGATTTGCTATCTATTACTTTAATATCTTCTGAATTAATATTATTTTTAGCAATCACGGCTGATTCAAATATTCCACTTAATTCAGAAGAAAAATTTATAGATAATACTTTATATCCTTCAGCAAGTGCTTTTTCAAATTTATTCATAAAAATTGTTGGGGAGATTCTTGAAGTATTTGGTATTTCATCACTTTCATTTAATTTTTTATAAAAATCTTTAGGTTTTAAATCTGATCTATCTTTATATCTTTCCGCCCCAAAATTAACTGGAGTAGAAATCATTTCAATATTATATTTATTTAAAATTTCATCAGGTAGATCAGAACAACTATCAGTAAATATTTTTATTTTTTCCAATTCATTCATCCCCTTTATTAACTTTTAGAAAATTATTAATTATTTATATTAAAATTACTTTCTTCAGGATTAGTTTTAAATATAACAAAAACGCTACCAATAACCTGAACTACACTTGCATCAGTTTTAGCAGCTAAATCATGAGCTACAGCTTTTACATCTTTTGGAGCATTATCTAATACTCTCCCTTTAATTAATTCATGAATTTCTAATAATTCCTCTACTTGTTCTAAAACAGCTTCTGTAACTCCATCTTTACCAATATGAATTACAGGATCAAGCTCATTTGCTTCTCCTCTGAGATAACTTCTATCTTTACCGCTTAACATAAATAACACCCCCTTTATTCAATATATTCAAATTCCATATTTCCTATTTTTACAAGATCACCATCTTTAATTCCTTTGTCCTTCATTTTTTCATCTAATCCATGATGATTTAACACTCTCATCATCCTTTTTACTGCTGCATCATTATTAAAATTAGTTTTTTCAACTTGTTTTTTTACTAAACTTCCTTTAATTCTATATTCATGTTTTCCAATTCTTTTAATAATAATATCATCTTCTTTAGCAAAATCTGGACTAATTACTACTCCTTTTCTCCTATCTATATCCTCTTTTTTATCAGGTAATTCTTTTAACTTATTCCATAAATGATTAGTTAATTTTTTTACACCTTTTTTAGTCACAGCAGAAATAGGAAAAACATCATAACCTTTATTTTCAAATCTCTTTATCAAATTCTCTATATTTTCTTTTGCTTTAGGTAAATCCATTTTGTTTAAAGCAATTACCTGTGGAAGTTTAGCTAAATTTTCATTATACTCTTCTAACTCCTTATTAATAATTTCAAAATCTTCTAGAGGGTCTCTACCTTCAAGTCCTGCTGCATCAATAACATGTAATAAAAGTCTTGTTCTTTCGATATGTTTTAAAAATTTATCCCCTAAACCTACCCCTTTATGAGCACCTTCAATTAATCCTGGAATATCTGCCATAACAAATGATTCAAAATCATTAATAGATACTACCCCTAAATTAGGTTTTAAAGTAGTAAAATGATAAGAATCAATTTTGGGTTTAGCAGCTGAAACAGAAGATATTAAAGTTGATTTACCGACATTAGGAAATCCTATCAAACCTACATCAGCTAATAATTTTAACTCTAATTTTATATTTCTTTCTTCTCCACTTTCTCCTTGTTCAGCAAAATTTGGAGCCTGTCTTGTAGCTTTTTTAAATCTTGCATTTCCTTTTCCGCCTTCTCCACCTTTGGCAACTATACATCTTTGGCCATCTTCAATTAAATCAGCTAATAATCTGCCTTCATCTATATCATAAACCATAGTTCCAGTAGGTACTTTTAAAACCAAAGATTCACCTTCACTACCATGTTGATTTTTCCCAGAGCCATGTTTGCCATTTTTGGCTTTATATAAATTTTTATAACGAAAATCAGAAAGAGTATTAAGGCCTTCATCAGCTTCTAAGATTACATTACCTCCATCTCCTCCATCACCGCCATCAGGCCCACCCATATCTTCATACTTTTCTCTTCTAAAACTAACTACACCATTACCACCTTTACCAGCTTTTACTTTAAATTCTAATTCATCAGTAAACATAAAATCCCTCCATTTAAACACAAAACCCCCAGTACTAAATCAGCACTGAGGGCCTATATATAGCTCTAATTAGCTAAACTTTTAACTTGATCTTCAGTATAAACACTTATTTGACGAGATTTTTTTCCTTTTCTTTCAAACCTTACATAACCATCAACCTTGGCAAATAATGTATCATCTCCGCCACGGCCAACATTAAAACCAGGTCTAAATTTAGTTCCACGCTGTCTTACAAGAATACTTCCAGCAGAAACATATTCTCCATCAAATTCTTTGACACCCAGTCGTTTCGATTCACTATCTCGACCATTCCTAGAACTACCAACACCTTTTTTCTTAGACAATACCCTCACCTCCTGCTTTCAGGTATTTATATAAAATATTAATTTCTAATTGTCTAAGCTTTAATTGATTCAATTAAAACTTTAGAATATGGTTGACGATGTCCCATCTTTTTACGATAACGTCTTTTAGGCTTAAATTTATAAACTGTAATTTTCTTATTTTTTCCCTGTTCAATAACTTTGCCGGTGACAGTAACATCTTCTAAATATGGTTTGCCAAAATTATTTTCGCCATCTTTTGATACTGCTAAAACTTCATCAAATTCAATATTTTCTTCTTCGTTAACAGGTAATTTTTCAACCTTAATAATTTGACCCTCTTCAACTTTATATTGTTTTCCACCTGTTTTTATAATTGCATACATTTCTTCCACCTCCCTTACCTCAGACTCGCCGAAGTAGGTAGTCCAAAAGGACATTTTCTAACCTATTTCGTGCGGTTTTGGTATTATCACCGGCAGAATAAACAAAATCATATCAGTTTATCCAGCAATTTATTTTAGCATATATTCACTTTCAAGTCAAGCTAGCAATTAATTTTTTTCAATGATATTAATATCTTCAATATGTAATTTTTCATTACCTTTAAATTTAATTTTCATATTCATCTCTTTTTCAAATTCTCTTAATTTTTCTTTAGGATTTCTCAATATAGCAACTACATCTGGGTGTAATTCAATTTTTAAATAATTAACTTTTTCATCTACAGAAAGCATATGTATTTTTCTTCTTACTCTAAGTGCCATAGATTCAGGAGATAAGACTTTTCCTGTTCCATGACAATAAGGGCATTCTTTTTGCAAAAGTTCTCCAAACCTTTCCCTAACTTTTTTACGGGTCATTTCTACTAAGCCTAATCTAGTTAAACCTAACATAGCAGTTTTGGTTCTATCTTTAGCTAATTCGTTTTCTAAAGTATTTAAAACTTCTCGTTGATGATGCTCTCTTTCCATATCAATAAAATCTATAATAATAATTCCACCTATATCTCTTAATCTAAGTTGTCTAGCAATTTCTTTGGCTGCTTCTACATTAGTTTTAAAAACTGTATCTTGCAAATCTTTAGTTCCAGTATATTTACCTGTATTAACATCAACTGAAACTAGAGCTTCAGTTGAATCAAAAATAATATATCCACCTGAATCCAACCATACTTTCCTTTTTAAGGCTTTATCAAGTTCTTTTTCAATACCATAAGTAGTAAATATGGGAAGATCTTTGTCATATAAATAAATTCTATTCTTTACACTAGGTGCTATATTAGCTGCCAATTCTTTTAATTTATGATAATCATCTTTATCATCTATAACAACTTTTTTAGTATCATCAGAAAGATAATCTCTAGCTATTTCTTTTATTAATTCTACATCTCTATATAAAAGATGAGGTCCTTTAACTTTTTTATATTTTTTTTGTGTATTTCTCCAAATAGTCATTAAATAATTAAAATCATTTTCTAATTCTGAACGAGTACGATGATAAGCATTTGTTCTTACTATTACTCCTACATTATTTCTAGTAATATCATTAGCTATATTTTTCAATCTATTTCTTTCGTGTTTTTCATTAATCCTTCTAGAAATACCTATTTTATCTTCAAAAGGCAATAAAACAAAATAGCGTCCAGGAAGGCTTATTTTACAAGTAACTTTTGGACCTTTTGTTCCTATTGCTTCTTTTTCAACCTGCACCATAAGTTCTTGTTCAGGTTGTAAAAGATGTTTAATACTTAATTTTTTAGCTGACCATTTTTTCTTTTCTTTTTCTGTAAAACGCGGATATAAATCACTAATATGTAAAAAAGCATTTTTTTCTAAACCAATATCAACAAAGGAAGCTTGCATCCCTGGTAAAACATCTCTAACTACTGCTCTATAAATATTACCAGCTATTCGATTATAACTTTCTCTTTCAAAAAAAACATCTTCTAATTTATTATTTTTTAATATTGCCGCTCTTTTTTCGCTATAATTTGAATTTATAATAATTTGTTTAGTCAATTTCTACTCAACTCCTCACTACCTGTCTGGCAAATGGTTTAAAAAATTCATCTTTTTTCTTTACAAGCATTGCCTCTCTAACAACATTAACTAAGGGAACTTTTTTTATTTCATCATACCTTTCTGCTAATGCCCTTATTAACTCTGAAGGCCTAACATTACCACTGCTACCAGTACTGACTGTAAAAGTCCACAAAGGCTTATTATTAGCAACTTTTATGTCATAAATCATTGGTTTTAAATCTAACATTCTGTCCTCTTTATTCCTTCTCTTCCTTATAATTTCAATTTCATCTTTATGTTTTAGATCTTTCAATATTTTTTTGTCATCAACTAAATTTTTATCATAATTAAAATTAATTTTATAAATTGCAGTATTAACCACTGCCTGTAAAGACTTAACTTTGTCATTTACATATTTTCCTTCTTTGATCTTGATAGAAGTAGGTAGAAATTTATCTAAATTATTCACAACCACATTTTCAGCAATCTTTTCTTTTAAATCTAAATCAAAAAACTCACTTTCACCTACCATACCTACAGCTAAGGGTTGACCTAAAGATAAAACCAAATGCGGATTATATCCTTGTGTATATTTAGCTGGCAAATTAGCTCTTCTAACTCCCCGTCTTATTGTATCCATTAACTCAAGGTGAGATATATATCTAATTTCTTTTAATTTAGAAAATTCTATTCTAATTTTCATTATTACCAGCTCCAGCTAAATTCATATAAACATCAAATTCATGGCATACATCACATCTTACACATTTATATTGACTACAATCTTTAGTTAATTCTTCTTCAAAAGATTTAGTATATTCGTTTTTAAGAAACTCTTTTTTTAAACCAGTATTAATATGTTCCCAGGGGAAATTATGATTTAAATCTCTAGAACCTGTATAATTTTCTAATTTAATATTATTTTCTTTTATAGCTTCAAACCATTTTTCTTTCTTTAAATATTGACTCCAACCATCAAATTTTGCTCCTTTTTCCCAAGCATTTTCAATTACATCTGCAATTTTTCTATCTCCTCTGGCAATTAAACCTTCAAGTAAACTTAACTCTGAATCATTCCAACTAAATTTTAAACCATTACCTCTTATGTGTTTTTGCAAATAACTAATCTTATTTTCTATTTCCTCTTTTGAAGGCATTCCCACCCATTGAAAAGGAGTAAAAGGTTTCGGAATAAAAGTTGAAACACTTACCTGAACCTCAATATTTCTCATTCTTTTCTTGCTGTTTTTTCTTACTTCTTTACCTATTTTTAAGACTTCTTTGGCCATTTTTACAATACCAGCTAAGTCTTCCTTAGTTTCTGTAGGTAAGGCAATCATAAAATATAATTTTATGCGATGCCAACCTGATTCAAAGGCAGATTGTGCAGCTTCATAAAGATTTTCTTCATTAACTCCTTTATTAATAACATCTCTTAAACGTTGAGTTCCAGCTTCTGGTGCAAATGTTAATCCAGTTTTTTTAACTTTTTGTACTTCTTTTGCTAATTCAACTGAAAATTCATCAACCCTTAATGATGAAAGAGAAATACTAATATTATTTTCTTTATATTTATCTACTAAAGTTTTTGTTATATCTTTTATTTGACTATGATCTACACTACTTAAAGATGTAAGAGAAATCTCACCATAACCAGTTGACTTAAGTATTTTATCAGCTAAATCAAGTAAGGTCTCTTTACTTCTTTCTCTTACAGGTCGATAAGTCATTCCAGCTGCGCAAAATCTACAACCTCTAGTACAACCTCTAGCTATCTCTAATACAGCTCTATTATGAACAATATCCATATAAGGAACTATAAAATCAGTAGGATAAAAGCTATTATCTAAATCTGCAACTATTTGTCTATTAATATTTTCTTTAACCTTGTTATTTGCAGTAGTTATTTTATAACCATTTTTCTTTCTTTTTATATTATATAAGGAAGGGACATATACTCCATCATTTTTACTTAATTCAAGTAATATTTGCTGTCTATCTAAATTTTTATCTTTAAGTTTTTTATATTTTTTTATTAAATCAACTATCATTTCTTCAGCTTCACCTATATAAAATAAATCTATAAATGGAGCTAACGGTTCAGGGTTAAAAACAGTTGCTCCCCCTGCAATAATAAGGGGAAAATTTTCATCTCTATTATTTGCTCTAATAGGTATATTTGCTAAATCTAAAATATTAAGTATATTGGTATAACTCATTTCGTATTGTAAAGTAAATCCCAATACATCAAAATCATTTAATTCTCTTCCACTTTCTAAAGCATATAATGGTAGATTATTTTCTTTTAATAAATTTTCCATATCAAACCAGGGAGAATAACTTCTTTCACATAATATATCTTTTTCCTTATTTAATAAATGGTAAATTATTTTCATCCCTAAGTGAGACATACCAATTTCATAAACATCAGGAAAAGCAAGAGCAACCTTTATTTTATTTTCATCCCATTTTTTAACTATTGAATTCCATTCATTACCAATATAACGCTCTGGATTCTTTATTTTGTATAATAAATCATCAATTTTTTCTTTTACATTCATCATAACACCTCTAAAAAATAATAATAACTTAGTAATAATAGTTTAATATAGATAAATCAAATCTTCAAATTCATAATTCGCCTAATTTAACACTATCTTTAGCAGTATTAAAATAATAGTCAATTAATTTATTTTCAGTAATTATTTTTGTAATTTCTCTATTATAATTAAGTATATAAAAAATATTATAATCACCTGGAATAATACAATCAATAGCTTCTTTTAATTTATTATTCTCATTTAAAGCATGTAAAGAAATCTTTTTTCTTTTCAAATCATTTTCTACTATTTTTACCTTACTAAGATATTGAATAAATTTATAAATATATTGATTTTTTTCTTTAATTAAACTTGCATAAATAAAAAAAGAAATTAATAACAACCATATATTTGCTTTATTGAAAATTAAAATATTAATAGATATTAAAATTGCTATAAAAGCAGCTATTTGAGAAATTTTTAAAGCAATTTTTGTTCCTTTTATGAAACCAAATTTATGAACTATAATTGCCCTTAATACTCTCCCACCATCAAGAGGTAAAATAGGAATTAAATTAAATATAGCAATTATTAAATTATATTTAATTAATAAACTTCCTAAATTATTATTTAAATCTAAAAAATAAAAAATAATAACTAAAAATAAATTAAATACTGGACCAGCAATAGCAACAAAAAACTCACTTAAAGGCTTCATTTCTAACAAACCCTTATATTCCGCTACTCCTCCAAAAGGAAAAATTTCAATTTTATAAATATTATAGTTTAAAACTTTTGCAACAAGAAAATGACAAACTTCATGTAAAAATACTAAAATAAACACAATAATAATTTCTTTTATAAAACCTAAAACAAAAAAAACAAATAATATTAAAAAAAATAAGGGATTAAGCTTAAAAGTCATCTTCCCCCTCCTCTTATTAAAGATATTCAAAAAGAAGGGGTTTATAACTTTTAAAACATAATCTTTTTTTTGCGAACATTTACATTTATTATAATACCAATTGCAATCATATTATTTAAGATTGCACTACCTCCATAGCTTATAAAGGGTAATGGTATACCTGTAATAGGCATAATTCCCATTGTCATTCCTGTATTTTGTATAACATGAAAAAATAACATAGCTAAAATACCAATAATCGTTAACTGACCAAATTTATCTCTGGCATTTATTGCTACCTTTATAATATTCCAAAATAACAAAAAATATAAAATAAGGACAGTCGATACACCAATAAAACCAAATTCTTCACCAATAACAGAAAATATAAAGTCAGTATGCTTTTCTGGTAAAAAATTAAGTTGATTTTGCGTCCCGGCAAATATTCCCTTTCCACTTAAACGTCCTGAACCTAAAGCTATTTTTGATTGTAAAATATTATAACTAGCTCCCTGTGGGTCTATATCAGGATTTGCAAAAACTAATAATCTATTTAATTGATAATCTTTAATATAGGGGAGAGGGGTATCAAAATAAAGATGAAAAGTTATTAATAAAATAATAACTAAAAAACTTCCACCAAATATAATTAACATGAATTTTTTATTACCACCAGCTATATAAAGCATTATAATATAAATAAAAATAATCACTAATGCTGTACCTAAGTCATTTTGTAATACAATTAATAAAAATGGAATAAAAGCATATATACCTGATTTAATTATTCCTGATAAATATTGTAATTCATCTTCTAAATTCGTCATAACATTAGCTAACATAATGATAACAGTTATTTTAGCAACTTCTGATGGTTGAAAGCTTAAACTCCCAATTCTAAACCAACTTACTCCACCACCTTTTTCACTTCCTAAAAACAAGAGTAAAAACAAAACTATATTTGTTGCAAAATAAATTATTTCAGAATAATCTTTAATAAGTTTATAATCATAAAATTGGATAAAAATTATCAAAAATATTCCTATTACTAAAGCAATTATTTGCCTCTGTAAATAACTAAAATTTATACTATCTTTATTAACTTCTACAGCACTACTTAAAGCAACTAAACCAATTAAAATCAATAATATAACTGTAATTGGTATAACAATATTTATATTTTTCCAAAATCTTTTTTTCCATTTCATTTTTTAGAACCTTCTTAAGAAGAATTATTAATTGGGAAGTTAGCAACTAAAGCCATTATATCTTCTTTTTTATCAAGTTCCATTTTTACATTTTGATCATCTACATCAATGTATTTTTTTAGAACTTCAAGCATTTCGTTTCTTAGAGAGTTCATTTCTTCAGGAGATAAATTAATACGATCATGAACTAAAACAAACTGTAATCTCTCTTTAGCAATATCTTTACTTTTATTTTCCTTTTCATCTTTTTTGAAACCTAAAAGTTTTAATAAATCGATTATAATCCCCTCCTTTTAATTCATCCCAAACATTTTTTTGATTCTAGTCATAATTGTTTCTTCTTTTAAATTCATTAAAGGGATATCTTCACCTTCTATACGACGAGCAATATTATTAAAAGCCTGACTAGCTTTTACTCCCTCAGACAATACAATAGGCTCACCTCTGTTAGTCGAGACAACGATAGATTCATCATCAGGAACAACACCGAGTAAATCAATTGCTAAAATTTCTATCATATCATCAATATTCATCATATCTCCACGCTCAACCATGTCCATTCTTATTCTATTAATAATTACTTTAGGATCATTTACACCTTCAGCTTCTAATAAGCCAATAATCCTATCTGCATCTCTAACAGCTGAAACTTCTGGTGTAGTTAAAATAATAGCTTCATCAGCTCCTGATATAGCATTTTTAAATCCTTGCTCAATTCCAGCAGGAGAATCCACTAATATGTAATCCATATCTTCTTTAAGTTTTTCTGTTAACTCCTTCATTTGAAAAGGTGTTACTGCAGTTTTATCTCGAGTTTGAGCAGCTGGTAAAAGAAATAAATTATTATTTCTTTTATCTCTAATCAAAGCTTGTTCTAATCTGCAATTATTTTCTATAACATCAACAATATCATAAACTATTCTATTTTCTAAACCTAAAACTACATCTAAGTTTCTTAAACCTATATCAGCATCTATTAAACAAACTCGCTTTCCTAATTCTGCAAGAGCAGTACCAATATTTGCAGTAGAAGTAGTTTTTCCAACTCCACCTTTTCCAGAAGTAACAACAATAACTTTAGCAGCCAAATTAACCCCTCCTTAGTTTACCTATATATCATATTTTTCCACTAATATTTTACCATCTTTTAAATAAGCCATTTCTGGAACACATTTTCCATTTTTTTTATTATCATCTGGTGAACGAGAAATTATATTAGCTATTCGAAGTTGAGTAGCTTCTAAGCAAATTGCAAATATATTTGCGTCTATATTACCATTGGCTCCAGCATGTACTACCCCTTTTAATTTCCCTAAAACAACTATATCTCCACCAGCTATAACTACAGCTCCAGGATTAATATCTCC
>JBNJDL010000015.1:0-22080 GCA_051744825.1 Bacillota bacterium | reverse complement strand
AGAAACTACATTGTCTAAAATATCATCTCCAAAATCTTGATCAACATGGGCAAAATTTACATTAGGATAATCTCGAGCAACTATTTCTAAAGTGTCTGACATTTGAAAACCAACACCAATTACTAGATCATATCCTCTACTTGCAAAACGACGAAGAGAAGTTTCGTCTTCAGAAGGATCTGATGGCTCAATATAATCAAACTCAATACCTAATTCATCTTTGGCCATCTGCAAACCTCTATAGGCGGCGTCATTAAAGGAAAGATCTCCTAAACCACCTGTAGATAAAACTATACCTACCTGGGTGTCTTCTCCCTCCTGAGCGTTAGCTCCACCTGTGAACATAACCATTAATGCAAATACTAAAACTATTGAAATACTTAATGCTTTTTTAAACAAAATAAAACCCCCTTCTATAGTTTTTTTAACGATACCAATTTTATGAATTACAAATATAATATATCATTTTTATATTATATTTGCAACTAAAACACTTGTATTTAATTATATTTAAAAAGTACTTATTGCTAAAAATTATCTATTTCTAATAACTTTAAATTGAAATTGGTCACTTCTAAAATAATTCTGAGAAAATAATATCATTCTATTTTTATTGTCATAATGATATTGCTCTAAAAGTAATAATGACTCATTATTTTTAATATTTAGCATTTTTGAAATATAGTTATCAGAACTAATAGCTATAATATTTGTAATCGCTTTTTTTACATTAATATTATAGTAATCATTTAAAACCTCAAAAAGAGAGTTGCTAAAATATTCTTTACTATAATCCTTGTTTAAATATTTTAATAATAAATGATCTAAACAATAAACTACAGGTTCTTCATTTGCAGTTCTTACTCTTTCTATTCTTAATATTTTTTCTGCCTTTTCACCACTTTCTTCATATATTTTTTCTTGAAAAGATTCTGAAATATTTAATTCTTTTATATTTAAATGTGTAGTACCAGCTTCATATCCACCCTTTTCTATAGTTTCGGTTACACTATTTAATTTTTCAATTCCTTTTTTAAATTTAGGGCTTGTATTATTTACAAAAGTTCCAATACCTTGATGTTTAATTATTTTTCCTTCTTCTTCTAAAACCCTCAAAGCTTCTCTCAAAGAAGCTCTACTAACATCTAATAAATCAGAAAGTTTATTTTCTGAAGGTAATTTATCTCCTTCTTTATAAGTTCCCTTATCTATTTCATTTTCTAAATATTCTTTTATTCGAATATATAAAGGTCTTTTATCTTTATTTAATGGCATTTTTACCACCTTCGTAATTTTATTTATAAGACATCTAACTTGTCTGACCTTTGTAAAAATAATATCATAAAAATAAAAATATTTCAAGATTTTTAATTATCGCTTTTATCTAAATCTTTGCTATTTGAATTCTCTTCTTCACTTTCTGTCTCAATATCATTACCATTATTTTCAGATTCATTACCATTTAAATATTCTTCAAGTTCATTCTCATCTATCAATACTTCTCTAGGTTTGCTACCAGCATAAGGTCCTACAATTCCTTCTTCTTCCATAGTATCAATCATTCGAGCAGCTCTAGAATGACCTATATGAAGACGTCTTTGTAACATAGAAATAGATGCTCTATAATTAACAACTAATTTAACTGCTTCTTCATATAATTCATCTTTTTCATTATCTAAGGAAATTTCTACCTCTTGAATATCATCTGTTTCTATTTCATATTCAGTTTCACTTTGATTTTTTGCATAATTAACTATTCTATTAATTTCTTCATCTGACATAAAGGCACCTTGTATTCTTTTAGCTTTACTAGCATCAACTGGAGCAAATAGCATATCCCCTTTTCCTAATAATTTTTCTGCTCCACCAACATCAAGAATAGTTCGCGAATCAGTTTGTGATGATACAGCAAAAGAAATTCTACTAGGTATATTAGCTTTTATTAACCCAGTAATTACATCAACTGAAGGACGCTGAGTAGCTATAATTAAATGAATTCCAGCAGCTCTAGACATTTGAGCTAATCGACAAATATTATCTTCTACTTCATTTGCAGCAGCCATCATCAAATCAGATAACTCATCTATAATCACTACAATATATGGCAATTTATCATCTTCATTAACTTTTTTATTATATGATTTAATTCCTTTTGTTCCACTTTCAGAAAATAATTCATATCTTTGTTCCATTTCATTTACTACTAATTTTAATACATTAGAAGCCTTTTTAGGATTAGTGACAACTGGAGTAAATAAATGAGGTAAGCCTTTATAAGTACTCAATTCAACTTTTTTAGGATCAACTAATATTAATTTTAACTCATCAGGTGTAGCTTTATATAAAAAACTAGTTATAACAGTATTTAAGAAAACACTTTTTCCTGAACCAGTAGCTCCTGCAACTAATAAATGAGGCATTTTTGATAAATCTGTTATTATTACATCACCATCAATACTCTTACCTAAGGCCATAGGCAATTTGCTTTCACTTTTTTGAAATTTATTGCTAGCAATGATATCTCTAAGTTTAACCATTATATCTCCGCCATGAGGTACTTCAATACCTACTGCAGCTTTTCCTGGAATTGGCGCTTCTATTCTTACATCAGGTGCAGCTAAAGCTAACGCCAAATCATTAGCTAAATTTACAATTTTACTAACTTTTACTCCAGAGGCAGGTTGTACTTCATATCTTGTTATAGTAGGACCGTGATTTACATCAACTACCTTTGCATTCACACCAAAGCTCTCCAAAGTATTTTCTAATAATTCAGTTTTGTTACTTAACTTAAGTTTTTTCTTTGTCGATCTTTCTAATAATTTTAGAGGTGGTAAACGATATACATTATTATCTTCATCAGATTCTTCTACTTTTTCATTACTATTTTCTTCAGCATTATTTTCTTTAATTACTTCATTATTGTTTTCTTCTGAACTAGTATCATAAAAATCATATTCTTCATTTTCTTCTTCATTTATATTTTCATCAATTTCTTCATTTAAACTACTTTCTTCACTTTCAACGTTATTCACAACTTCATTATCTTTACTATCGTCTTTTTTATTACCATATTTAAATAATTTGCTTAAATATTCTTTTAAATTTACAAATATTTTAATAAAGAAATTTTCTATACTATGAAGAATACTTTTTAATTTAATATTAGACCAGAGCAAGATTGTAATTAATAAAAATGCAAAAAGTATTATATAAGTACCTACTATTCCAAAATATTTAAGAAAAAACCAACTAACACTTCCCCCTATAACTCCCCCACCTTGTCCATTAAAAGCGCGTCGCAAAGTAAGTTCATAATACATATAAGTATGATAAATACTTAAAATTATTATAAAAGTTGCTAAAAAAGCAATAATTTTTATATTATATATAATTCTTTTGAATCTAATCAAACTAAATCCAATTAAGATAAAAATTAAAGGAATTAAATAGGCTCCTTTACCTACTAAAAAAGAAAAAGATTCAGATATCCAAATTCCTATAATTCCAGTTTTATTAGTAAATAAAGCAAAAACACTTAAAATACCCCAGGCAATAAATAATATACCTGCTATTTCATTCTTTTTATTTTCTATTCTATTTTTATCTATATTAGCATCAAATTCATCATTGTCTTCTGAAACAGGTAAATTAGACATATATATCACCTCCACGTATAATAAATTCTACAATTAAAAAGATAATCCTTCACTTAATTTAACTTTCTTAAAATACTTTTTTATTAGTAATATTATTGGTAAAATAAATATCAAGGTTGTTATGTTAAATATACTATGGCCATTTGCAATTTGTCTTGTTATTTTTGTAGAGCTTAAAGCAATAATTTTAAAATAATAATTTTTAAAAATAAGAAAAATAAAAACTCCATAAAGATTAAAGAAAAAATGAATTAAGGCTAAATATTTACATTTTTTTGATTTATTTATAGAAGCAAGAAAGGCAGTAAAACAAGTTCCTAAATTACTACCTATAATCAAAGCAACTGAATTATCAAAAATTATCAAATTATTTTCTGTAAGTTTTAAAATCAAAGCTGTGAAAACACTACTGCTCTGAATCAAAGCGGTTATTAAAAAAGCTATAATTATCAAATAATAATATTTATTAAAGTTTTTAGCTAATAATTTTAATAAAATCTTAATTAAGAAGTTTGTATTTAAAGCTTTTGAAATTAAATCTAAGGCTTTAAAAATTAAAAAAAATGAAAAAAAAGTGATGGAAGTATATAGCAAATGTTTATAATATAAAGAAAATAAAAAGAAAATAACTGATAAAATTAATAATAACAAATAAAAATTTTTAAATGAAATAGTAAAAATATGAGCAGTTATTGTAGTTCCAATATTGGCTCCAAAAATTATAGCTAAAGCTTTATCAAATTTAATTAAAGATGATTCTAAAAGGCTAATCACTATTATAATCATTGCACTACTACTTTGTATAGTAGCAGTTAATACTATGCCTAATAAAATACTTGTATAAAAATTTTTACATAGATTATTTAGAATATATTTTATTTTTTCTTTAGCCAAATTATTAAATGAATATTTATTGATTTTTATACCAATAAAAAATAATACTAAGGCAATAATAAAATTAAACATAGTTATTCTCCTTTTATTATATAACTATGTTTAAAATATTATTTTAAATCCATATTAAAAAAATTATAACTTTTTCCAGGAGCAATACTTGAATTTAAATAATCATTTGGATTTGAACTAATAATTCTAATAACTTTATAATTATCATTATTTTTTTCTACAATCAAAGAAAGATTATCATTTAATTGTATTTCTTTATATTCTGGATTAAAATTTTCCCATTCAGAAAAAATATAAGAACTACTATAAATAGAATAATTAATCATTGTTCATAACCACCTTTAAGATTAATTATTTCTCTAAGTTTATTTAATGATTTTGATAATCCTCCAACTTCATCAATTATTCCATTGTTTACTGCATCTTCACCTACCAAAACTGTCCCAACATCTCTAATAAGTTCCCCAGTTTGAAACATCAATTTTCTGAAGTGTTCATGATTAATTCTAGAATGATTTGAAACAAAGTTTATTACTCTATCTTGCATTTTATCTAGGTATTCATAAGTTTGAGGAACTCCAATTATATTACCTGTTAATCTTATAGGATGAATAGTCATACTTGCTGATTCTACAATAAAAGAATAATCAGATGCCACAGCAATTGGTACTCCAATACTATGACCACCACCTAAGACTACAGAAACAGTTGCTTTTGACATACTACTAATCATTTCAGAAATAGCTAAACCAGCCTCTATATCTCCACCAACTGTATTTAAGATTATCAACAATCCTTTTATCTTTGGATTATTTTCAACTGCAATTATCTGAGGAATAATATGTTCATATTTACTACTTTTATTTTTTGGGGGTAAAACAAGATGACCTTCAATTTGCCCAACAATAGTTAAACTATGTATATCACTTTCAAAATTGCTTGGTGGTTTAACTTCCCCTAGTTCCTTAATAGATTGTAAAGTATTTTCATTATTTTCTTTCACACTTGTCAGCTCCTTATAAATTTTATATATTTATTATTAGCTTTATAAAAATAAATATACAATAAAACTGACAAAAAGCCCTCAACTGTATATAAAACAGCAGAGGGCAAAATATTCTTTAAAAATTCATCTTATACTTCCATAATAATAGGTAATATCATTGGATTTCTTTTTATTTCTTTATTAATATAAGATTTTAAAACATCAATAATAGTCTTTTTTAATTTTGACCACTCAGTAACATTGTTTTTCTCACATTCCTTTAAAGCCTTTTCAACTTTTGTTGTTGCTTTTGCAATAAGCTCTTCAGATTCTCGAATATAAACAAATCCTCTGGTTATTATATCTGGTCCAGTCAAAATATCTCCATTTGAATTAATAGTTACAACTACAATAATTATACCATCTTCAGATAATAATCTTCTATCTCTTAATACAATATTTCCAACATCTCCAATTCCAAGACCATCTACTAAAACATCACCAGCAGGAACACGAGCTACTTTTTTAATTTCATCATCTCTAAACTCAATTACATCTCCTTGATCAGCAATATAAATATTATCACGTGGAATACCAATTTCTTCAGCTAAATTTGCATGTCGATGTAAATGTCTTGGCTCTCCATGAGTTGGTACAAAATATTTTGGTTTAGTAAGATTCATCATAAGCTTCAATTCTTCTTGACTTGCATGGCCTGATACATGGACTCCTGAAACATCTTGATAAATTACATTAGCACCTCTATCATAGAGTTGATTAATAGTTTGACCTACATATTTTTCATTGCCAGGAATTGCAGAAGCAGATATCACTACTGAATCTCCTTCTTTAATGTTAATATGATAATGATCACCTCGGGCCATTCTTGTTAGGGCAGCCATAGGTTCACCTTGACTACCTGTAGTTAAAAGAACAAGTTTACTATCAGGCATATCAGAGCAATCACGAATATCTACTAACATATCATCAGGTATATTTATATACCCTAATTTTCTGGCAATTTTAATATTATTTAACATACTACGTCCAGTAATTGCAACTTTTTTATTATATTTAAAAGCTGATTCAAAAATCTGACGCAATCTATGAATATTAGAAGCAAAAGTAGCAACTATAATTCTTTCCCTGGCTCCTCTGAAAATTTCATCAATCGTTTCTCCTACAACTCTTTCTGATAGAGTAAATCCTTCTCTCTCAACATTAGTACTATCAGAAAATAGAGCTAAAACACCAGGATCACTATCACCTAATTCAGCAAGTTTGTGAAAATCAGCTACTTCTCCATAAATAGGAGTTTGATCAAATTTGAAATCACTAGCGTAAACAATAGCTCCCTTTGGTGTATGAAGAGCAAGAGCACAAGTATCAGCTATACTATGATTAACTCTAATATAATCAATAGTAACTGAACCTACATCAATAGAATTACCTTGGTTTACTACTTTTAATTTCCTATCTTTTAAAAGATTATGCTCTTTTAATTTTCCTTCTAATAATCCTAAAGTAAGTTTTGTACCATAGACTGGTACATCAATTTCTTTTAAAAGATAAGGTAATGCGCCAATATGGTCCTCATGGCCATGAGTTAGGACAATTCCCTTAACCCGTTCCTTATTTTCTAATACATACTCAAATTCAGGGATAACTAAATCTATACCTAGTTGATCATCTTCTGGGAACATAACTCCTGCATCAATAATTATAATTTCCTCCCCTACTTCGAGTAGCATCATGTTTTTTCCAATCTGTCCAACTCCTCCTAGGGGAATCATTCTAACCTTCTTATCGTTTATTTTATTTTTTTCTGACATAAATAAAAAAAAGCACCTCCATTTAGTTTTGCATAACTTTTTCGACGAATTATTATATTTATCGTCTTTTTTTAGGTCTTAATATCTACATTAATAACCCGTTCAAATTGTTGTTATGTTTATTATACAGCTTATTAGCAAAAATTACAAGCATAAAGAACAAAAATTAATTTATATTAAATTATAATTACTTAAAATTTTCTTAAGTTTTTTTCTATCTTCATCTTTAAGTGAAGTTAAAGGAGAACGTGGTTGACCTACTTCCATATCTCTTAGATTTAAAGCCTCTTTTACAGGAATTGGATTAGTATCAATAAAAATTCCATTAAAGATAGCAAATAAACTTTTATTTAATTTTATTGCCTTATTTAAATCTCCATTTTTAAAATAATTTATCATAGATTTAATATCATTACCAACTAAATGACTTGCAACACTGACGACTCCTTGCCCTCCTACTGAAAGAATAGGTAAAGTTAAATTGTCATCACCACTGTAAACATAAAAATCATCTCCCAATTTAGAACATAATTTTGCTACTTGATTTAAGTTTCCACTTGCTTCTTTAATAGCAATAATATTTTCTATTTTACTTAATTTTTCTACTGTTTCAACCTCAATATTTCTTGAAGTTCTACTAGGCACATTATAAATCATAAGTGGTAAATTAGTAGCTTTGGCAATAGTTGAAAAATGATTGTACAAACCTCTCTGTGGGGGCTTATTATAATATGGAACAACTGCCATAACTCCATCTACCCCAATTTTTTCTGCCTCTTTCGTCATTTTAACACTTTCTGAAGTTGAGTAAGATCCAGTATTGGCAATCACCTTGGCTTTTTTTCCTACTTCAGCCACAACTGTTTTTAAAATATTAATTTTTTCTTCATGATTTAAAGTAGGAACCTCAGCTGTTGTACCTAACACAACTAGAGCATCTGAACCATTTTCTACAAGGTAATTAGCTAATTCAGCTACTTTATTATAATTCACTTCTCCATTTTCAGCAAAAGGAGTAATCATAGCTGTTAAAACTTCACCAAAACTTTCTTTATACATAAATAAACCTCCTTTAGAAATCACTCAAATTAAAAGCCTTATGTAAAGTATTTAAGGCTTTTTTTTCTGATTTAAAATCAATTAAGCAAGAAATGGTAGTATGTGAATCTGTTGTTTGATAAATAGTAATTCCAGCATCAGTTAATGCCTCTACAATTCTTGCCATAATACCCGGTCTACCTGTCATTCCTCCTCCGACAAGAGAAATTTTAACAAAGTTTTTAGATAATTTATAATTAAAATTTTCATTTTCTAAAACATCAACTAATACATGTTCTTTTTCTTCGGTAATAATAAATGAAATTGCACTTTGTCTAATATTTATAAAATCAACACTGACTTCTTTTTCAGTAAGTTTTTTAAATATTTTTAATCCTGAGTTATATTTATTTTTTTTATCTGGCTCAATTTTTACAAATATAATATTATGCCTACTAGCTACTCCAGTAATAGGACGATCACTTTCTATTTTTCTCATATTAGAACTATGAATTATTGTTCCAGCTTTTTCACTATATATTGAATGAATTTTGATAGGAATAGACGCTGCTCTAGCGATTTCAGCTGCCCGCGGATGAATTACCCTTGCTCCTTGATATGCAAGTTCACAAACTTCTTTATAACTTACTTCATTTAAAGTCTTTGCATTATTAACTAAGCTAGGGTCTGCTGTCATTAAACCATCAACATCTGTAAAAATTTCAATATATAGCGCATCTACTGCATTAGCTAAAATACTAGCAGTGGTATCACTTCCTCCTCTTCCTAAAGTTGTAATTTCATTATTATCACTTTCACCTTGAAAACCAGCAACTACAGGGACTTTACCATTTTTCAATATCTCAATAATTTTTTCTGGATTAACTTCCTTTACTCTGGATTCTCCAAAATTATTATTAGTTTTAATTCCTGCTTGAGAACCAGTTAAAGCAACAGCTTTAATACCAATTGATTTTAAATATTGAACCATAACAACTGCTGAAATAACTTCTCCACAAGACATTAACAAATCTTTTTCTCTAGCTTCAATATCTTTATGAGCACTTTCAGCAAGATTTATTAGAGTATCTGTTGCATATGCATCACCTAATCTTCCCATAGCTGAAACTACAACAATTGGAGAAAAATCATTTTTTACTGCATCCTTTATTTTTTTAGCAGCTATTTTTCTCTTTTCATCAGAATTTAGTGAAGTACCACCAAATTTCTGAACAATTTTTTTCATATTCATCCTCCTAAATCAACTTTTCAGCAATTTGAACTGCATTTAAGGCTGCACCTTTTCTTAAATTATTAGCAACTATCCACATATTAAAAGAATTTTTTTGAGAATAGTCTTTTCTTAATCTCCCAACTAAAACGTTATCATCATTTTCAACATTTATTGGCATTGGATAACTATTTTTTTCTATATTATCAACTAATTTCACATTTTTTGTATTTGAAATAATATTTTTTATTTCATCTAAATCACAATAATTTTTAAGCTCAATATTAACTGCTTCTCCATGACCATAAAATACAGGAACTCTTACAGCAGTAGAAGTAATTGCCATACTTTGATCATCCAAAATTTTTTTTGTTTCTCTTTTAACTTTCAATTCTTCTCTAGTATAACCATTATCTTTAAAATCATCTATGTGAGGTAATAAATTAAATGCTATTTGATGGGGATATACATTAGATTGCAATTCTTTATTATTTATAAAATCTCTAATTTGATTTTTTAACTCTTCAATAGCTTTTTGTCCTGTACCAGAAACAGCCTGATAAGTATTTACAATCATTCTTTTAATATTAAATTTCTCATGAATTTTATTTATGGCCATTACTAATTGAATAGTTGAGCAATTAGGATTAGCAATAATACCAGTATTTTTGTATATTTCCTTTTCATTTATTTCTGGAACTACTAAAGGAACCTCTTCATCCATTCTAAAAGCATTACTATTATCTATAACGATTGCTCCTGAATTGGCAGCCTGCACAGCATATTTTTTACTTAAACTACTTGCAATACTAAAAAGAGCAATATCTATATTTTTGAAAGTATTTTCATCAATACTTTCAACTATGACTTCTTTATTTAAAAAAGTTAATTTCTTTCCTTCAGATTTCTTACTAGCTATAAATTTTATATTTTTTACTGGAAAATTTCTTTGCTCCAAAATTTTAATCATTTCTTGACCTACAGCACCAGTTGCTCCAACTACAGCAAGATTTAAATCTTTCAATCTTCTACCTCCTTTAAATAAGAGCTTTACCTTATTTTAACATAATAAGATATAAATGCAATATACTACTACAACAATCCTTTATGTTCAATTATAACAGGTTGAATTTGTTTTTTATCTAAGGCATATTCAGTTGATTTTAAAATTAAATCCATTCTAGCAACAAGAGAATTTTCTTTATTAAAGGGAGCATCCTGCCCAAAGGGAACAAAATAAACATTTTCAGTATTAAGCAATTTACTTATACTCTTTGAATTCAAACTCAAACCATCATTACTTGCCATTGCAATAAGTACTGGTCTTTTATTTCTTAACTGAGCTTTTACTGCCATTACTACAGTCTCATCAATAATTCCATTTGCTATTTTGGCCATAGTATTTCCTGTACAGGGAGCAATAATTAAGAGATCTAATAATTTTTTTGGACCAATAGGTTCTGCTTTAATAATTGAATCAATAATTTCATTATTAGTTAACTCTTTTATTTTATTAATCCATTTTTCTGTATTTCCAAATCGAGTATTATATTTTAGGATATTATCAGATACTATTGGAATGATTTCACAATTTTTATCTTTAAATTTATTAAGTTCTAGAAAAACTTTCTCTAATGTACAATAAGAAGCTGTAAAAGCAATACCTATTTTTTTATTTTTCAATTTCATCTTTCTCACCTTCCTTTTTTGAAAAATATTCAACAGCTAGTTCATCTACCTTTTCTTTTAAAAAATTAGCTGCTGTTTCAGGAGCAATTTTTCCTGGTATACCTGGAAGAAGGAAGGCATTTATCCCAATCTCTTTAGCATATGAAAAATCTATACCTCCAGGACTAGATGCCAAATCAATAATTAAGGCATCTTTTTTTAATAAATCTAAAAAATTTTTCTCAAATATCTTTTTAGGAACTGTATTAAATATAATATCTATTTTATCTAAAATATTTTCAAGATCATTGTAACTTATCATCTTAAAACCTAAATCTCTTCCTCTACTAATTGCACCTTTTGCTCTCGTAACAACATAAAGATTAGCACCAAGAGCCTTTAAACGCCAAGCTAAAGTCAAACCAACCTTACCTAAACCACTAAGTAAAATATTACTTTCAAATAATGTATAAGGAGTTTTTTCTATAGCGAAGTTAATAGCTCCTTCTGCTGTAGGAATAGCATTTAAAATAGCTAAATCACTTAGTGAATTTAATTCTACATAATTAATTTTTAAATTATTAAATAATTTTCTAAGATTATCATTAATTAATCCCACTAAAAAAAGTGGAGAGTTATCTAAACTCGATAAAAATTGATTATTAATTTCTAAATGTTCAGTAATAAAAGTTTTTTTAACACAGTTATTTTCATCTACTCCAGAAAGAGGAATATAAACTATATCTACCCCTTTAATTATATTTTTATAATTATTATAAAAAGAAATTTCTTGATCAGAAAAGGCAACATTAGCTAAAACCCGAACATCATAACCTTTTTTAGCTAAAGAATCTGCCAAAAATTTTTCTCTCTTGTCTCCACCTAAAATTGCAATTTTCAAAAAATCCACCTCCTATTTACTACTATATTACTATATGTTTTAAGCAAATATGAGGTGAAAAATACTAATATCTAAAGAAGCTTTTCTAAACCATAAACTAATCCATCAATATTTTTCAAATTATCAATTGCCATTTCTACTCCAGGCATAAAAGATTCTCTATTAAAAGAATCATGTCTAATAGTTAAACTTTGACCTTTAGCTCCAAAAATAACTTTTTGATGAGCTACTAAGCCTTTTAATCTTATACTGTGTATACTTATATTATCTTTTTTTCCTCCTCTAACCCCTTTAATACTTTCTATGTAATCTTTTTCTTTTCTATTATTATTTAAGTTCTTAGCAATCCCTTCAGCTGTTTTAATTGCAGTTCCAGAAGGAGAATCAATTTTTTTATTATGATGTGATTCAATTATTTCTACATCATCTAAGTATTTAGCTGCTTTTTTAGATAACTCCATCATTAAAACTGCTCCAATAGCAAAATTAGGAGCAATTATAATTTTATTTTTTCCAACTATTTTTTTAATTTCTTTTAAATCAGATTCAGTAATACCAGTTGTTCCTACAATCATATTAATATTATTATTTAAAACTATTCGTATATTATCCATAACTGAATTTGGAGTAGTAAAATCAATTACAAGATCTACCTCTTTTTTGTTCAATATTTCTTTTAAATTATCTTTAACTATTAAATTACTATTTTTTAAGGATTTAGGAGGATTACCTACCCCAACTTTATCACATGTACCTACAAGTTTAGTATTATCTTTATTTTTTATTAACTTCAAAACTTCTTGTCCCATTCTTCCATTAGCACCATTAACAACTACTTTCATTTTTTACCTCCTATTCAATCTTTCCATAATAGTTTGTTCCCCAAACACCAATTATAATCATAGCAGCTCCAATAAATTGGAAGAAATAAAAACTTTCTCCTCTAAAAACTACTCCTGCAATAATAGAAACAACAGTTGTTAAATTGGCAAAAACAGCTCCCTGAGAAGCAGGAACCCTTGATAAGGTATAATTCATCATAAAAAATGCTATTACTGATGCTAGTACTCCTAAATAAAAAATAGGAATTAAAATATTTAAATTAGTTAATGGTTCAAGATATTCCACTAAAGTACCTTGATGTTGAAAAAGTCCAATTATGTTAAATAAAATTGCCCCATACCAGACCATTCCGTAAGTTATTTCAATTGGAGAAAATTCTAGAGATAATTTTCTTGATAAAATATTATAAATTGCTCCCATTAAAACTGCTCCCATTAACATTAATAATCCAAAATAGTTATTTGCAACATCAGTAGCACCTTTCATAATAGTTATAAAAACTACACCTGCTACAGACAAAACAACAAATATTGCTTGTTTTTTTGAAGTTTTTTCATTCAAAAAAATTGACGCTAATATTGTTACTACCACTGGAATAAGAGAGACCATCAAACCAGCTTCTGAAGAACTGGTCATATTAACTCCTAAAGTTTCAAATACAAAGTATAAACCAGGTTGAGCAGTTGCAAGAAAAAATAAAGCTTTTAAATTTTTTCCTTTTAAATTTATTTTAATTAAACCCAATTTATAGATTATTGTCATTGATATAGCTGCAAAACCATACCTGAAACCTAGCAAATGAAAAATCGGAAGTATTTCTAAAACTCCTTTTGTAAACATAAAGGTAAATCCAAATAATATACTAAAGGTAATTCCTGTTATTATGGGAAGATATTTTTTTATATTCATTTTAGCACCTACTTATTAAAAAAATTATATTATTCATTTTCTGATGAAGGCCATGGACCATAATACTGAAAATATTGACACTCTAAACCACCATTATATAGCTTTCTTCTCTTACTAGCTTCTTTTCCATATAATTTTTCAAAATCATCATGAGTAGTTAAAATATAAAAAGACCAGGTATCAAGATTTTTAAATTTTTCCCCCATCATTTTATATAACTTTTCAACTTCATCTTTATTATTAAGTCTTTCTCCATAAGGTGGATTAGTAATTATATAACCATATTTTCTAGAAGTAGAAAAATCACTAAATTTCTTTTGCTGAAAATGAATTAAGTCAGAAACATTTGCCTTTTCAGCATGATGTCTGGCAATACCAATAACATTTTCATCTATATCAGTACCCATAATTAAACGAGGCTCAACATCATTTTTCACCTTAGCTCTTGCTTCTCTTTTGGCTTCATTCCAAGCATTTATTGGAAAAATAGGCCATCTTTCAGCAGCAAAATCTCTATACAAACCAGGGGCCTGATTTTTAGCAATCATAGCTGCTTCAATAGGAATTGTGCCTGAACCACAAAAGGGATCTATTAAAACTCTATCTTTATTCCATCTACTCAAATATATCATTCCAGCTGCAATTGTTTCCTGTAATGGAGCATCTGTTGATAAATCTCTATAACCTCTTTTATGTAAACCACTTCCACTAGTATCTATCATCAATGAAACTTTATCTTTATAAATAGTAAATTTAATTTTATATTCTGGGCCATCTTCTTTAAACCAGTCTTTATGATAAGAATCTTTCATATTATCAACTACAGCTTTTTTAATAATTGATTGACAGGTAGGAACACTATGCAAAGTAGAATTAACTGAATTACCACTGACAGGAAATTGCGCATTTTTAGGCATTAATTCCGCCCAATTAAGCTTTTTAGTTTGTTCATATAAAATATCAAAATCTGTTGCTTTAAACTCACCTACTAATAAATATACTCTCTCTGCAGAGCGAAGATTAATATTAGCTCTAGCAATATCTTTAAAACTTCCTTTAAATTGAACTCTTCCATTACTTAGTTCTATATTATCAAATCCAAGTTTTTGTGCTTCTTTTTTAACTACATACTCCATTCCAAAAGTAGTTGAAGCAATTATATCAAATTTTTCACTCATTAAATAAATACACACCTTTCTATAATTTAATATTTAATTTTAAAACTATCATATTCATAATTATTTTCATCGCTTATTTCTATATTATTAACTTTTGCAAATTGCGGACCATCTTTTATTAAAGCTATCAATTTATTAACTTTATCTTTTTTACCAGTAAATACTGCCTCTACTCTACCATCAGCTAAATTTTTGGCCCAGCCATTTACATTTAAACTCTTAGCATTTCTTCTAATAAAAGCACGAAAACCAACGCCCTGTACTCTGCCACTGAGAAATATATGAACTGATTTTTTATCTTTCATAATATATCCCTCCTCAACTTCTATTATAATCACAATAAATATTATATAGTAAATAAAGCTAGTAGTAAAATATGATTATCTATAGGAGTTTCCCATTTTTAAAAATTTGCTTAAAATCATACAAAATAGATAAAAAGCGAATTTTATTAATTATTTGTTAATACATCTCAATGAGCTGAAACAAGAATTAAGGCCTAAAAACACGATGTTTTTAGCTCAGCTTGATATAGGATGTATCATTAGCTGAGGTTGCCTTAATTCTTGAGTAAGCGAATTGTTAGATTTATCAAATTATTAATTTATGAGTCTTTTATCTATTTTGTATGATTTATTAAATTTTAGGGGAACTCCTGTGATTATCTAAATTTGACATAAACACTTATTAATGATAGCATTAATAAGTGTGCAATGGAGAATAATTTCACATTTTTATTAATAAAAAAGAGGTGAGTATTTATGTCAATTATGCAAAAAGCAGAAGATTTAGGAAAAGCACTAGTAGAATCTAGTGAATTTACAGAAATGAAAGAAGCAGAATCAAAAATTCAAGAAAACGAAGATGCAAAGGCACTTTTAGATGAATTTGAAGCAGAACAAAAAAAGTTACAGATGATGCAACAAAATGGTCAGCAAATCACTCCTGATCAGCAAAAAAATCTTCAAGCTGTACAAGCAAAAATGCAGTCTAATGAAGAAATTAGCAATTATTTGGAAGCACAACAAAAGTTCAATAAAGTTATGAATAGTGTAAACCAGGTAATTTCTTCTCAATTGCAAGGAGAAAATGAAGAAAATTAATTACTTATAATTATTTTTGGCCCACATTAGCTTGTGGGCCATTTTTTTATTACTTAAGCTAAACATTAATACCAGCTAAATAAGCAGTAGAAAAGGCAATTTGTAAATTAAAGCCTCCTGTATAACCATCAACATCTATAACTTCTCCAGCAAAATATAAGTTTTTCTTAATTTTTGATTCCATAGTAGCTGGATCAATTTCTTTAACATCTACTCCACCAGAAGTTACAATTGCTTCCTCAATTGGACGATAATCTAAAACATTTAGTTCTAAATTTTTGAGCAAATGAACTAAATCTTCTCTTTCTTCTCTAGTTATTTGATTAACTCTTTTATTATAGTCAATTTCAGATAAATTTATAATAACTGGAATTAATTTAGAAGGTAATAAATCTCCTAAAGAATTTTTAAAAATTTTATTAGAATATTTACGGAAATCTCTTTGAATTCTTCGATCTAACTTCTTTTTAGATAAAGCTCCTTTTAAATCTATAATTACTTTATAGTTTTCATTGTTCATATCTCTCATATGAGAACTAGCAGATAATACAAGAGGTCCACTTATTCCAAAATGGGTAAAAATCATTTCTCCTCTTTCCTTAAAAATTTCTTCATCTTTTTTATTAAAAACACTTAAATCAATATTTTTTAAAGATAAACCCTGCAAATCTTTTGTCCACTTTTCTTTTATTTCTAAAGGTACCAGCGAAGGGTAAAGAGGTGTAATATTATGACCTAATTTTTTTGCAAATCTATATCCATCTCCTGTTGAGCCTGTTCTAGGATACGATTTACCTCCAGTTGCTATAATTACTTTTTTAGCTTTTATTTCTTTATTTGAGGCTGTCTTTAATAAATATTTTTTTTCATTTTTATTATATTTAATATCAGTTATTTTTTCAGTTTCAATTTTAGCTCCATTTTTTAATACATATTTTCTTAAAGTATCTACAACATCCATCGCTTCATCACTTACTGGAAAAATCCTATCTCCTCTTTCTACCTTTGTTTTTAAACCTAATTTATCTAAAAGATTGATTAAATCCTCATTTGAAAAAGTATAAAAAGCACTATACATAAAATTTTTATTAACTGCTATGTTTTCAATCATAGCCTTAATGCTTTTTGCACTTGTAACATTACATCTTCCTTTTCCAGTGATTAATATTTTTCTTCCAACTCTATTTTTCTTTTCAAATAATACTACATTTTTATATCTTTTCGCTGCAGTACCAGCTGCCATCATTCCTGCAGCACCACCGCCAATTATTGCTACATCTACTTTCAGACTAAATCACACTCCCTTTATTTTTTCTAATCCTTCTTTTAAAGTATCTCTAGGACAGGCAAGATTAAGTCTCATAAAACCTTCTCCACCTTTACCAAACCAATCACCTGGATCTAGGGCTACTTTTACTTTATTTATAAATAAATCTTTTAATTCTTCTTGACTCAAATTTAAATCTCTACAATCTAACCAAAGTAAATAACTTCCTTCGATTTTTTTAGTTTTTATTTCAGAAATATTATTATTAATATAATCCACAGCAAAATCTCTATTTTCTTCTAAATAATCTAATTGCTCCTTTAACCACTCTTCACCTTTACTATAAGCAGCTTTCATAGCTACTAAGCCAAAAATATTACCTGAACCTACTAAGCCATTTTTATTTATTTCAAATTCTTTTCTTAGGTTTTTATTAGGAATAATAGCAAATGATGAATTTAACCCGGCAATATTAAAAGTTTTACTCGGAGCCATAAAAGTAAGGGTATTTTCTCTAAAATCACTATTTATAGAAGCAATAGGTATATGTTTATTATTGTCATAAATAAAATCAGAATGTATTTCATCAGAAATAATTTTTAAATTATTTTCAATACAAATTTTACCTAATTCTCTTAATTCTTTTTCTGACCAGACTCTGCCAACTGGATTATGTGGATTACATAAGATAAGTGCTTTAGCTCTACTTTGGGAGCGTGCTTTATCTTTTAACTTTTCTCTTAAATCATCAAAATTAAAACTATATTCCAAATTACTTTCTTTTAGTTGATTATTAACAATTTGACAACCATTATTTGTTACAGCAGAATAAAAAGGATAATAAACAGGAGACTGAATCACTACTTCATCACCAGGATTAGTAAAGCTATTAACAGCTATATTTAAAGAAGGTACTACACCATTACTAAAAACAATCCATTCTTTTTTTATATCCCAATTATAATGCTTACTTACCCAGTTTACAATTGTTTCTTTTAGCTCTTTAGCAGGAAAAGTGTATCCAAATACACCATGTTCACTTCTTTTTTTAATTGCTTCAATTATGGCAGGAGCTGTTGGCCAATCTGAGTCTGCAACCCACATTGGTAATAAATCTTTTCGACCAAAATTTTCTTCTACCATATCCCACTTAACAGAATTACTACCTCTTCTATCAATTTTTTTAGAAAAATCAAAAGTCATTAATAAACCTCCTTACAAATTATAGTATTCTTCAAATAATTTGTGTATATAATAATGATCTTTTACTCCACCTAGTTCTCTGATTGAATGCATAGCTAAAAGAGGATTTCCTATATCTACTGAATCTATACCAAGTTGTGTTGCAGAAATAGGACCAATAGTAGATCCTCCTTTTTTATCTGATCGGTTTACAAATTTTTGAATTGGAATATCGACTTTTTTGGCTAATGAAGCAAAAATTCCTCCTGAAATACTGTCTGTTGTATATCTTTGATTTGCATTAATTTTTATTACTGGCCCTTTATTTATAATCGGTCTATTAGTTGGATCATGTTCATCACTATAATTTGGATGAACTGCATGTGCCATATCAGCAGAAATCAAAAATGAATTAGCTAATGCCTGAAAGAAATTTTCTCTATTACCACCTAAATTTTCTACAATTCTTTCTAAAATATTACTAAGCATTGGAGAATTTGCTCCCTGCTTAGTAGCACTTCCTATTTCTTCATTATCAAATAAAACTGCAACATTTGTCATTTCACTACTTTCACTATTAATTAGAGCCTTTAAAGAAGCTTCAGCCATTGCTAAATCATCCTGTTTGCCTTGAGAGATAAATTCATTATTAAGTCCAGTTAAAGATCCTTTATTTCGTTCATATAAAAATAAATCAAAATCAAGAATTTTATCTTTAGTTATATCTAGTTTTTCAGCAATCAATTTTATTAAATAATTATCCTTTTCAAATTCTTCTTCAACTAATGATAATAATGGCAAAACATCCTTTTGTTTATTTAATTCTACACCTTCATTTACCTTTCTATTCATATGTATTGCTAAATTAGGTATAGTTAATAAATCTTTATCAAAATTTATTAATTTACTTTCAACATTTAAAGGATTATCACTTTCTATACTAACTCTCCCGGCCAAAGATAATGGTCTATCAAACCAGGTATTCAAAATCGGACCTCCATAAACCTCAGTATTTAATTTTAAATAATTATTTTCTTCTACCATTTCTGGATCAGGTTTTATTCTAAAACAAGGACTATCAGTATGAGAACCTATCATTTTAAAGCCATTTTCACTAATTTTATCTTTTCCAACTTTAAAAGCAATTAAAGCAGAGCCATTGCGGTTAATGAAATATTTACCACCGTTTTTTAAATTCCATTCTTTATTTAATTCAATCTTTTCAAAACCATTTTCTAATAATAACTTTGTAGCATTTTCTACAACATGAAATGCTGTAGGCGAATCGCTTATAAAATCAATTAAATCCTCTGCCTTATTAATCATTTTTTTATTTAAATCTTTTTTCATTAATATCACCTCTATATATAATTTTTACAAATCTCTTCAAAAACCTTTTTTAAAAGTAAAAATAACATATAATCACAAATTAATGCAGGATATTCAAATATTTTATTGAATAAAAATATTGGTGTAATTTTTATAATAAAATTGAGGTGATTATATGTTAAATGTTGGTATTATTGGTGCTGGAGAAGGCGGAACATCCATATTAAAAACTTTTTTAGGAATGAATGAAATAAATATTTTAGGAGTATGTGATAAAGACCAAACAACTCCTGGTATAAAATTAGCTAAAAAAAATAATATAAGTGTTTTTGATGACTTCAATAAATTATTAAATATTAATAAAGATAAAATAATACTTGAAGTAACTGGTAACCCAAAATTATCAGAATTAGTAAAAGAAAACGCTGATAGTAATACTAAAGTAATAGATTCTGAAACTTCTTTAGTTATTTTCAAAATAGTACAGTCTAGGGAAAGCATGTTAAATAAAATTGAAAATGAAGCCAATAACCTTTCTAATTTGGCAAAGAATATTGGAGAAACTATAAAAGAAGTGGGAAAATCTAATAAAGAGCATTTAAAAGATTTGAACAAAACAACTGAAAATTTAACTGAGGCTGCCAAAGAAAATCAAGAAAATTTAAATGAAACTAATAAGATCATAAAATTTATCAAAGATGTATCAGAGCAAACAAAAATGTTAGGTTTAAATGCAGCTATCGAAGCCGCAAGAGCTGATCAAAATACTAGTGGTTTTAATGTAGTTGCTACAGAAATACGTAAACTAGCTGATGAGACAAGTGATTCAGTTAAGGAGATAACTAATTTTATAGAAAAACTTAATCAATCAACTGAAAATACAAGAAAAAAAATAAAAAAGATGAATAATAAAATGAATGAATTCAATAAAAATGAAAAAGAATTAAAGAAAAATTTAAATGAAGCAGCTGAAAATATCAAAAATATGGCTGAAGTATTAGAAGATTTATCATCTAACTAAATTTAACCCCCCTGTATTTAATTACCGGGGGGATTTTTTAATAATTAATTTTCACTACAAAGTGCTGCTATAGCTCCTGCATAAATTTTAGCATTTTTAATTAAGTCCTCTATTCCTATAAATTCATCTTTTTGATGAGCAAGTTCTTCTTGTCCAGGAAAAAGTGGCCCAAAAGCTACTGCTTTTTCTATGGCTCTAGCATAAGTACCTCCACCAATAGCAATTGGCTCGCTTTCTCTATCTCCTACAATATCTCTATAAACTTCCATTAAATTTTCAACAAGTGGATCATCTTTTTCAACATATAAAGGTTCTTTGTGTTGCCCTTTATCAAGGATATAACCTGATTTTAGATTTTCTTCTATTCCAGAATATACATCTTCAGCATTAGATCTAACAGGATAACGAATATTTATAGTTAGTTCAGCTTTTTCTTCAGAAATATCAATTACACCTACATTGAAAATCAATTTTCCGGAAATATCATCTTCAAAACCACATCCTATTGATTCACCATTATATTCCATTCCAATTTTTTCATTATAAAAATCTATAAAATCAGCTATATCAGAATTACCCAAATCAATTTTAGCTAAAAATGTCATTAATTGAGAGATTGCATTTTGTCCATCTTGAGGCATACTTCCATGAGCTGAAACTCCATTTGATTTGATTATAGCTTTGTTATTATCTATTTCTATATCTAAATCATAATCATTTTTCTCTTTAAAATCATCTAATTTATTTTTTAATTCTTCTAAATTATCACTTTCAACTTCTGCTTCACAATAATCAGGAACCATATTAGGTGCATTACCACCTTTAATACTTTTAATTTTTAGCTTTTCATTTTCTGCTTTATTTTCAAAATCTTTTTCTATATTAAAAATCAAAATACCTTTTTCAGCATGAATTACTGGAAACTCAGCATCAGGTGAAAAAGCAAAATCAGGAACTTCAGCATTTTCTAAATAATAATCCATTCCTCCCCAGCCACTTTCTTCATTAGTACCAAAAATTATTCTAAC
>JBNJDL010000014.1:0-22471 GCA_051744825.1 Bacillota bacterium | reverse complement strand
ACTTGACTATGGACTGATAAACCACTCCAGGCAATAACAGCATTAATAATAATTAATTTTTCTATTAATGGAGCTTGAATCTGGCTTGCCAGGTTGGCTCCATTTGTTATTTCAAAAAAACCACTTATTAGAGGTGTGATTGTATCTGTACTTAAATTTATTTTACTAAAAAATAAAGCTAAAGATTTTGTTAATAAAGTAGTAATTCCAATAACATTTATTAATTCAGTAATAACAGAGAAAATAATTATAAAACCTCCAACCATTAATAAAGTGTTTATTGATTCTTTTACAGAATCTCCAAATAGTTCCCCTAAACTTCTGCCATCACTTTTTCTAGCCTCTATTAATTCATCATAAGCTCTTTTTAATATATTTTTATGATAATGTTTTTTGAAATTTTTAGTAATATTATTTTTTTCTCTTCTTTTATAAAATCTCATGATAAAACCAATAGCTAGGCTCGAAATATAATGACTTAATGCAATTATTAACCCTAATTTAGGAGAATGTAACATTCCTACACTTACAGCTCCTACAAGGAATAATGGATCTGCCGTATTAGTAAAGCAGAGCAAACGCTCTCCTTCTGTTTTAGTACACAAATTATTTTTTCTTAAATTAGCTGTGATTTTTGCCCCTATTGGATAACCTGAAGCAAGCCCCATAGCTAAAGCAAAAGCCCCAACTCCGGGAACTTTAAAAAGAGGTTTCATAAGTGGCTCTAATAGTGTTCCTAAAAAATGTACAACTCCTAATCCCATTAAAATTTCTGCTATAATAAAGAATGGTAAAAGTGAAGGAAAAACAACTTCCCACCAAATTTTTAACCCTTCCAGGGCAGCTTGAAAAGCATGTTCAGAATAAATGACAATAAAGATAGTTATTAAAACTGCAATCAATGAAATTATAAGAGTATATAAATTTTTATTTTTTTTCATTAGATCCTCTCCTTTAACAATTAGTCCTTAATTATAATTATTATTTGGTTTTAGTTTTTATTATAACTTTTTTTAAGACTTTTATTATTTAAAAGGTGAAAAATATTTTATGTCGAATAATAGATGTATATAAATAAAAGGAGGGGTTTTTATGTTATTATGTAAAAAAGGTTTATTAGTTATTGTAATTTCAATTTCAGTTTTTTTATTAGCTTCCTGTTCTAACAATAATTTTTTAAGTAATGAACAAATAGAAAGTTTTTCAGGAAGTGGTGGACCAGGAGATTTTTATCAAGTAGATATAAATTTAAAAGAAAAAACACTTGAATATAATAACCTGACTACTAATCAGAGTGGAAAAGAAAGTTTTACTGAAATTAATAATAACTTGTATAAAATTGATTCTACAACTGTTTTTACAAAATTAAATGATGAAATTTTAATTGTGGGTGATAGCTCTATTGGGGAAGAAAATTTGATTGTTGCTTTAAAAGAAATAAATAATAATTATGGCGAAGATATTTCTGGAACTTATAATGTAGTTACATCTGCTGAAGGATGGACAGGTGAAATTGAGATTGATGGTGTAAATAAAGAGCTTGAAGTAAAATTAGATATAGACTATGATGGGGAGTTTGCCCCTTATCAAAGTGGAGAAGGATTTGATCAAGAAACATTACCTATAATGGAATATAGTTATAAATCTGAATATAAGGCTATAGAAATTATTGAAAGTGAGCATTTTAGACACTATGGTGTTTTTGTTAATAATGAGATTGCTATATTTGATTCTTATATGTATGATAATGGAGATTGGGTTGGAGATGGAATGTTTGTATTAATAAAACAAGATAATGATGTAGATTTAAGTAATTATGAAGGTAATTATTATGCCTTTGATAAGGATGGTAGTCAAGATAATTTTGCTTTAGTTTCTAATGATAATAATGGCTTAGATATTTATTATAATGGTGAAAATAGTGGGGAGACTATTAGTAGTGAAAATGAAAAATTTAATGGTATTTTTGAATTTGAATTTAATGAAGAAAGACACAGAATGGTAGTATTACCTAATAAAGCTATGGTAGTAGCTTATGAGGGAAAAAAAGGAGATGAAGATTCTAGTGGATTATTTGTTGGAATTTATGCAGATTAAATAAAGGGATTTGGTAATTATTGTAGAATTTTATAAATAATGCTTAGATTGTTTTTATAAAATTCTATATTTGGGGAGTGATAAGTTTGTGCAACGATTAATATTAGTATCAAATAGGTTACCTGTAAATGTCAATAAAAATAAAAAAGGTGAATTTGAATATGAGCCAAGTAGTGGTGGCTTAGCAACAGGCTTATCCTCAGTCTATAAAAATTATGAAGGATTCTGGATGGGATGGCCAGGTATTGCAGAAGATGAATTATCTGAAAAAGAAAAATATAAAATGAAAAATGAACTTAAAGAAAATGATAATTATCCAGTATTTTTAGATCAAAATGAACTTGATAATTATTATTATGGGTTTTGCAATAGAACACTCTGGCCATTATTTCATTATTTTACCCAATATACAAAATATCCAGAAGAATATTGGAAAATATATAAAGAAGTAAATATTAAGTTTTTTAAGGAATTGAAAGATAAAATAAAACCTGGAGATAATATATGGGTTCATGATTATCATCTTATGTTATTGCCAGAAATGATCAGAAGAGAATTTCCAGAGGTGAAAATTGGTTTTTTTCTTCATATTCCTTTTCCTTCTTCAGAAATTTTTCGCCTTTTACCATGGAAAGAAGAGATATTAGAAGGTCTTTTAGGTTCAGATATAGTAGCTTTTCACACCTATGGGTATGTTAGACACTTTTTGAGTAGTGTTGTTAGAATACTCGGCTATGATAAGAATTTTAATGAGATACAATTAAAAGATAGAACTGTTAAAGCAGAATTATTTCCGATGGGAATAGATTATGAAAAATATAGTAAAGCCCCTCATTCTAAAGCAGCTAAAAATGAAATTGAAAATATTAAAGAAAGAGTTGGAAATACAAAAATTATTTTGTCAGTAGATAGAATGGATTATACAAAGGGGATTCCTCAGAGATTAAGAGCTTTTGATTATTTCCTTGAAAATAACCCTGAATATAAGGGGAAGGTAACTTTAATAATTATTGCAGTTCCTTCTAGAACAAAAATAGAAAAATATGAAGAATTAAAAACAGAGGTAAATGAATTAGTAGGAGATATTAATGGTAAATATGGAACTTTAAATTGGATTCCTGTTTGGTTTTTATTTAAATCTGTTCCTTTTGAAAGATTGGTTTCATTATATAATATGGCTGATGTCTGTTTAGTTACACCTCTAAGAGATGGAATGAATCTTGTATCTAAAGAATTTATTGCAGCTTCAGATGATAAAGGTGTTTTAGTATTAAGTGAGATGGCAGGTTCAGCTCATGAATTAAGTAAAGCTATAAATATAACTCCTACTAGAAAAGAAGAAATTGCCTATAGTATTAAAAAAGCTTTAGAAATGCCTGAAAAAGAACAAAAAGAACGTTTAGATATAATGAAAAAAAGAATTAAAAATTATGATGTAAAAAAATGGGCAAATACTTTTGTTAATGACCTTATGAGTAGTGAAAAACTTCGAAAAGAAAAAAGTTTTGATAAAAAAGCGCAACGTAAGTTAATTGAAGATTTTAGTAATTCTAATGAAAGGCTAATAATTGTTGATTTACATTCATTTATTGAAAAGGAAAATACTATAACCTTTAACTGGTTAAAAAAGATATCAGAAAATAATAAAAATAAATTAATCTTATTATCAAGGTTGAGTAAAAAAGAGTTGATTAATAAATTTTTTGATTATAATTCATTTATCTTTGCTGAATATGGTAAATACTTTTATGATGGTAATGATTGGCAAGATTTAAATTTAAAAGAAGCTGAGTGGATGGAAGATATTGATCCAATTATTGAGCTTCATAAAGAAAACACCCCTGGAGCAACTGTAGAAAAAACAGTTAATTCTATTAAGTGGAGTTTTGCTGAGGCTGAGCCTGAGTTAGCAGAAATGAGAAAAAGAGAATTAAAAGATAATTTAAGATATTTTAGTGAAGATTTTGATATAAATATTGTAGAAGGTGAAAAATTTATAGAAATTAAAAGTTCCAGTATAAAAGCTTATAATAAAATATATGATATAATACAAAGTAATGATTTTAATTTAAGTTTATTTATCGGTAATTTAAATCGTTATCCAAAAATAGAAGATACATTAATTTCAAATAATTATATTTTTGAATTAAAATCTAATAATTTAGAGAATTCTTATAAAATTGAGGAAGTTCGAGATTTATTAAAAGTACTATATAGCAATTAAAATTCAGTTTAGGAGGAGGGAAAAAATGGGAGGATATATTAAGACATATTTAGTGGCTTTAGTTATATTTTTAGTAATTGATTTTTTATGGCTTGGTCTAGTAGCAAAAAATATGTATAGAGATAAATTAGGATTTTTATTAAAAGAAAATTACAATATGATTGCTGCTTTGACTTTTTATATGGTATATATAGTTGGTTTAGTATATTTTGTAATATCTAAGGCAGTTAGCACTGGTAGTTGGCAATATGCTTTATTTGCAGGAATATTTTTTGGTGTTATTACTTATGCTACCTATGATATGACTAATTTAGCTACTGTAAAAGACTGGCCAATATCTATTACAGTAATAGATATAATTTGGGGAGGTACTCTTAATGGTATAACTTCTTTACTCAGTTATTATATTGCAACAAATTTTAATTTTTTAGCCTAAATTAAAACCTTCTTTAACAGGTATTATGATGTTAAAGAAGGTTTTTTATTTTTTAGCCCTTACTTCATCTAAATAATTATATATTGTATATCTAGAAACATTTAATTCATTTGCCAAGGTATTAATGGTATCTTTTATACTAAAGGCATTATTATCATCAAGATATTCAACAATTTTTAATTTATCTTTTTTAGTTAAAAGATGAACTGGTTTATCAACTTGTTCTAAGCTATTTTGTATAACTATATCTAAGAAATCTTCAACATCTTCTGGAAATTTATCTCTAATACTTTCTTCTTTTTCAATAGAACCTAACTCATTTAAAAATTGTTGGGCTATTTTAATATTTGTTAAATCAATATTAATACAAAAAGCACCTATAATTTCATCTTCTTCATTTCTAATTAAAACAGTAGTAGATTTAAGTGGTCTACCTTCCTCTGTTTTAATTACATAATTTAGAATCATATCCTCACCTTTTTTTATTGAAGAAAGCATATTTTTTAATAGTTTTGGTGCTTTGTCACCAACTTTTCTATCACTAATATGAGAGTTTTCTATTGCTACTATTGAAGACTCTTTTCTCAAGTCATGAAGAACAATTTCAAAATGTTTACCTAGAGTTTTTCCCATTGCCTTAACTATTGGTTTTATTGTTTCTAAAGTATTTGAAATATTATCATCAATCATATTTATCCCCCTATTATTAAAAAATTGAATACATATATAATTATAAAAGAAAAAGATATAAAAAGCAAAAATTTATTTATTAAAATATTTTAAGCCTTCTTGATTTATTGTAAGTAATATCATATAATGAATGTAAAATATATAATTTTCAGAAAATGGAGAATATAAAATTATAAGGAGGAGATTTTTTTGAAAACTGTATTACATGGTAAAGATTTTATAACTTTGCAAGAATGGAGTAAAGAAGAAATTGACACTTTATTGGAAGTTTCTTTTGATTTAAAGAAAAAATTTGCAATGGGAATAGATACCCCTTATTTAAAAAACAAAACAGCTATGCTTATGTTTTTTGAACAATCTACAAGAACTAGAAACTCTATGGAAGCAGGGCTTGCTCAATTAGGAGGACATGCTAACTTTCTTGATACCAGTACAATGCAAGTATCTCATGGTGAAGTGGCTAAAGACACAGGTATTATACTTGGTAGCTATGGCCATGCTATCGCCTGTAGAAATTGCAATTGGGGAGAAGGAAATGAGTATTTGAGAAATATGGCTGAACATGCTAAAGTACCAATCATGAATTTACAGTGTGATTTATATCATCCTATGCAAGGTTTAGCAGATTTAATGACAATAATAGAAAAGAAAAATAAAACAAGAAATCTAAAAGTTTCAATTATTTGGGCTTATGCTACCAGTCACAAAAAGCCAATTTCTGTTCCTCTTACTCAAAGTTTATTATTCCCACGTTATAGTATGGATGTAACTTTAGCTTATCCTGAAGGTTATGACCTTCCAGATTGGGCAATTGAGCAAGCACGTAACAATGCAAAAAAACATAATGGTAAGTTTAAAATCACTCATGATATGGAAGAAGCTTATCAAGATGCGGATATTGTTATTCCAAAAAATTGGGGCAGCTGGGTAAATAATCAAAGTGAAGAAGTAATAGATGAAACTTTAGAATCATATAAAAATTGGAAATGTACAGAAGAAATGATGGAATTAGCTGATGATGAAGTAATGTATATGCATGCTTTACCTGCAGATAGAGGTAATGAAGTGGAAAATTCAGTTATTGATGGTCCACATTCAATCGTTTATGATGAAGCTGAAAATAGACTTCATACAGCAAAATCTGTAATGACCTTGACCATGGGAGGAAGAGGATAATTTTATAAATAAAATTAAAAATTTTAGTAAAGGAGGATTTTAATGAATAGCAAAGAGTTAGCTAAAAAAGTGAAAAATGAAATAAATAAGTATGAAGATGATATGATTAAATTTATGCAGGATGTTATAAGTATTCCCAGTGAAAGTTGTGAAGAAGAGGAAGTTGTGAATAGAGTAAAAGAAGAAATGGAAAAAGTGGGCTTTGATGAAGTTGAAATAGATCCAATGGGTAATCTTTTAGGTAAAGTTGGAAATGGAGATAGAGTAATTGCTTATGATGCTCACTTAGATACTGTTGGCGTAGGAGATCCAGATGAATGGAACTGGGATCCTTTCGAAGGAAAAATGGAAGATGGTATAATTTATGGTCGAGGGGCAACTGATCAAGAAGGTGCAATGGTTAGTATGGTCTATGCAGCCAAAGTAATAAAAGATTTAAACTTACATGATGAATTTACATTATATTTTGTTGGAAGTATTCAGGAAGAAGATTGTGATGGTTTATGCTGGCAATATATTTTAAATGAGGATAAACTTAAGCCAGAACTGGTTGTAATAACTGAACCTACTAATCTAAATATTTATAGAGGACATAGAGGCAGAATGGAAATGGAAGTAATTACAGAGGGAATATCCTGTCATGGTAGTGCACCAGAAAGAGGAGATAATTCTTTATATAAAATAGCCCCGATTATTTCTGGTATTGAAAAATTAAATGAGAGATTACATGAAGATGAATTTTTAGGTAAAGGGACTATAGCTGTTACTCATATTTATAATCAAACTCCTAGTTTATGTGCAGTACCTGATAAATCTAGAATTCATCTAGATAGAAGATTAACAGCTGGAGAAAACAAGGAATTAGCTGTAAAAGAAGTAGAAGAAGTTATAGAAGAAGTTGGAGTAGAAGCTGAAGTTAAAATTTTAAATTATGATCGTCCTAGTTATACTGGTTTGGTTTATGAAACAGAAAAATATTATCCAACTTGGGTTTTAGAAGAAGATCATGAATTTGTACAGGGAGCTGTAAAAACTTATAAAGATTTATTTAATGAAGAACCTATTGTTGATAAATGGACTTTTAGTACTAATGGAGTTTCTATAATGGGGAGAAAAGATATACCATGTATTGGTTTTGGGCCAGCTAATGAAGTTTATGCTCATACTGTTAATGATCAGATTCCAGTTGATCATCTTCTAAAAGCTGCTGAATTTTATGCTTTATTACCTAAATATATTTAATTTTGGAGGTATGTAAAATGATAAATCTTGATATAAATGAAAAAAAGTTAGAAAAAGTTGTAAAAAGGGCTAGAGAAAAAAATATAATTATTCCAACCTTTGAGCAACAAAAAAATCCTGAAAAAGTACCTGATAAAATAAAAGATAAGTTAAAAAACACAGGTTTATGGGACATAGATTCAAATAATTTATTTAGAATAACCTGGAAAAATGAGCCTAAAAAAGACGGAGGCTTATATGATGGAGTTAATTATGTTGAAATTCCAAGTGAATTAACTGGGGTAGATGCTAGAATAGTTGCTTTAGTTGGAAAGTGGTTTCCGACTGGTGCTCATAAGGTAGGAGCTACTTTTGGTTGCTTAGTTCCCAAATTAGTAACTGGCCAATTTGATCCAACTGAAGAAAAAGCTGTCTGGCCATCTACAGGTAATTATTGTAGAGGTGGAGCTTATGACGCAGATCTTCTTGCCTGTGATTCAATAGCTATTCTTCCTGAGGAAATGAGTCCAGAAAGATTTGAATGGCTCAAAAAAGTAGCAGGTGAAGTTATTCCTACACCGGGAAGTGAAAGTAATGTTAAAGAGATTTTTGATAAATGCTGGGAATTAAAAGAAAATAGAGATAATGTTCATATATTTAATCAATTTGATGAATTTGGTAATCACCTCTGGCATTATGAGGTAACTGGTCATGCTATGGAAGAAGTAGCAAATGAAATAATGAATTCTAATGATAGAATGGCAGGGGTTGCCTTGACCTCTGGTTCAGCCGGTACTTTAGGATGTGGTGATTATATAAAAGAAGTATTTCCCTATAGTAAGTTAGCAGTGGGAGAAGCTTTGCAATGTCCAACTTTATTAAATAATGGTTTTGGAGCTCATAGAATAGAAGGTATTGGAGATAAACATGTTCCCTGGATTCATAATGTAAAAAATACAGATATGGTAGTTGCTGTAGATGATAATGATTCTATGAACTTAGTAAGGTTATTTAATACAGAAGTTGGTCAAGATTATTTAAAAGAACAGGGAGTTCCAGAATCATTTATTGAAAAGCTTCCTTTAATGGGTATTTCAGGTATAGCAAATATGATAACTGCAATAAAAATGGCAAAATATTATGAGTTAGATGAAAATGATATTATTTTCACAGTTTTTACTGATTCTATGGAATTATACCAATCTCGACTTGAAGAAATGAAAGAAGAAGCAGGAAATTATGATAAAAGAGATGCAGCAGTAGACTTTCATCGAAATCTAAGAGCTATTAAAACTGATAATATGGAAGAACTAACATATGAAAGTAAGAAAAGAATTCATAATCTAAAATATTATACCTGGGTAGAACAACAAGGAAAAGATTCAGAAGACTTAAATGCTCAATGGTATGATTATGACAATTATTGGGGTAGTATCCATAATAAAGCAGATGAAATAGATGAATTAATTAAAGAATTTAATAAAAGAACTGGTTTATTAGATGATTAGCTATTTTTTAAGAAAGTTGGTGATTGCTCTATGAAATATGTAAAATCATTAAAATGCATTAATTGTGGAAAAGAATATAAAGCAAGGGCTGATAAATATCTTTGTGATGATTGTGGAGACAAGGGTTTACTTGATGTAAAATATGACTATGAAAAAATTAGAAATGAGTGGAATAAAAGTGAGCTAAAAAATAATACTACTGAAAGCATCTGGAGATATAGACCTCTTTTACCAATAGAAGATGATAGTAAAAAACCTAATCTTAGAATTGGTAATACTCCAATATATGAAAATAAAGATTTAGCCCAAGAAATAGGTTTAGAAAGTTTAATAATAAAAGATGATGGTTTAAATCCCACAGGTTCTCTGAAAGATAGAGCTTCAGCTATGGCAGTTGTTAAAGCCTGGGAAGCTGGGGCAAAAACTGTTGCCTGTTCTTCTACTGGTAATGCAGCATCATCTTTGGCTGGAAATGTTGCTGCTATGGAAGGAAATATGAAAGCTGTTATTTTTGTTCCTAAAAGAGCACCAGAAGGAAAGGTAACACAGCTTATGATTTATGGGGCAACAGTCGTTTCAGTACAGGGAAATTATGAAGAGGCTTTTTATTTATCAGAAAAGGCTATAGACAAATGGGGCTGGTATAATAGAAATGCAGCAATTAATCCCTATATGGTTGAGGGAAAAAAGACTGCTGTAATAGAAATGGCAGAACAATTAAATTGGGAAATGCCAGACTGGGTAGTATTTTCAGTAGGTGATGGATGTACAATTGCTGGAGCGTGGAAAGGTTTACATGATTTAAAAGAAATAGGATTTATTGATAAAGTTCCTCGCTTACTTGGGGTCCAGGCTGAAGGATGTGCACCAATAACAAAATCTTTTAGAAGTGGAGAAGAACTAGAAGTTACAAGTGAAGATACTTTAGCTGATAGCATTGCGGTTGGTAAACCAAGAAATTATAAAAAAGCAATAAACGGCATAAAAGCTTCTAAAGGTAAAATGGTTAATGTTAGTGATAAAAAAATCCTAGATATGATGAAAACCTTAGGTAAAAACACCGGTATCTTTGGTGAGCCAGCTGGTGTTGTGGGAATTGCTGGATTAAAAAAGATGATAAATAAAGGAGAGATAAAAAGAGGTGAAAAGGTTGTTAGTGTAATAACTGGAAATGGTTTAAAAGATGTTAAAAATGCTATGAAAGCAGCTGGAAAGCCTTTGAAAGTTGAGGCAAATATAGATAAATTAGCTCAAAGATTTAATAGTGAAGAAATTCTTTAATAAATATAGGGAGGAGCATTCCTCCCTGATAACCTTATTAGAGGAGATGAAAATATGAGTGAAGATATTAATAGGAAAAAAACTGAAAATATTGATGATGTTATTGTTGATACTGAAGTGTATTACACTCTTGAAGAAAAACCACCACTTGGAGAAACTATATTACTTGGTTTTCAACATATGTTAGCAATGTTTGTAGGAATAATTACTCCTCCATTAATTATTGCTGGAGTTGTAGGGTTAAATTCAGCAGATACAACCTTTTTTGTAAGTATGGCTTTGATTGTTTCAGGAGTAACCACCTTTATTCAATGTTATAAAGTTGGTCCAATTGGTTCTGGTTTGTTAGGGGTGCAGGGAACTAGTTTTAATTTTGTACCAATGGCCATAGCTGCTGGTAATGCTGGAGGTTTACCTTTAATATTTGGGATGGGGCTGTTAGCTTCTCCAGTTGAATTTATAATGAGTAGATTTTTAAAAAAGGCAAGAAAGTATTTTCCACCAATAGTTAGTGGAGCAGTAGTTATGTTAATTGGTTTAAGCTTAGTAGAGGTTGGTTTGACTGATTTAGCAGGAGGAAGTGGAGCAGAAAATTTTGGAAAGCCTCTAAATCTTGCTTTAGGAATTTTTGTGCTAATTATCATTATTATTGCTAATCGTTTTGGTCAGGGTCTAATTAAAGCTGGAGCTATTGCAATAGGTTTAGTTATTGGTTATATAGTATCAATATTTTTTGGAATGGTTGATTTTACTACAGTTGCTGAAACTGGTTGGTTTACTGTTCCTGTACCATTAAAATTTGGTATTTCTTTTGATATGGCTCATTTACTTCCTTGGGTTTTAGCTTATATTATTACCTCTGTTGAAACAATAGGTGATCTTACTGCTATTGCAGAAAATTCAGGAGAAGACGTTGATAGTGAATTACATGGTAAAAGATTAAGTGGTGGGCTTTTAGCAGATGCTACTGGAAGTGCTTTAGCTGCTATATTTAACTCAATGCCTAATAGTACTTTTAGTCAAAATACTGGAGTTATTCAAATGACTAAAATCGGAAGTCGAGTAGTTGGTTATGCAGTTGCTGGAATATTAATTATACTGGGCTTATTTCCTAAAATTGGCGCTTTGATTACTGTTATGCCTTCACCTGTTTTAGGAGGAGCAACTATTGCTCTATTTGGTATGGTAGCTACTTCAGGAATGAAAATAGCAATTAAAGGTGGATTAACTGATAGAAAAGTATTTATTTTGGCTATTTCATTAGCCCTAGGTTTAGGAGTTATAATGAAGCCCTCGGCTGTTGCTGAACTACCAGAATGGTTATCAACATTACTATCATCTGGAATATTAGTTGGTGGTATTACTGCATTTTTACTTAATATAACCTTACCTAAAGATGAAGGAGAAAAATATTGTGATTAAATATTTGAAATAATTTAAAAATTAGAATAAAATATAAATAACTAAATATAGGAAAAAAATACTTTGTTTGGAGGTGGGTAGTTAATGGAACATAAATCAGTAAATAAATCGAAAAAAAGAGTAGATGCTTATGAAAAAGTTACAGGTAAGGCAAAGTTTGGAGCAGATTTGTATTTTGATAGAATGCTTTATGGAAAGGTTTTGCGAAGTAAATATCCACATGCAAAAATATTGAATATTGATGTTTCAAAGGCCAAAAAAGTTGAAGGAGTTAAAGCAGTTTTAACTGCAGAAGATATACCAAATAATGAATTTGGAGTTATTATAGAAAATCAACAGGTTTTAGCTAAGGATAAAACAATGTATATTGGCGATGGAATAGCTATGGTAGCTGCAGAAAGTAAAAAGTCAGCTAAAAAAGCTATTGAGGCTATTGAAGTGGAATACGAGGAACTTGATGGTATCTATAATCCTTTGGAGGCTCGAGAAAAAAATTCAGATGTTTTACATGATGATTTAGATAATAATCAAGTTGTTCATCACCCTTTGCGCAAAGGAAATATTAAAAAAGGTTTTGAAGAAGCTGATATAATTTTAGAAAGAGAATATACAACTCAGTTTATAGAACATAGTTATCTAGAAACAGAAGCAGTTGCTGTAGTTCCACATGAAAGAAATACTTTAGTTAGTGTTTATGGCTCTGTACAAAACCCATATGCAACTAGAGATGCAGTTGCAAGTGTATTAGAGACTGATTTAAACAATGTCAGAATAATTCAGGACAATATGGGTGGAGCTTTTGGAGGTAAAGATGAAAATATTTCTTCAATGGCAGCAAGAGCATCAGTTTTAGCTCTTGAATGTAATAGGCCAGTAAAAATGGTAAATAGTCGTGAAGAATCAATTATTGAAAGTTATAAAAGGCATCCTTATTATTTAAAGTATAAAGTTGGGGCAAAGGAAAATGGAGATCTAGTTGCAATGGAAATAGAAGCAGTTGCTGATAGTGGAGCATATGCCTGTCAAACCCCTTTTGTTACCTGGAGGTCAGTAGTACAGGCTACAGGTCCTTATGAGATTCCTAATGTAAAAACAGATACTTATGGTTTTTATACTAATAATATTTATACTGGTGCAATGAGAGGTTATGGATCTCCACCAGTAATATTTGCTCAAGAGCAGTTAATGGAAGAGTTAGCTGAAGAATTAGATATGCCTCCACATAAATTGAGACAGAAAAATATGTTTAGAAATGGCTCCGAAACAGCCAGTGGGCAAAAATTAGATGATCATGAAGTTAGTTTAAATGAAGTTATGACAAAGGCTATGGATGCTATTGATTATGAGCAGAAATTAAAAGAATATAATAAAAAACAAAAGGGAGATAAAAAGCGTGGAATAGGAATGGCCATAAGTTATAGAGGAGTTAGTCTTGGAGCAGAAGGAGTAGATGCTGCAGGTGCAGTAGTATCTATTCAAAAAGATGGTAGCCTTATAATTTATAGTGGTCTGGCTGAAAATGGTCAGGGCTTAAAAACAGCCTTTTCTCAAATAGCTGCTGAAGAATTGGGTCTTAGCCTTGATAAAATAAATTTCATGGAAGCAGATACTTCTGTAGCTCCTGAGAGTGGCTCAACTGTTGCTTCAAGAAGTACTTTAGTTGGAGGAAATGCTGTTAAAGATGCAGTTTCAAAATTAAAAGTTATTATAAAAGAAGTTGTAGCTGATAATTATGATTATAAAATAGATGAACTTGAACTTAGAGATGATTATGTTTATATGAAAAATGGTGAAAAAGTAGTTTCATTTAGCGATATTATAAATACAGCCTATAATCAAGGTGTATTTTTATCTGCTTATGGCTGGTATCAAAGTCCTGATATTTCCTGGGATGAAGAAACTGGACAAGGTAAACCCTATTTCACCTATGTTTATGGTTGCCAAATTGCTGAAGTTGAAGTAGATACTGGTACAGGTGAATTGGAAGTGCTAAATATGGCTGCTGCCCATGATGTAGGTAAAGCAATTAATCCTGCCAATGTTAAAGGTCAAATTTATGGAGGAGTTGTAATGGGTATGGGCCATGCAGTAATGGAAGATTTAAAATCAGAAAATGGGTATATAAAGGCAGATAATTTTGATAAATATTTAATTCCAACTGCTAAAGATATGCCTGATATTGATCCAATCATTGTGGAAAATCCCGATCCAAATGGACCTTATGGTGCAAAATCAATTGGAGAGCCAACCTTAGAACTAGGAAGTGCAGCAATAGCTAATGCTACTGCTCAGGCTTTAGGAAGAAGAATTAGAGACCTTCCCCTGAACTTAGAACGAGTATTAATTGGTCGTAACCTTAGCAAAGGAGGGGATAAATAATGCTAGAATATGAATTTTTAAGAGCAAATAATATAGATGAAGCAGTTGAGAAATTAGACAATTATAATAAAGTGAAAATAATTGCTGGTGGGACTGATATTTTAGTTGAAATGCATAAAGAAGATATTGATAATGAAGAGCTGGATTATCTATTAGATATATCAAATATTAATGAATTTAAATTTATTAGGGAAAATGAAAAAAATGTTGAAATTGGTCCTTTAACCACTCATTCAGAACTAGTAAATAATAAAATCATTAATGATAATTATGGTGTGCTATCCCAGGCTGCTTTAACAATTGGCTCAACTCAGATCCGAAATAGAGGTACAATTGCTGGTAATATAGTAAATGCTTCTCCGGCAGCAGATCTTTTATCTCCTCTGATTGCTTTAGAAGCAAAGGTTTTATTAAAATCAGTTGATGGAGAGCGGGAATTATCTATTCCTGAATTTATAACTGGCCCTTATAATACTGACTTAAAGCAAAATGAATTATTAACAAAAATCATTATTCCAAAATTAAATGATAAATATTATAGTATTTTTAAGAAAGTAAAGAGACGTAAAGCTGTAGATATAGCTAGATTAAATATGGCTATAGTAACAAAAATAGAAAATAATAATTTTGAAGATATTAGAATAGTACCAGGCTCAGCTACGCCATCACCTCAAGCTTTTTCAGAAATAGAGAATTTATTAGATGGAAAAAATATTGATAAACTAGATTATGATTACTATAAAGAGAAGATAGCCGAAGAAATGGTAGCTATAACTGGTGAAAGATGGTCTACACCCTATAAAAAACCTGCTATTGGAAGCCTATTGAAAAAATCACTTTCAGGTATTATAAAGGAGGTAGAAAATAATGCCTAAAAATATTGTAGTAAATCTAACTGTAAATGGAAAAGATTATGAATTGGAAGTTGAGCCAGATGAACGCCTGCTGGATACTTTAAGAGAACAGTTAAGGCTTACTGGAGTAAAAGAAGGTTGCAGTGTTGGTGAATGTGGAGCCTGTACTGTACTATTAGACGGAAAGGCTGTTCATTCCTGTATGGTTTTAACTGCCCAGGTAGATGGTAGTGAAGTAATGACTGTAGAAGGTTTAGAAAAAGATGGTGAATTAGATCCTTTACAACAATCATTTATTGATCATCAAGCTGTGCAATGTGGATTTTGCACTCCTGGAATGCTTATGTCAGCTAAATCATTATTAAATGAAAACCCTGATCCTGATCGTGAGGAAATTAAAACTGCTATAGAAGGTAATTTATGTCGTTGTACAGGCTATGAGCAAATTATAGAAGCTATTGAAGCAGTAAAAGGAGATGATTAGATGTCTTCTATTTTAATAAAAAATGCAAAAGAAATTATAACTATGGATGAAAAAAAACAAAGGTTAAAAAATTATGACCTTCTTATTAAAGATAATAAAATTGCTAAAATCAAAGAAGAAATCAATGAAGATAAAATTAAGGATTTAAGTGAAATTATAGATGCAAAAGATTATTTTCTTTATCCAGGTCTGATTAATACTCATCATCATTTTTATCAAACTTTAACTAGAAATATAAAAAAAGTACAGAATGTAGAGCTATTTGACTGGTTAAAAAACCTATATCCTATTTGGGCCAATTTAACTGAAGAGGCAGTATATTATAGTACTCTTTTAGCCTCAGCTGAACTTTTAAAAACAGGTTGTACAACAACTAGTGATCACTTTTATGTTTTCCCAGATAGTCAAAAAGATAATTTAATTGATAGGGAATTTGAAGCTGCTTCTAAAATTGGAATAAGATTTCATGGTTCACGTGGTAGTATGTCTTTAAGTGAAAAAGATGGAGGTTTACCTCCTGATGAAGTTGTACAAAGTTCAGATGAAATATTAAAAGATTCTGAAAGAGTAATAAATAAATTCCATAACCCTAATCCCTTTGCTATGCAGAGGGTAATATTAGCCCCCTGTTCACCTTTTTCAGTAACTGAAGAACATATGAAAGAATCTATAAAATTAGCTAGAAAGCATGGAGTTCAAAGTCATACTCATGTTGCTGAAACAAAAGATGAAGAACAATTTACAATAAATAATTTTGGTTTAAGACCTTTAGAATATATGGAAAAACTAGGTTGGGTTGGAGAAGATGTCTGGTATGCTCATGGAGTACATCTTAATGAAGATGAGCTAGATAGAATGGCTGAAACTAAGACTGGAATTGCTCACTGTCCAGTTTCTAATCAAAAATTGGCTTCAGGTGCTGCAAATGTGTCTTATATGTTAGAAAAGAACCTTCCTGTATCATTAGCAGTAGATGGGAGTGCAAGTAATGATTCATCAAATATGATATTAGAATTAAAATCAGCATTTTTGATGAATAGACTCAGTTCTGGAATAGATGCAATTAGTGCAGAAGATGTGCTAATGATGGCTACAAATGGTGGAAGTAGAGTTTTGAACCAGCCTGAAATAGGAAGTCTTGAAGAAGGTAAAGCAGCAGATATGTTTTTAGTAAATAGTAAAAGATTAGGTTTGGCTGGTGGTCTAAATGACCCTGTTTCTGCATTAATAAATACTGGAGATACTCAAATAGTAGATTATACTATAGTTAATGGAAAAATAGTTGTACGAGATGGCAGATTAACTACTTATGATGAAAATGAAATTATTGAAAATGCAAATCGTATTTCTCAGGAAATGATTAATGCTTAAAAAGGAGGGAAATATGTATCTTATAACTAATGCTAAAATTATAACTTTTAATGAAAAAAATGAATTTATTAATAATGGAGCCTTATTAATAGATGATAATAAAATTGCTGAGATTTCAACTACTGATAAGTTGAAAGAGGAATATCCTGACCTAGAAGAATTTGATATAAAGGAAAAAGTTTTAATGCCTGGAATGATAAATACTCATATGCACTTTTATAGTACTTTTGCTAGAGGAATGGATTTAAAAACAGATCAACCACCTCAAGACTTTGTTGATATTCTTGAGAAATTATGGTGGAGACTAGATGAAAACCTGAATAAAGAAGATATTTATTATAGTACAATTTTTGCTCTTTTAAGTAGTATTAAAAATGGAGTCACTACAATTTTTGATCATCATGCAAGTTATGGATATATAGATGGAAGTCTTGATATTATAGCTGATGCAGTGAAAAAATCAGCTTTGAGGGCAAATCTTAGTTATGAAATATCTGATAGAAATGGAGAGATTAAAAGAAATAAGGCCATAAGTGAAAATGAAAGATTTATTAGAAAATTAAAGAATAATAATAAATTAGCTGCAATGATAGGTCTACATGCTTCCTTTACCTTAAGTGATGAGACTTTAACTGAAGTAGCTGCTCTTAGTGATAATTTAAATACACCTATTCATATTCATGTTGCAGAAGGTTATGCAGATGTTAAGGATAGTAAAGATAAAGGTTTTAAAGGAGTAGTTGATAGATTAAATAAATATAATTTATGGAAAGAAGATAGTTTAGCTATACACGGTGTTCACCTTCAAAGTGAAGAATTTGATATTTTAAAAAATCATAATGTTCATTTAATTCATAATCCTGAATCAAATATGGGTAATGCTGTAGGTTATTCACCTATAGATAAGGCTTTTAATAAAGGAATTAATGTGGGATTAGGAACAGATGGTTATACTACAGATATCTTTGAAAGTTTACAGGTAGCAAATTTATTACAAACTCATGAGAGAAATCATCCATCTGTTGGTGGGAATATAATCAGGGCTATGTTAAGTAATAATAATTCAAAAATAGCTTCTTCGTTGTTTAAGGAGAAAATTGGAAAAATTGAAAAAGGAGCAGTGGCAGATTTAATAGTCTTAGATTATCAAACTCCAACCCCAATTAACAAAGATAATTATTTCTCACATTTACTTATGGGAATTAAAGGTCCTATCGTTGATAGCACTATTGTTGGAGGTAAGTTTCTTATGAAAAATCAGGAGGTGAAAGTTTTAGATGAGAAAAGATTACTTGCCAAAATTTCAAAGCAGGCAGAAGATTTCTGGAAAAGATTCTAATCAATTTTTTGCTCCTCAAAATATAAAAGAGGCACTTGAAGTTTTGGCAGATAAAGATAAGCTAGAAATTATTGCTGGTGGAACAGATATAATGGTTGAAAAATTTGAAAAGTTATATGATGTTAAAACTTGGTTAGCGCTGGATAATATAAATGAATTAAAGGAAATAAATATAAATGATAATAACTTAGAAATTGGTGCTGGGGTAACACATAGTCAATTAGTAAATTCTAAAGATATTAAAGAAAATATTCCAATTTTAAAGGAAGCAGCTTTAGATGTAGGCTCACCTCAAATAAGGAATAGAGGTACTATAGGTGGAAACATAGTCACTTCTTCACCAGCTGGAGATTTATTACCAGTTTTATTAGTATATGATGCTGAGTTTGTTTTAAAATCAGATAATAATGAACGAAGAGTTAAAGCAGAGGATTTTTTTACAGGAGTAAAAGAAAATCTCTTAAAAGATAATGAATTACTTACAAAAATTATAATCAAAATTCCTAAAAATGATTATGGAAAGTGGAAGAAAATAGGGAAAAGAAAGGCATTAGTTATATCTAGTTTATCACTTGCCTTGAGAATTGAATTTGATAAAAATTGCAAAAAAGTTAAAAAGGCTGCTTTAGCAATGGGTTCAGTGGCACCAACTCCTATAAAAATTAAAAAAGTTAGTGAAGAATTAGAAGGAAAAAAATATAAAGAAATTGAATTTGAGAAAATAGCTTCAATAGTAGAAAATAGTATTTCACCTATAGATGACATAAGAGGTACAGTAGCCTATAGAAATAATGCAGCTTATAACATTACACTTAGTGCTTTAAAAGAAATTGAAGAAAAGATAGAGGGGTGTTAGTTATGGAATATAAAATAGAATTTACTGTAAATGGGGAAAAAAGAAAGGCAGAAGTAACCCCTTCTATGAGATTATTAGATTTACTTCGTGATGATTTAGGTTTAACTGGAGCTAAAGAAGGTTGTGGTCAGGGAGAATGTGGAGCCTGTAGTGTGATAATGGATGGAAAATTAGTAGCTTCCTGTCTTATACTAGCTCCTCAGGCTGATGGCTCAGAAATTATTACAGTTGAAGGTGTAAAAAAGGGAAATGATTTACATCAGATTCAAAAGTCATTTATTGAGGCTGGAGCTGTACAATGTGGTTTTTGTACTCCAGGAATGATTTTAGCTACTAAAAATTTACTCGATGAAAACCCAGACCCATCCTCAAAAGAAATAAAAAGAGCTTTATCAGGAAATATTTGCCGTTGTACAGGATATGCCAAAATATTTGATGCAGTTAAATTATCAGCTGAAAAAATCAAGGGCAAAGGGAGTGAGAAAAATGCTAAAAAATCCTCATAAATATGTAGGACAGGATGTTTTAAAAGTAGATGCTCAGGCAAAGACAACTGGAGAAGCAATTTATCCTAATGATATTTATTTTGATAATATGCTTTATGCCCGAGTTAAAAGGGCAACTCACCCCCATGCTTATTTAAAAGAATTGGATATTAGTAAAGCTGAAGCTTTAGATGACGTTGTTACAGTGATTACTGCTAATGATTATCCTGATTTAAATAATTTTGGATTAATTATAAAAGATCAACCTGTTTTAATTGGAATTGGAGAAAAAATGAGATATATGGGAGATGCTCTAGCAATTGTAGTAGCTGAAACAAGAGAAGCTGCCCGTAAAGGTAGAGATTTGATTGAATGTGAAGTTGAAGAACTTGAAGTGATTAGTGATCCAATAAGGGCAATGGAAGAAGATGCTCCTTCGATTCATAAGGGAGATAATATTTTAGATAATAATGATTTAGATAGAAATATTGTTACAAGTCATAAATTAAAACAAGGTGATGTTGAAAAAGGTTTTAATAAAGCAAATTTAATTGTAGAAAATGAGTATACAACTCAACATATTGATCAATTACCATTACAAAATGAATCAGGGGTTGGCTATTATGATGAAGATAGTGAAGAAATAAAACTCTGGGTTGCTTCTCAATGGATACATGATACACAGGCAGATATAGCTCAATCTTTAGGTATTGCCAAAGATAAAGTTCGAATTATTCAACCTGCTATAGGTGGTGCTTTTGGTAAAAAAGAAGATATATCTGTTCATATTCACTTAGCTCTAGCAGCTCTTGAAACTGAGAGACCAGTTAAAATGGCTTATTCAAGAGAAGAATCAATGATTGCTCAGTCAAAACGGCATCCAATAATTATAAAAATGAAAACAGGAGTCAAAAATAATGGTAAATTAACAGCAGTCCAGGTAGAAGTTATTGGTGATACAGGTGCATATGCTTCAAGTGGACCAGCTGTTGTTCATAAGGGATTATTTCACTGTACTGGCCCTTATAATGTTCCTAATGTAGAAGGAAAGTCATATACAGTATATACAAATAACACTTATGGAGGGGCCATGAGAGGTTTTGGTGCTTTACAAATGGCTTTTGCCTATGATTCGCAAATGGATATTATTGCTCATAAATTGGGAATAGATCCTTTGGAATTACGCTATCAAAATGCTTATGAAAGAGGATCAAAAACTGCAACAGGACAAATCTTAAATAGAAGTGTTAATGTGAAAGAGACCCTTGAAGAAGCAAAAGATATGCTTAAGAAAAAGGAGGGTCAAAATTGAAAAAAAGAGGTAAAGGTTTATCTACAATAATGTTTGGATTTGGTTATGGTGAAGGTTTTCCAGATTATTCAGAGGCTTCTATTGAAATTCAGGATAATGGTGAACTTTTAATTAGGACAGCTGCAGCAGATGTAGGTCAAGGAGTGCAGACTGTAGTTACTCAAATTGCAGCCGAAGTTTTGAATACACATACTTCAAAATTTAATATTGTACAGGGTGACACTCATACTACTAAAAATTCGGGCTCAACTTCTGCAACCCGTCAAACCTATTTCACTGGTAATGCAGTAAAAAATGCTGCTCAGGATTTATTAGGAAAGATTTATTTCTATGCCAGTAAAGAATTTGGAACAAATTATCCAGAAATGAGAGTTGAAGAAGGTTATGCTTATCCTCTTGGAGAAGAGGAAAAAAAATTGAGTTTTAGAGAAATAGCCTATAGAGTAGAAGATAGTGGTGAAGAATTGAAAGGAGAAGGGACATTCTATCCTGAAACTTATGATTATGATGAAAAAGGTCAGGGTCCAAAAACTTATGTTGCCTATACCTTTATGACTCAAATTTTTGAAGTTGAAGTAGATACAGATACAGGATTAGTAGAAGTAATTGATGTAAAAACAGCACTTGATGTAGGTAAGGCAATAAATCCTAAAAATGTTGAAGGACAGATAGAAGGTGGAACAACTCAAGGAATGGGAATGGCTTTAATGGAAGAACAGGTAATTAAAGAGGGAATTACATTAAATCCTAATATGACAGGATATGTTGTTCCAACCTCAATGGATGTTCCAAACTTTGAATCCAGACTTGTGGAAAATGCAGATGCTGAAGGGCCATATGGAGCCAAAGGAGTTGGCGAGCCAGTGGCTATGGGAGCATCTCCAGGAATAGCAAATGCAATCTATGATGCAATTGGAGTAAGATTTACTGATTTACCAATAACACCTGAGAAAATTTTAGCAGCACTAAAAAATAAAAAAGGAGGAAAAAATAATGGCTGATATAAGTGTAAAATTATTTGATATGGAACTTGACAATCCAGTGATGCCTGCTGCTGGTCCAACTGTAAAAGATAGTAAAGCAGCATTTGAGGCTAAAGATGGTGGAGCAGGAGCAATTGTAACAAAGACAATCTCAGTTAAAGCCGCAGAAGTTCCTAGACCCAATATGGCAGAAACTAAAAGTGGATTTATGAATAGTGAATTGTGGTCAGAAATGCCTCCTGAAAAATGGTTAAATGATGAGTATCCAGAAATAGTCAAGACAGATTTACCGATAATAGTTGGTTTAGGCTATAAAAAAGATGAAATAAAAGAATTATCTCAAAAAGTTGAAA
>JBNJDL010000013.1:0-23418 GCA_051744825.1 Bacillota bacterium | reverse complement strand
TCACTTTTTACATCTATTTTTTGATCAAAATTTCGTTCTGCAATACTTTGAACAGCATTTTTTAGACTCTTAACTGGTTCTAAAATAATTTTTGATAAATAAAACATAAAAATAATAGCTACTATAATTGCTACAATTGAAATAACTAAAGTAGAGATTATAGCCCTATTAGCTCTATTATCTGCCCTTTCTTGGGCATTAATCATTGTATTTTGATTTATACTTCTTAAATCTCTAATTTCTTCTTTTATTTCATAAAATTCATTAGAAATTTCATTATAATAAAAACTCCGTCTTTCTTCATTGTTTTTTTCAATAAATTCACTAAATAAAGTTAAATATTCTGTATATATTGAATTAATACTCTCGATATCTTCGCTTTCTCCATCAATTGTAATATTATCTTCTGCTCTAGCCAACCATTTTAAAAATTCCTGCTCATTTTCTCTAAAAGTTGCTTTTCCTTCATTAGTTTTTCCATTTAAAATCATTAAAATAGCACTATCTTGCCTTTCTAAAGCTTCAATCATACTTTCTGAAGCTTTAATCGATTGATAATTTTCCACCATTATATTGTTAATCGAATTTGATAATCCAATAAAATTATTTATTGACCATAAAGTAACTAAAGCTAAAATAAAAATTACTATTGAATAACCAAGAAAAATCTTTCCCTTTAAGGTCTTAATTTTTTTAAACATATTAAAGACTCCTTTCAACATTTCTTTACTAAAAAAATTAAACATCACAACAGATAGACTGATGTGATGTACTACTACAGTCATCTGTCCTTTTAATATCTACGAGGTTAGCTGTCGGGCTAGAAGTAAAAGGTCTTCCTCCAAATACGGATTAGCCCCAAAAAAGTGGTTTCCCCGCTCTGTTTCCAGATTAGATACAGATTAAGAATATTTTATTGCCTAAAGTTTATCATAATAGAAAAAACATGTCAATTATGACAATTATCTAATCCTTTATAATAAATGTTTTAAAAGTTTATCCTTGCTAGTTTTACTAAAAATACCTCTTTTTAACTTCCAATAACTAATATTTTTTCTATTGACATTAAGATTTTTTATAATTCTGGGGTGACAGGTCAAGATAAAGATTTGATTATTTTTGGCCAAATCAGTAATAATATCTAAAGTATTACGAAGATGATTTAAATCAAAATTAACTAAGCTATCATCAATTATAAGAGGCAATTTGCTATTCATAGCATTTATTCTGCTTAATCTAATTGCCAAAAATAATTGCTCCTTTGTTCCTCTACTCAATATTTCACTACTTTCTTTTTTACTCCCATCTTTTAAAGTAGTTTGAAAATCAAAATTATTCAACTCAGATACAGTTGACACTTCAAGATATTCACCTGAAGTAATTTTTGCTAAATATTTGCTAAAATCAGAAAAAATATCATCCTGTATCTTATTTAATAATTTTTCATAAGTTTTTTCTAAGATAAATGAAGCAGTTAAATTTATTCCATAATCTTTAGCTTTTTCTTTTAATTTTTTTCTATTTTTATAAATTATTTTTTTCCCTTTATCCAACTTGTCACTAGTTTCTAATGAATTAATTTTATCTCTTAAGCTTTGTTTTTTATCTCTTAATTCAAGCAATTTATTCTCTTTACTATTAATTTTTTTGGTAATTCCTTTATAACTATCTTCAACATCATCTTTAGATATATATTTTTCATAAAGACTATAAAACTCTTTCCAAAGTTTAAGTTCTGTATTTAAATTATTATTAGAAAAATATTTAAAAGCATTTTTTGCTCTATCACTTTTAAGTGAATTTAATATTTGACTTCGTACATTTTTAAATTCTAATAATTTTTCTAAATTATATATTAAATTTTTAGCATTATCGATATTATATATATCTTCAATACCAAAATTATACTTTTTTAAAAATATATTTATTTTTTCAAATTTATTAATTACTGCATTTTTACTCTCTTTTAATTCTTCTTTCTTTAACTGCCAATCTTTAACTTCATTTTTTAATAATTGTAATTCATGAAAATAATCTTTAATAACAGTTGCTGAAGTCTCTTTTTCTAAATCTAAAATATCTCTATATTTGTTTAAATTATTATCTAGATTACTTTTTTCTTTTTTTAAATTTTTGATTTTTTCATTTAAATTTTCTATTTCTAATTCTACACTATTTAATTTATTTTTTTCTTCTTTTATATTATTTTTTAGCATTTTATTTTTTTCTCTTTTTTCTTTAATAAAAAAATAATTGCTACTTAGTCCTGATATAGTAATTATAACAGCAGCTCCAAAATTAATTATAAGCATTAGTAAACCTATAATTGTTATTATAATAGATAAAATCAAAAATTTATTTTGATAATTAGTATTTTTTTCTTTAAATAAATTATCAATTTTCAATTCAATCATCTTTTTTTGCTTTATTTTTTCTTCTTTATTAGTTTTTAATTTTTCTAATTTATTTTTAACTTTTATATATTCATCTATAATCCTATCAAGTCTATTTTTTTCAATAAGATCAAAATTTATATTTAAAATATAATCTAAATATTTTTCATCATTCCAATTTTTATTAAATTCTTCTGCCTTTTTTAATAACTTATGTTTAGTAGTAGTTAATTTTTCTTTTTTAACTTGATAATTATTTACTTTTTCTTTTAATATAGCTAATTGATTACTAGTAAAATCAATATTTAAAGATGAATTGATTAATCTTTCTTTTTTACTATTATTTAACTTTTCAAATAAATTATCTACTTTTAATAAATTTTCATAATTATTCTTTAACATATCAAGTCTATCTTGTTTATAGTTTAGTGACTTAAGTTTGTTATCTATATTTTTTATTTCTTCTTTAATTACTGATAATTTATTTTTTGCTTTTTCAAACTCATTTATTTCATTTTTAGCTTCTTTACGAAGATTTTTACCTTCCTTTATAGCTTTGTAATATTCTTTGAATTCTTTTACAGAAACACTTCCATTTTTTCCACCAATTTTATTAGCTCTTTTATTATAGTCTTCCTTTAATTCCTGTAAATCAAGTAATTCTCTCAATCCTGCTCCCAATAACAATGATTGTAATTTTTCCTTGTTTTTAGAAGTACCTTCTGGAATTCTCTTCAATTGATCAAGAGTAATAGTAAATAATTGTTTATAACTAAAATTATCTATTGAATAAATTTGATTTAGATCAAGATCAGAATTATTATCACTTATATTTTTTAATAATGGTTCAGAAAAACCTTTAGTAATTAAATTATATCTTTTATTTTTATGCACTAATTCAGCTTCTACATCAAATTTATTATTTGCTTTAATAAAATTTTTTCTTTTTGGAAAACCATAGGGAATATATCTTAATAGTTCTAAAAAAGTACTTTTCCCTGCTCTGTTCAACCCCCCAATTAAATTAATATTTGAGTTTAAATCTCTTATATGTTGATGACGAAAAATACCAAAATCTCTAATAAATATTTTCTTAAATTCCATTTATTCACCTCTTTTTTTCCAAAGGTCAATTAATAATTTTTTTTCAGCTTCATTAATTATATCATTCATTTCTTTTCTAAATGAAAATCTAAACTCATCAATATTTTCTTTATCTTCACTTCCCTGCCAAATATCACCTAAAGTTTCTTTTAATTCGTTTTGCATAACCTTATCATTAACAAGGCTTTCTTTTACAGATAAGATTTGCTTAAATATATTATCATATTTAATCAACTCTTTTTTAACAGGAATATTAGTATCAAAATCTAATCTTATATCTTCAGTCCAAAAAGCCATATTTTCTTCTGTAAAATTATTATTTATAAATTCATTTCTTAACTCTTCGGATAAATAATTTTCTAATTCCCTTTTATCTTCATTAAAATTATCATCACTTAACCCTTTAACTTTTATTTTCCATCTAATTATATAAGTTAGTAAAGAATTCTTAGTAAATACTTTTTCTCTTCTAGTTACAGCATTGCTCATTAATATTTTAACAGCATTTTCTTTTATAAAATTCCTGAGCTCATTAAAAGTTTTTAAATTTTCTTTTTCACTAATAGTAAAATTCACTTCTTTCCAAATATATTTAGAACTAGGTATAAAATCTATTTTATAATCCGCTTTTGAATTAAATTCTATTAAATAAAATCCTTTTAAACCACTTTCACCAAAATCTCTTCCCTGTGGTGTGCCAGGATAAATTACTAAAGGTTTATTTTTTTTAAGAATTTTATTTTTATGTATATGGCCTAAAGCCCAATAATCGATATTATTTATTTTTAATAAATCATTTAAATTACCAGGAACATAATTGTTATTTTGTCTATCAAGTTGAGTATGTAATAAAGCTATATTTAATATATTATCATCAGGTAAAATATAATTTTTATACATTTCCCTGGAATCAGAACTTGACCTATACGATTGTCCAATTATTCTTGCTTTTAATTGATTATCCATTTCATACTCTTTTATTTCAACTTTTTCACTGCCAAAAATATAAACATTTTCAACTATTTTAAAAAAATTATTTTCATTTATAGGGTCATGATTTCCTGCAATCATATAAATATCTATATTATGATTATCTAATTTTTTTGCTCCTTTATTAAATTCTTTTACTGCTCTAACACTTCTCTCTTCAGAATCAAACAAATCACCAGCAATAAGCACAAAATCTACTTTTTTGTTAATTGCTGTATCTATTAATTTATGAAAAGAAGTTAAAACAGGGTTTTTTCCTTTTCTAGATTTTAAAATATCTTCATTATCTGTATGAAGGCTACTGCCTAAATGTAAATCAGCTGTATGAATAAATTTTATACTCACCTAATCACCTCATTGATAAGCTTATAATAAATATAACACTATTCAGGGGTGGCCTGAATAGTGTTATTAATGCATTTAATAATATTTGATTTACTATTTTATTTAACAAATCCTTTTAATTTTTTACTTCTAGTAGGATGACGAAGTTTTCTTAAAGCTTTAGCTTCAATTTGTCTAATTCTTTCTCTTGTTACACCAAATTCTTTACCTACTTCTTCAAGAGTTCTAGGACGTCCATCTTCAATACCAAAGCGTAATTCTAAAATTCTTTTTTCTCTTTCAGTAAGTGTATCTAACACACTATCTAATTGCTCTTTTAAAAGATTTTTAGATACAGTAGATGAAGGTTCGGGGGTTTTAGTATCTTCGATAAAATCTCCAAGACTACTATCTTCCTCTTCTCCAATTGGTGTATCTAAAGAAACAGATTCTTGAGCAATTTTCTTAATTTCACTAACTTTTTCAGGAGTTATATCCATTTCTTCAGCAATTTCTTCAGGAGTAGGTTCTCTACCTTTTTCCTGTAATAGTTGTCTTTGAATTTTTATTAACTTATTAATTTTTTCTACCATATGAACAGGAACTCTTATAGTTCTACCTTGGTCAGCAATTGCTCTAGTAATAGCCTGTCTAATCCACCAGGTAGCATAAGTACTAAACTTATATCCTTTAGTATAATCAAACTTTTCTACAGCTTTCATTAAACCCATATTTCCTTCTTGAATTAAATCTAAAAAAGACATTCCTTTACCAACATATTTTTTTGCTATACTAACTACTAACCTTAGGTTAGCCTCAACTAGCTGACTTTTAGCCTCTTCATCACCTTCTTCAATACGTTTGGCTAATTCAACTTCTTCTTCTTTGTCTAATAAATCTACTTGACCAATTCCCTTTAAATACATTCGAACTGGATCGTCAGTTGCCCCTTCTGCTGAAATACTAATATTTTTCAATTTGCTTTCATCATCATCTTCGTCATCATCACTATCGTTAGCTTTATCATTAGTATTATTGTTTTTTGCAGATGAATTATCTTCTTTATTAGTATTTCCTTCTACACTTTTTACTTCTTCATCTTCATCAATGATTTCTATATTTTCATCATCAAGGATTTTATAAACATCAACTAAATTATCATTATCTAAATCAAAATCACTTAATACATCATCAATCTCAGCAGAAGTTAATTGACCATTTTCTTTTCCCTTTTTAACAAGTTCTCTTACTTTTTCAATTCTGTCATTTTTTTGAGACAAAAAACACGCCCCCTCTTTTCTTTATTATTTAATAATTTAACTTTTTTTCAAAAATAGATTAAAATCTATTATTTTTTTATTAAAAATTATTATTGTAAATCAAATAGTTAAAATTATTTTTTATTTATGCATATTATTATTATTATAGATATATTACAAAAACCCTGCAAAAATATTATATTTTTAATTATCAAAATTTTAAAAAGAAGCTATAATCTTTATAATATCGATGATTTACGACATTTTACTAATTTAAGAAATAAAATAAGAGCAGGTTTAAAACCTGCTCTTAAGTAGTATAACTATTTTACTTTAATTTAATACATTTATTCTAATTACTTAAAAATTGAATTTAGTTTTTCTCAATTTCATAATCTTGATTTGACCAACCATGAGGTTCATTAGCTTCTGTTCCCATACCTCCATTTAATGATACAGCATCATAACCTAACATTCTTAAACCAGCAACTGCTTGACCTGCAGTTTGACCTGTATAACAATAAACAACTATTTTCTTATCTTTAGGTAATTGTCCGAAGTATTCTTGCATTCCAGCTTCCCAGGCAATATTAATTGCTCCAGGAATATGTCCTTCAGAAAATGCAGAAGATTGTCTAATAGAAACGACCATCATATCTTCATTTCCACCATCAATTGACATTTTAAGCATATCTTCAGCTATTTTATAATTCTTATACATTGAATCAGAAACTTCTTCTAATCCTTTAAAATAATCAACTATAGCTGTTTTAATTTCTTCATTAATTTCATATGAAGTTTCTTCTCCAAGCTCATTAGTTTCAGTTTCAACTACATCTTTATAACCATCAACTTTAGAAATGCCTAAATTCCAACCAAATTTAACTGATTTTGCATCAAAGCCAGCAAAGTTTAATAAAGCAACAGTTTGATTTGCAGTTTGAGCTGTATAGCAATATACATATATTGTTTCATCTTCTGGTAGTTTATCTAAATTATTAGGAATTGCATCTGGTCCCCAGGGTAAGTTAACTGCGCCTTCAATATGACCTTCATTATAAACATCTTCCTGTCTAATATCCAAAATAAAGAGGTCTTCTCCTGACTTAACTTTTTCTACAAATTCTTCTTGGCCAATCATAGCATTATCTGATGGTAAGTCTGCAAAATAATCATTTACTGCACTTTCCACCTCATCAGACACTGCTAATGCTTGACCACTAGCAAAAAGCCCTACCATCATAACTAAAGCAATCAAAATTGAAAATAAATTTCTCTTTCTCATTTTTTTATTCCCCCTAATTAAATTAATTTAATTATTTATGAATATAATTTTATGAGCCATCTTGCATATTAGCTTCTTCTCCTCCACTACCAGGTGTTTCAACTGGTAGAGAACTGTCAGAAGACCATTCTATCCAGGCTCCATCATAAACTTTTAGATCTCTATAACCTGCATTATGCAAGGCTACAAAAGTATTACCTGCTCTTATTGAAGTTTTACAATACATAATAACAGTTTTATCTGGTGTAATATCATGATCAGTATGATTATCAATAACTTCATCTATTGAATGAAACTTTCCATCAAAATCAATATTTTCTTCATAATTTACATGTTTAGATCCAGGAATTGTGCCTGACATATATTCTTCTTCTGATCTAACATCAAGTAAAACCACATCTTCTTTATCTTCATTTACTGCATCTAAAACATCTTCTTTAGTAGCTATAATATCTTCATTTTTGCTATCAATATTATATTCAGCTGTTTCTATCTCAGCTTCTTCAGTTGTTAATTCTGCATCAGCTTGTTTTAAAGCCTTTAAACCACCACTAATTACTTGCATGTTTTCATGGCCATAGACTTTCATTGTCCACCATAATCTTCCTGCATCCATATTATTATTGTCATCATAAATTATAACTTTTGAATCATTAGAAATACCATTTTCACTTAATACTTCTTCTACTGCACTATCAGATGCTAACATATTAGGGAATGGACCAAAAGTTGTTATTTTATTTCTAGGTATATTAACTGCTCCCTTAAGATGTCCATCACTATAATCTCCAGATGGCTGTAAATCTACAAATACTACATCTTCTTCTCCTAAACTTTCTAAAGCCTCTTTAGCTGTAATTATATCTTGACCTTGTTCTCCAGGAACAGCTACATCTTCTCTAGCACAAGCAGTTACAAATAATGTAATTGCTAAAATGAGAAGTAAAGCTGTTGAAATTTTTTTCACTTTCCCACCTCCAAAAAAGTTTGTGATTTTTTTATTGTTAAATTTGTAACAAACTCTGTTTATATTATAAAACATAAACACTCCTTATTGGTATAACTTCTTCAAATAGTATATTCAATTATTAAATATAAGAAATTTCTTAGCTTGATTAAAGCTATCTAACAATGATATTATATATAAAAGTCCTAAAGGAGAAATTATATGAAATTCCTCAAAAAAACTAAAACAATATATATTATATTAATATTATTTTTTATTGTAAATTTATTTATTTTAACAAACTTTCCCTTTGTTCATTCTGATGAATCATGGCTTGGTGGTCTTAGTAGACACATGCTAGAAAATAAAGATTTAGGAGTAACTGAACCATTTTTCGATTTATATCCTCGCAATCCTCATGCAATAAAAATTCTATTTCATATAATACAAATTATCTTTATTAAAATTTTTTCATATAATATTTTTACTTTGAGATTAATTTCATTAATTGTAGCTACTCTTTCCCTACTTTATTTTTATAAAAGCGCAAAACTCTTAACTAATTCTAATAAATTAAGTTTATTTTCCACACTTATAATAGCCATTGATATTCACTTTATTTACAGTTCTCATTTAGCCCGCCAGGAGAGTGTCTTGATTTTAATATTCTTAATTGCTATTTATTACTACTTAAAAAATATTTTTCATAGGAATACTAATAACTCTATACTTAACAATCAATTTCACAAAACAATTAAAAAAGATATAATTTTAGCTTTAATATTGGGGACTGCTATAGCCATCCATCCAAATAGTTTCATTATAGCTCTTCCTTTTATTTTATTATATACTACAAAGTTAATGTTAACAAAAAATATATCTTCAAAGGAATATATTTCCTTCGGAACAACATTGGCTTTATTGGCTCTTTTATTTATAATTTTAAGTTATAAATTCGATCCTAATTTTATTAGAAATTATTCTACTTATGGTGATAGTTTAGGAGTATTTAGTTCTATTTTCACTAAAATAGATAGATTAGATTCTTTTTATAAGAAAATTTTTCATAGAATAAGTGGAACATATTATATTCCACCTATTAAAGTACAATTAATTCTTTTTTCTTTAATTTCCATATTTTCTTTAATTAAAACTATATTTAGCAAAGATAAAAAAATAAATTTCCTTCTTAATTTAATTATAGGAATAAATTTAGCTTATATAATTATCGGTCGCTATAATCAAACTAGTATAATATTTATTTTTATTCCTGCTTATTTATTAATCGCTTATAATCTATCGTTTTTAAACCTAAATTGGCAAAAAATAATCATTATTTCTCTAATTCTTTTTCTCTCTTTTAATAGTATAAGTACAATAATGAAAGACAGCCACTATAATTATAAGCAATATCTAAGTAATATTTCTAAAGAAGTTGACTCAGATAACAAAGTTTTAGCTAATTTAAATGCGGAATTTTATTTCGATAATGGAAAATTATTAGATTATAGAAATTTAGCTTATTTAGATGAAAATAATTTAACTTTTAAAGAATATATTAACAAAAATAATATTGAATATATAATTTATCCTGAGGAAATGGATTTTATCTATAACTCTCGTCCAGTCTGGAATATTTTATACGGAAATCTTTATCCATATTATAGTGATATGCAGACTTTCATTAAAAATAATACAGAATTAGTTTACGAGTTTAATAACAAAACTTATGGAATGAGAATAGTAAGATATATCGGAGATAAAAACTGGGAAATAAAAATATATAAAGTAATTGATAATTAAAGCACTTCACCAATTTCTCTAATAACTAAATTTTCTCCTCTATCATTTAATATTTTTAAATTATTAAATACATCGGCAATACGCTTTTTTAATTGATTTTTACTACTTGCTTTTACTATGTAATAACCCGCTCTTTCTGTAGCATTTTCTATTTCATTTATTTTATCACCAACATCAAAATTATAAGCTATTTGGGAAACTCCTTTTAATTTTTTAATTTTTTCTGCTGGAGTTATTTTATTAATTATACCTGGTCTTGCAAAAAACAATTGTACAGAAAGCCATTTTTCATTATTTGCTAATTTATAATTCTTTAAACTCTGATAATCAATTTTTTTTCCTAAACTTAAATTAATCATCATTTTTAAAATATCAACACCTGTTAAATTAGGCATAAAATCCCCTTCATAAGCTCCACCAATTCTTGACGCTATCTCATTAACTTTTACCCCATCTTTCCCAATTAACATCTGAAAATATATAGGGCCATTATTAATAGAAAATGAGCTAACTATTTTTTCAGAAATATTTCTAATCTCATTATGATATTCTTTTAAAAACTTAGACGGAAAAATATGAGCACTACAAATTCCAATATGATTTTTATTTTCATGTGTTACTCTATCTGTTATAGTTAGTATAGTAAGTTCATTTTCATGTACCCATCCACTTACTGTTATTTCTTCACTCTCATAATATTCTTCAACTAGTATTTTTTCTTCTCTTGAATAGGTAATTACTTCTTCAAAGTGATTTCTGATTTCTTTAACTGAATTCAATTTAAAAATCCCACGTTGACCTTGACTATCTAAAGGTTTAACTACAACTGGAAATTTAAAATCTTCGAAAATATCATAAAAAAAATTTTTATCTATTATTTCATATTTTACAGTGGGAATATTAGCTTTAGTAAATTTTCTTTTCATATCTCTTTTATTTGTAACCTCTTTTGCTGTTTTAAGTTTTAAATGAGTAGGCAAATTTAGTTTACTAGCAACTTGTGCAGCAGTATAAACAGGTTGATCTGTACCAACAGTAAAAATCCCATCCACTTTATATTTTTTTGCTACCTCAATATTTCTTTTTATGTCAAAAGTGCTAACTAATTCAGCAAAATCAGCTATTTTTTTACCTGGAGCTTCTTCTAAATAATCACAAACAACTACCTCATGTCCTAAACTTTTAGCTTTTTTTATGGCACTAAGTTGTCCACTACCTCCACCTAAAATTTGTAATCGCATAACATATCTCCTCATTTAAATAAATATTTTTTCAATTTCATATTGCTTTTTATCTTCACGTAAATATTTTAAAATTCCTAAATTACCATAATAAATATATAAATTAATAAAAAGTTTAATTAATTTATATAGACTATAATTAGAATCACCATGTTTTCGATCAATATGTTTTACATAAATATTGGCAATATTATTAGTATATCTTAATAAAATTGCTGAAATATAAACAAATGAAGACTTTTCTTTAACAATTTTATGAACTAAATCTTTAGTCATAATACGATAACTACTTACTCTTTTCCCTTTAGATTTTGAAGTAATAAGATTAAATAAATAATTAGTTAGTTTTGAACCTAATTTTCTAAAAAATCCATATTCTCTATTTTGAGGAATAGCATAAACTATGTCATAACCTTTTTTTATTTTATTATATAAATCTAAAATATTTTCTGGCTTATGTTGTAAATCATCATCTAAAGTAACTATATAATCCCCTTTAACATAATTAAGGGCACAGATAATTGCATTCTGTTGCCCAAAATTTTTTGCTAATTTTATTGCCTTTATTCTCTTATCTTTTTCTCTCAATTCTTTAATCTTTTTAAAACTATTATCACTACTATTATCATCTACCATTATTATTTCAAAATCATTAGTTATTTTTTCTAAAGTTTTTTTTAAACGAAAATATAATTCATTTAAGGAATTCTCACCATTATAGACTGGAATAACTACTGAAATTGAATCTGTCATCAAAACACCTCATTTAATTACAAAAGACTAAAAATGTTTTCTATATTTTTAACAATATATTCTAATTCTTTTTTCGATAATTCTGGATATAAAGGGAGTCTTAAAATAGTTGCTGCTACTTCCTCAGTGATTTTAAAGTCACCTTTTTTATATCCAAGTCTTTTTCCCATTGGAGAAGAATGTAAAGGAATATAATGAAAACTAGCCTGTATTCCTTTTGACTTAAGCTTATCTAAAACAAAATCTCTAATTTTTTTAGTTGAAAATTTTAAATAAAATATATGATAATTACTTTTCCTATTCTCAGGAACTTTAGATACATAGTCAATAAATTCACTTTCTTCATATTTATTTAAGGATTTATAATAATATTTATAAATTCTTTCTCTCATTTTTCTTATTTTATCTAATTCTTCTAATTGAGCATATAATAAAGCCATTAAAATCTCTGAAGGCAAATAACTTGATCCTTTATCAACCCAGGTATATTTATCAATTTCCCCTTTAATAAACTTATGGCGATTAGTGCCTTTTTCTCTAATAATTTCTGCGCGCTCTTTAAATTTATCATTATTAATAACTAATGCCCCGCCTTCACCACTAACATAATTTTTGCTTCCATGAAAACTATAACAGGCAAAATCACCTATACTACCTAAATATTTATCTTTATATTTTGCATTAACTGCATGAGCAGCATCTTCAATAACATATAAGTTGTATTTTTTGGCAATTTTATTAATTTTATCCATTTCACAGGCTATCCCCGCATAATGTACAGGAATAATTGCCTTAGTATTTTTATTTACATGTTTTTCTAATTTATCAGGGTCAAGATTAAATGTACTTTTTTTTATTTCTGAAAAAACTACCTTTGCTCCATTTTGCAATACAGAATTTGCAGTTGAACTAAAGGTAAATGATGGCATTATTACTTCATCATCACTACTTAATTCAATTAATTTTGAAGCCATTTCTAAAGCATGTGTTCCAGAAGTAGTTGTCAATAATTTAGATAAATTAAAATTATTTTCCATAAGTTCAGTTACTTTTTTTGTATAAAAACCATCTCCACTTAATTCTCTTCGTTCTAGTGCATCTTCAATATATTCCTTTTCTTTACCAGTATAATAAATTTTATTAAATGCTACTTTCATATTTAGTTATACTCCAATCTATTAACAACAAATATTATTCCCTAAGTCTTTTATTCCTTTAACAAATTCCTTAAGTTTAGAATCTAATTTTTTAGAATCTTTTCTCAGCATAAAAATATCATAATCTAAATTATAATCTTTTATTCTAGAAACCTGTAATTCATCAGTCATAAATTCATCTTTTACAGCACTATAAGGTACAAACGCTACTCCATATCCTTTAATAACAAGAGTTTTTATTGCTTCTGTTGTTTCTAATTTAGAAATAACATTAAGATCTGTAAAATTATATCCCATATCAAAAAGTGCTTCTTTTAAATTTTCTTTAATAATACAGCTATCTTTGAGTACAATAAATTTATAATCTAAAACATCTTTCAAGTCTAACTTTTCTGGAAGTTCATAATTAGTTGGTGAAATCATTACAACTTTTTCATTAATAATCTTTTCTGAAATAATTTCATTTTCTTTACTCCTTTGTGGAATAAAAGCAATATCACAAATATCATTTAAAACATCTAATTCAATTTTATCTGAAGTATTTGAAATTAAGTTATAATTATGACTAGGAAATTTATTTTGCATTTTAACAAGAGCACAGGGTAAACAATAAGTTGCTATACTAAATTCTCCTTCTATTTTAATTTCCTTTTTTTCTTGTTCTTTTAAATCTGAGAGCATTTTATCATAAGTTCTAGATATATTATCTGCATATTTTAAAACAATTTCTCCAGCTGCAGTTAATTTTACACCTTTATTACTTCTTATAAACAGTTTTTTATCAAGGGCATCTTCTAATTTTTGAATTTGTTGACTTAAGGCTGGTTGAGATATATGAGATCTATTGGCCACTTTTGATATACTCTTAATCTTTGCGATTTGCTGAAAATACTTTAAACACTCAATGTGCATAAACCCACCCTTTCTAATAATATAGAACTAAAGTATTAGTGTGATTTTAGACATTTGTTCTATACCATTATAATATATTTAATTCATTAGCACAAGATATATTGAAAATAATTAATAATTTTTAATTATTACAATACCAATTAATCGTTTTTTCCAGACCTTCTTTAAATTTAGTAGTGTTTTTCCACCCTAACTCCTTTTTTATTTTTTTAGAACTAAGGGCATAACGAAAGTCATGTCCCATTCTGTCTTCAACAAAATTAATTAACTTTTCATCCTTATTCAAAATAGATATTATTTTTTTTGTAATTTCAATATTACTTAATTCATTATTAGCTGAAATATTATATATTTCTCCTTTTTTACCATTTCTCATTACTAAATCTATAGCCCGACAATGATCTTTGACATATAACCAATCTCTAATATTTCTACCATCTCCATAAAGTGGGAGTTTTTCTCCTTTAAGAGCTTTAGTTATAAAAAGTGGAATCAATTTTTCTGGAAATTGATTTGGACCATAATTATTGGTAGAACGAGTAATATTAACATTCAAATTAAAGCTCTTATAATAGGAGCGAACTAATAAATCAGCACTTGCTTTGCTTGCTGCATAGGGACTGGTAGGATTCAAAGAAGATTGCTCATCAAATACACCTTTTTTACCAAGGCTTCCATAAACTTCATCAGTTGATATTTGCAAAAATTTTTTTACTTTATATTTTTTAGCCATATCCAAAAGAATTTGGGTTCCTTCAACATTTGTTTTAATAAATTTTTCTGCATTATTTAGACTCCTATCTACATGAGACTCAGCAGCAAAATTAACTATATAGTCAATTTTTTTTCTTAATATTTTTTCAAGTAAATTCCTATCTCTAATATCTCCTTTTATAAATTCATAGTTATCTTCATTCTTGATTTCACTTAAATAATCTAAATTAGCAGCATAAGTTAACTTGTCTAAATTTATTATATAATCATTATAATTATTAATAAGATAAATAATAAAATTACTACCTATAAATCCTGCACCACCTGTAACAAGAATATTCATATTCTATTCCTTTCTATTATTTTTTTAGTCCAATTCCAGTTAGAGGAACAACGATTTTTTCCTTATCATCAATAATTTTATTCTTTTTAGCATACTTAATAAACGCAGCAGGTGCTACTGCAGAAGTTTTTTCAATATATAAACCTAAGTTGTTAATTAAATCAAAAGATTTTCTAATCTCATCTTGATTAACAGTTATTACTTTACCATCACTATCTTTAATTGCTTTAATAATTTCTTCTTTTCTAGCAGGGTTTTTAATAGCAATACCTTCAGCAATACTTTCTTCTGAATAATTAACTCTATTATTAACTTTCTTTTTTTCATAAAAACTATTATAGATAGGAGAACAACTTTCGTTTTGGGCTACAATAAATTGAGGAAATTCTCCTAATTCTTTAAAAGCATAATATAAACCTAAAAGCATTGTCCCATTTCCTACTGGAACAAAAATTTTATCTGGGATAGATATTTTATCATAAATTTCAAAAGCTAAAGATGATATTCCAGCAATAAAAAGTGGGTTATAAACATGAGAAGCATAATAATAGTTATTTCTTAAAATATCTTTCTTAATAGACTTAGCAGTCTGATCACGACTTCCTGAAATTTTTTTAATATTAGCTCCATAAGCTTTAATCTGTTTTATTTTTCCTCGACTTGTATTCTCAGGCAAATATATTGTACAGTCAATATTAGCGGCAGCAGCATAAGCAGCAATTGCTGCACCAGCATTTCCAGAAGAATCTTCCACTATTTTATTTATATTATTTTTTAGCAATTGATCAATTAACAAAGCTGCTCCTCTATCTTTAAATGATCCTGTAGGTTGTAAATAATCTAGTTTTAAATATACTTCTTTATTAGCTATTTTTCTTTTTAGTAAGGGAGTATTACCTTCTCCTAAAGTCAAGTCATTGCTTAACTTACTATACTTTGTTTTTAACTCAAATAATCCTCCACAATTACACAAATAATTCCTAGTATAAATATCATATTCTTGACCACAATTCCTACATTTAAATTTCATATTATAAATCACCACTACTACCTTTTTATATAAGTAGAGTAATTAGCTTCCTCAATTACCCACTTGCCATCTTTATATTTCCAAATAGATTCTATTTCAGAAATTGTATCTGCTCCATAAGCACCTACTATCCTCTGTTTGCCTCTTAATTCATAAATATTATCTCCATCATAATCTATAGCTTCTAATAAACTAAATGGATTAGAATAAGGGCGAATTAAATTTCTTAAAACCATTTTACCATCTTTATTATAAATATTGTCTTCAATATATGCCTCTTTATTGGCACTTATATCTAAATCTACTTCTTTATCTAAGTTTTCAAAATATAGATGAGCAGTAAAATCGCTACCAAAATAGCCATTAGCTTCTACTCCTCTATTGTCATCTTCATCAAAAATTTTCTTAAAATCTTCACCATCATAAGCTATTATTAAATGATTATAGATTCCCCCACTTCCACCAGTAGCTGCTTTAAGAAAAATTTCTTTATTATGATCTCCAGTAAAATCTTTTATTTCCATCTTTGGATTATATCCATTAAAATCATTTAATGAATACTCTTTTTTTTCTTCTCCACTTTTTATTATCAATTTTAATTCATCCTTAAAAATACTTTCTTCATTATCCCTTTTAGCAACTAAAGCAATTAAATCTTCTTTTTCTTCACTGCTAAAATTTGTCTTAAGACCTTCAATAAATTCATATTTTTCACTAATATCAATTTCTTCTTTAAAATTTATTTCTTTATTATTTTCTTCATTATTTAAATCATCTTTAGAAATATAATCCTCTTGAATAAATAAAAAACCTCCAAAAATAATTAGCATAATTAAAATTATAAATAAGCTAAGTCTTAAATTTTTCATTTCTAACCTCCCCTTTTTATTTATAAATTAGTTTTCTCTTTGTTTTTATACATTTCTTGATCAGCCTTATTAAATATTTTCTTAATATCTTCTTCTTTACTTTTCATACTTGCATAACCTAAAAAAATTTTTAAACTTTTTGGTAATTCACTTTTTTTATTTATTGTTTTCACCTTCCTGGAGGATTTTTATAAATTCTTCAACTAATTCAGGGTCAAATTGTGTACCTGAACATTCTCTAAATTCATTAATAATCTCCTCCTGGCTCATAGCATCTTTATAATCTCTACCATTTGACATAACATCATAGGCATCAACTATTGTAATAATTCTAGATAATAAAGGAATATCTTTTCCCTCTAAGCCTGATGGATATCCATTTCCATCCCACCTTTCATGGTGATGTAAAATATATTTTGCTACAGGAGCAAATTCTTCGGTAGCTGAGGCTATTCTATAGCCCATTTTGGGGTGCTCTTTTATTTTTTCCCATTCTTCATCAGTTAATTTAGTCTTTTTAGTCAAAATTTCCTCTGAAATAGATACTTTTCCTATATCATGTAAAGTAGCTAAAAGAGAAAGATTATTTAATTCTTCATCATTTAAACCTATTCTTTCACCTAATTGAAAAGCAAGATGAGTCATTCTTACAGCATGTTCTTCAGTTTCATCACTTTTAGCTCCCAGAGTAGATAAAAGATTTTTTAGCAGTTTATTTTTTGCGCTTTTGCTTTCAGTTAATTTATTTTTATACATATACTTATCTGCTTTATTTAAAGTATCATATATATTTTCATCCATAACTTTTTTTACAGCTATTCCAATTCCTAGTGACACTGGTATATCATCATTCTCAGTTTTATTACATTCCTTATTAATTCTCTTTTCAATTTTTTTTGCTTCACTTTTTATAGTTTGAGGAAGAAGGATAATAAATTCATCTCCAGCCCAACGGGCCACTATATCTTCTTCGCGAACTGATTTCTTTAATATCTTAGCAGTCTTTTTCAAAAGCTTGTCCCCAGCTAAATGACCATAACTATCATTAATAATTTTTAAACCATTAACATCAATCATTATTATAGAAATAGGAAGTTGTCTTTTAGTATCCAATCTTTTCATTTCTTCTTCCATATAAGAGCGATTATAAAGGTCAGTTAATTCATCATGAAAACTAATATATTTTATTTCATTTTGTTGCCTGCTATAATCAGTATAATCTATTTGCATTGATAATACACAATCTCTACCATCTGGTAACTTAATTTTAGTTTCTTTAAAGAAAATATATATTTTCTCTCCACTTTTACTAATGCTTTCACCAATATATTCTTTTTCTTTTCCATTCAAAATTTCCTTTATATTTTCTTTAGCTGAATCAACATACTCTTCAGGAACAACTGTATCAAAAATACTACTTCCTTCTAATTCCTCTATTTCATAGCCAGAAATATTACTATGTGCTTCATTTGCCCTAACCACTATTCCATCTTTGTCTATAATTAACATTCCTGCCGGGGTTTTTTCAAATAACTCTTTATGATGTTTTTCTCTAAGTTTTAATCTATATTGCAACTTTTCATAATATACCCCAATTAGTGATAAAGAAAAAAACACCAGAAATATTACTACCAAATAATAATTGACAAGAGAAATAACAGATAATTTATTTGACTGCAAATATAAAATTAATGTTAGAGAAGAAAGAAAAGAAAAAACCGCAACTAAATTATGCATTCTTTTTTTACTAAATTTATAAAATATATAAGAAACTAATAGATAAGCAAAGCTATTTAAATAAAGGGAAGTCAAAAATAAAGTATTTCTATAATTAGCATAATATAAGATTAGCCCAATTATTAAAAATAATATAAAAGAATATAAATAATAATTTTTAAATTCTAAATTAAAAAAATTATAAGCTCCTTTTAATAAATAAAGTATAGATAATAAAAATGTAGTAAAATAAATTAATACAAATAAATTAATATTATAAGTAAATATAACAAAACTTAATAATGAAAGTGAAGTTAAAAACCAATAGGTAGACCAATATTTTAAAAATTTCAGTTTATCTTTTGAATATAAATAAAAGAATACTATTCCTAAAACAAAAGTTCCTATAGCATTTATAATTATATTACTAACTACTCTACTGCTAAAATAATACATAAGCTCCCCCTCTTCTGTAATTTAAATTTTAATGATATTCCCGCCTAATTCCCTGGCAGTTTGGGGACTACAAGTGCTAAATATAATTTGATATTTATTTTCAAAATTATTAATTAAATTAATAGCTTTTTTTCTTCTTTCTGGATCAAGATTTACTAAACAATCATCTAAAATAATGAATGAAGGCTTATTTTTAAATAGATTTTCAAACACAGCAAATCTTAAAGCGAGAGCTACAGCATCATAGGTTCCAAATGATAATAAATCTAAATTAGCTGGTAAATTATTATTATATTTATTATTTATCTTAATACTAAAATCATCTTCAATTTTTACACTATTATAATTATTAGCTGTTAAAATTTCTATTTTTTCATTAAAAGATTTTACTAAAGGTTCTAGAAAATTTTCATCCATTTCATTTACTTTATTTTTAATAACTTTTTTTATTTTCAACACTTTCTTCGCTTTAGTAACAAGTTTATTAAAATATTTCTTTTTTTCATCATAAATTTTTTTTAGTTCTTCATAAGAATTATCTCCTAACTCATTTTCTAATTGTAATAATTTTTCTCTTTTTATATTAAATTTATTATCTAAAACTTCCTTTCTTTTTCTTAAATTGGAAAGTTCTTTTTTAAATTCAGTAGCTGTTTCAAACTTTTCCGGAAGTTCAGCTAAATTTTGCAGCTTTTCTTCTCTTTCTTTTATTTCACTTCGTAAATCAACTAATTTATCCATTAACTTGTCATAACTATCATATTCATCTTTCCAATCCTTAATTTTTTCTTCTTTAGTCTTTATATTTAATCTCAGCTTATTAATTTTTTCTTCTCTTAATTGCTCTATTTCTTTATTAATTTCTTCTACACTTTTTACTTTTTCCTCAGAATAATTTTCTCTAATCTCTTTTAATTTTTCATAATTTTCATCATCTAAAATCTCTTCTATGGAATTTTCTAAGGCTATTATATTATTATCTATATTTTTCAATTTTTCATATTTTTCTTCTGCTTTACGTAGGTTATCTACATTTATTTTTTCTAATAAACTTTTATAATGTTTTTTGTTACGTTTATATTCATTATTTAATTTTTCAAAATTAATCTCAGCTGATTCTATTTCAAGGTCAATATCATCAGTTATAATTCTCAAATAGCCATCTGCCTTAATACTTTCAGCACTATCTACTATTTCTTTATCATCTATACCTCTCTGCACTTCAATTTTTTTAGATGTAGAAAAATTTATTTTGGCTATTAATTTTGCTGCTTCAAGACTTGCTTTTGTTTTAGAAATATTATCTTTATATTTTCTTAATTCATTTATATCTTCTTTTTTTATATTATCATAATCTTTTTTTACTGTTTTTAGTTTAGATATTTTTTCCTTTTTCTTTTCTACTTTAGTTATTTTTTCATTTATTTCTTTTAACTTTTTCTGCTCTTTTGACTTTATTTTTTCATCTTTTAATTTTTCTAATTTTTTTTCATAATGATCTAATTTTTTTCTTTGCTTAGACAATTCATTTTTTACCACTGGCCATTTCCTGTTAATCTTTTTAATCCTTTTTACTTTATCATATAGAGAATCTAATTCTGTTTCAATATTTCCACGCAAAAATATATCATCTTCAATCTCTGCTAGTTTCTTTATTCTTTGACTAACATTTTTCCTTTCATCTCTCAATTTTTTTAAAACTTTAGTTCTGTTTTCATAATCTTTTTCTAATTCTTTAATACTTTCCATTTCCATTGCAGTTTTTTCTTTATTAATATAAGCTTCATAAATCAAACCATAACCCTTTTTATATGGATTATTAACATCACGATCAGTATTGCTAGGTCTATTATTTTCTATATCCCATTTTTTTAATAATTCATCTATTTCATTATTAATTTTTTTATTTAACTTATCAATAGAAACACCATCTAATTCCATTACTGCCTTACGCAAAAAATTATTTATAGTAGTTACAACTTCCTCACTTTCAATTATTCTTTTTATTGAAGATTTAATATTTCTTTGTTTTGTAAAAACAATATTTTTATATGTCCCTTTATTAAATTTTAATAACTTATTCTTTTCTTCTTTTAATTTTTTTTCATTTTCAATTCTACGACCATCAGGAAATTGAAGATATTGATAGGGATCATCACGGCTCCACTTTTTTTCTATTAAATAACTACTATTATCAATTTTAAATTTGAGCAGGCCATGTATATGGTCACCGTCTGGATAAGGAAAAAATCTGTTTTTAAATTCTTTATCTTCACTATAATTTAACCTAATTTTTGCATCATTAAATAAAACAGCATAAATACCATTAATAATAGTACTTTTGCCCGCTTCATTTTTTCCTAATATCACATTCAGGCCATCTCTAAATTCTAATTTTTGCTTATTAATCCCAGCAAAAATATTTGTTTCAAACTTCTCTAATTTCATGACCTGACCTCCTTTATATATTCATAAGCTAATTGCAAGGCCTTATCATCATCCTTTAATTCCTCTAAAACCCTGGCTGGAAAAGAATTTTCACTGAACTCTCTTTTAATAACTTCTGTACTTATTTTTATTTTCAAATCTGAATCTTCAGCTTTAAAATAAGCTAATTTTTCCTTTAACTCTTTATAGATATTTTCTTTATTACTATATAATTTTTCATCAATACTACCATTTAGTTTTATTCTAACTAATTTATTTTTTGCTTTATTTTTCAATAGTTGATTTTTTAATTTGTTAAAATCTTCTTCATTTGAAATTTCATAATCTAAATCATAAAATCTGAACTTACCAGTTTCAATTTGTTCAGCTTCAATCTTGTCATTTTTATCAATTTCTATAAACCAACATTTACCCTCCCTGGAATAATTCATTCCATCTGGCTCAGGAGTTCCACAATTAAAAATCTTCCTATTTTTTACTCTTTTTTCAAAAGGATAAGGAAGATGAGTATGACCTAAAAGGTAAAGGTCCATCTCCATTTTTTTTAATTCATCTTTAGACATCTTAAAATATTCATCAGTCATATCTGGAGAAATGCCAATTAAAGCCCCATGAGCTACTATAATTTTATATTTATTTTCATCATCAATCATTTTTTGCTCAATAAAGTTTCTATCCTTAATCCAACTGAGATTATTAGTAGATGAATGTTTGCTGTCACAGGGAGCAGCATAAACTTCAACATTTAAATCAAATTTTTTTAAATCATAAATTTTCTTTTCATTTAGTAAAATAATTTTGTCACTTAAATTATTTCTAAACTTTTGCCATAATTCAACTCCACCATTGTCAAAATCATGATTTCCAGGTAAAATCAAAATAGCATCACCAGAAAATCTATCAAATTTGTTAATTACTTTTAAAATGTTTTTTTCACTAATATTATGCTTATCAAATAAATCTCCTGCAATTACTAATAAATTTGCTTCTCTCTCATTAGCTTTATTAACCAAGGTATCTAAAACATCAAAACGCGCTTCAATTAATTTATCTTGTATATAATCAGGATAATTATTAAATTTCAACCCAATATGTATATCTCCACTGTGAATAATTTTTAAAGACATACTAATCCTCCAATCATAGAAATTTATCTTATAATAATAAATTTCTAGATTTATATATTAATTCCTCTTTATTAGTTTTTTAGAGTAATTCTACTAATAAAGTCTAATATTTTCTTATCCCAAAAATTCCATTCATGACCACCACTATCTTCTTCAAAAAATAAATCTATTTTTTCTCTTTTACACAATTTCTTAAATGTTATATTATCTTCATACAAAAAATCATCTTTTCCTATATAAGCATATAATTTAGGTATTTTTCCATTATAATTTTTTAACTCTTTTAATAAATAAAAAATATCATTTTTAGAATTTTTTATATTATCAATATCTCCATATATTAATTCAAATTCTTCAATTCTTTTTTTATTATTTTCAAAATCATAAACTCGTCTTGCTAAATTTAAAGCTCCAGAAAAACTAGCAGCTGCAGCAAATTTTTCTGGGCAACGCAAAGCCCATTTAAAAGACCCATATCCCCCCATAGATAAACCTGCAACAAAATTATCTTTTCTTTTTTTAGATATATTAAAAAAATCCACTACTAC
>JBNJDL010000012.1:0-23623 GCA_051744825.1 Bacillota bacterium | reverse complement strand
AAAAAAAGATTAATTGCTTGGGCAGGGGAAGACCATGACAAAAAATTAGTCTTTAGGGAATCAATTAAAATTATGAAAATTTTTAGAGATTTTTGTTTAAATAACCAGGTAATAGATTATTCATTACTAATTGACTTATATAATAATAAGTTATTAAAAAATGATAGCTATTTACATTATTTAGATAAAAGATTTGAATATTTGTTTATCGATGATTTAGAAAGTTCTGTTCCAGCTGCTATTAAACTTTTTGAGCGATTAGAAAAAAAAACAGATAGTTATATGACCTTTAATAATGAGGCAGGCATTAATAGATTCTTTGGTGCAAATCCTATTTTAGCTAAAAATAAATTTTTTAAAAAGGCAGAAATTATTAGTCTAAACAAATCTTATACCTCCTCTAAAGAAGCAAGAAATTTAGCTGAAGAATTTGAAGAAAAAGTATTTGCAGATAAAGATTATATTAATACAAATTATATAAAAGCAGAAGTAGAAACTGAATTTAGAGGTAATATGTTAATTAATGCAGCACAAAAAGTGATTGAAATTATTGAAGAAGGTATGAAGGCAAATGAAATTGCTTTAATTGCACCAAAAATTGATAAAGTAATGGAATTTAGCTTTGACCATTATTTTAAAAAAAGAGGATATGAGCTTTTTAATTTAAAACCTTCGAAAAGATTAGTTGATATTCCTTTTGCTCAAGCTTTAATTTCTTTAACAGTTTTAACTAATCCTAAATGGGAATTAGATTTGGATTATTCATCTTTACATCAAAGTATATCTATTCTCTTAGATTTAGATCCAATTAGAAGTGCTCTGATTACTGAAGAAGTATTCAAAAATTCATATAATTTACCAAAGATATCAGAACTAACATTAAGAGATAGAATTGGATTTAAAAAAGCTGAAAAATATGATTTTTTAAGAAATTGGATAAATGATAAAAAAGATAAAAATATAGAAGTTGCCCATTTTTTTCAAATGGTATTTGGTGAATTATTAGCTCCTTTATCTCCTGATGAAGAGGATGTTTTGGCCTGTCGTCAAATGATTGACTCTGTAAAAAAATTTAGAGATGTTGTTAAAAGTTTTAAAGACTTTAATCAAAAAGAACTTGGAAAAGATTTTATAGAACTTATATATAATGGTACTATTGCTGCAGAAGTTTTATATAATAACAAAATAAAAGAAAATAATATTATACTTTCTACACCTTATAAATTTTTATTGAATAATCAAATTGAATCTGTAAAATATATATTTTTCTTAGATATTTCTAGTAATAGTTGGCTAAAAAGTATTGCTAAAGAACTTTCTAATCCTTATCTTTTTTCACCCCAATGGAAAAATAGTCAAAAATGGGATGATGAACTTGATCAACAGCTTAGAAAAAAGCAATTAGTCGATTTTTTTCAAAGTATTATAAGTAAATCTAAGGAGGGTATCTATCTTGTAGATAGTTATTTAAATAGTAAAGGTTGGGAGCAAGAAGGTGAATTTTATAAATGGCTAAAGGATTATGAGGTGGTAAAAGATGATTAAATTAAGAAAAGGACAGGATGAAGTAGCTGAATATAGAAATGGGTATATGGCTGTACCTGCAGTTCCTGGTGCCGGGAAGACGACCGTTTTAGCCTATTTAGCAGCTGAATTAATTACAGAAAAAGCTATAGGAAAAGGGAAACTTTTAATTGTAACTTATATGAATTCAGCAGTAGCTAATTTTAGAAATAGAATTGGCAATAATCTTGAAGAAAGAGGTTATCCAAGAAATAGAGGCTATGAAGTTAGAACCTTACATTCTTTAGCTTTAAATATTTTAAAAGAAAAACCGGAATTTTTATTAATAAATGATGAATTTAAGATTATTGATTCTTCTCAAAAAGGTAGAATACTGAGAGAAATTATTGATGGTTGGTTAGCGGCTAATCCGAAAAGATCTTATAAATATTTTAGCTATAATGAAGCAGAGTTAGGTTTTGAGCGTGCATTGCAAAGATGGGAAGAAAATGATTTTTATTATTTTATTAAATCAATGATTTCATATTTGAAGTTATATAATTTTGATAAAAATAAAGCTTTAAAACTTAAACATTCATTAAAAGAGGATTCTTACCTCAATTGGGCTCTAGAAATTTTTGCTAATTATGATCGTTATTTACATCAAGAGGGAATGCTTGATTTTGATGACATTATAATTAAATCATTAAACTTATTAAAGAGTGATGAAAAATTAGAAAAAAGGTTAAAAAATAAATATAGTTATATTTTTGAAGATGAAGCTCAGGATTCAAATTACATTTTAAGTGAATTGCTAGAGCTACTTGCTGGTGAAAATGGTAATTTAGTGCGAGTGGGTGACTCCAATCAATCAATTATGGGAACTTTTACTTCGGCTGATCCAGAAGTTTTTAGAAATTATATAAAAAGAGAGGATGTTAGCAAAAAAAACATCTTATATTCAAGTAGGAGCACTATTGATATTATTAATTTAGCTAATTATTTAGTTGATTGGGTTGTTGATAGTCATCCTACAAAAGAATGTAGAAATGCCTTAGAAAAAAAACATATAAAATCAGTAGATGATGATGACCCATCACCTAATCCTACTACAGAAAATTATACTATTTCATATAAAACATTCAATAATTCTAAAGAAGAAATAAAGAATATAGCAAATATTGCAGCTAAACATCTAAAAAGTAATCCAGAGAATACATTAGGAATTTTAGTTCCTTCAAATTATACAGTAAATGAATTAGGAGAAATTTTAGATGATTTAGAGGTTGAATATGAAAAGATAAGTAATAGTTATGAGGATAAAATGAATATAATTTCTAATCTTCGTTCTCTTATAAATTATTTAGCAGAGCCACATCAAAAAAGTTATTTAAGAAGCTGTTTAAAAGATATTTTTATTCCTAAATATTTAGCTTTAGAAGAAATACCAGATTTTATTGAAAAAATATTAAAGAACTTTCAGTTGGAAGAAATATTTTATCCTATTGGTGGAGATGAAAAAATCAACAAAGAATTATTAAACTATATTCCCAACAATTATCAAGAGGAAGTTATGAAAATAATTAATAAGATCAAATATTTTTTAGAAGCTGCAGTGAATTTGCCAGCAGATGAATTAGTTTTATTTTTAGGTGAAAACTTAGAATTAGAAGAGGAAAATTTAGCTATTATCCAAAGTATGGCTTTAGATATTAAAAGTGAATTGAATTTGCATCCTAATTGGAAATTAAAAGATATAGCAGATGAATTTACTAGATTACAGGATAGTTTTGAAAGTTTTGCTCGTAAAATTTATGAAAGAAAGGGATATAAAGCAAAGAAAGGAGTTATTACAATTACTACAGTTCATAAGGCAAAGGGGATGGAATGGGATACTGTATTTTTAACTTATTTGACTGATGATTATTATCCATCAAAAACAGATGATAATTTTAAAGGAGAGTTATATTATTTAAAAAATGATTATAGTAATCCTAAGGCCATGGCCAGAGCAAAATTAGATTATTATCTTAATGAAAATAATTTAGAAAACCCTCCCCAAATTGCACGAATAAAGCATATAAATGAGAGGTTACGTCTATTATATGTGGGCATAACTAGAGCAGAAAAAAACCTATTATTATCTGCCCATAAAGAAGTTATTTATGATAATGGAAGTAAAAAAGTTAGTGAATCTCTTCCCTATAAGGAATTAAAGAAATTTATAAAAAAGGAGAGGGCTAAATATGCTAAATAATAACTTAGATAATTTGTTTTTTAGTCAATTATCTCTTTCAGTTTTTGAAAAATGTCCTCTAAAATTTAGAAGAAGATATTTAGATGGGCTTTATTGGCCAGTGGATTGGAATGATAATCCTGAACAGAAAGAGATGATTGAAAGGGGAAGAAACTTTCACCTTTTAGCAAAACGTTATTACCAAAGAGGTGAAGAGCCCAGTTTAGATTCTATTGATAAGCAATTAAAAAAATGGTTTAACAAACTAAAAAGATTTCTTCCCTATAATAATAAAAATGCTTTTTATCCCGAGTATGAATTAAGGATTAATAATTTTAAAATAAGGTTAGTAGCAAAATTTGATTTGTTATTCATTGATAAAGAAAAAAACAAGTTAATAATTTATGATTGGAAAACTAATAAAAAAAGACTTGATAGAAAAAAGCTTAAAGATAATTTGCAAAGTAAAGTGTATTTATTTGTTCTTACAGATACTAAAGCAATTCATTTAATTGATAATTTTGATATAAATAATATATCTATAATTTATTGGAATCCTCGTTATGATAAAAAATATATAGAAATTAAATATAATCAAAAAAAATATCAAATGGATAAAAAATACTTTGAATCTTTAATTCAAGAAATTAAAAGTTTAAATTATGAGCAATTTGAGAAAACTGATAATAAAAGATTTTGTAAATATTGTGAGTATAGACCAATATGTGAAGGAGAAAAAGCTGAACAAGTAAAAATTGAAGAAGATGATATTGATTTAGAAATAAATTGGGATGAAATTGGAGAATTGAATTTTTAAATTTATAAGGAGAGATTTTATGAATGTGAAAATTCATGAATTAGCAAATAAAAAAATTCCTAAATGGTTATTAAATGAAGTTGAAGGTAATAAGTTAATAGCTAATCTTTTGTTACAAAGGGGTATTGACAATAAAGAAAAGTTATTGGAATTTATAGACCCTGATAACTATACTGCAACTAAGACTGAAAATTTTAAAAATATGAATAATGCTGTAAATAGGATTATTAAAGCTATTAAACTAAATAAAAATATATTAATATATGGGGATTATGATGTTGATGGCATTACAGCAACCACAATCTTATTGTTGTATTTAAAATCTTTAGGAGCTAATGTAAGTTATCATATACCTGATCGTTTTAAAGAAGGTTATGGGATGAATAAAAAGGTTATAAAGGATAAAGCAAAATCTACAGATCTTATTTTAAGTTGTGATTGTGGAATTTCAAATTATGAGGAAATTAAATTAGCAAAAAAGTTAAATTTAGAAGTTATAGTTACTGATCATCATGATTTACCAGAAAAATTGCCACCTGCTGATGAAATATTAACTCCTAAATTTTTTAATGAAGATCATAAAGCGAAATCTTTAGTTGGGGCAGGTATGGCTTATTATTTTGTAAAAGGTATAGAAAATCATATAGAAAAAAATAATTTAAATATAAAAAGTCAACTAAAAAGTGAAAATTTTTTAGACCTACTTTCTTTAGCAATAGTAGCAGATGTTGTTCCTTTGAAAGGAGAAAACCGTTACTTATTACAGAGGGGTTTAAAAAAAATAAAAAATACAAATAGAAAAGCTTTAGTAAAGTTAATTGAATTAAGTGGAATTTCTCAATCTATAATTTCTGAAGAAGATATTGCTTTTAGATTAGCTCCAATTATAAATGCTGCTGGAAGAATGGAAAATGGAAGTATAGCAGTAGAATTGTTTAGTAGTAATGAAAAAGAAAAAATAGAAAAAAAGGCAAAAAAAATGATAAAAATTAATCAAAGACGTAAAGATTTACAAAAAGAGATGATTGAAGAAGCTGAATTAATGATTCATGAAGAAAATATTGACCCTGAAAATAAAAAGGTTATAATATTATATCAACCTCATTGGCATGAAGGAATATTAGGTATTGGAGCTGGACGCTTAAGCGAAAAATATAATGTTCCAGTTTTACTTATGAGTTTAAAAAATGATGAAAAAACTGTAACTGGCTCAGCTCGTTCTATTGAAGGAATAAATATTAACCATTTTTTAAAAAAAGTTAAGAAATTTCTTATCAAAGCAGGTGGACATGCAGGGGCTGCTGGTTTTTCTTTAAAAAGGGATAAAGTTATGCTTTTTAAAAAGAATTTAGAGACTTTATTAAATAAAAAATTATCTAATATGTCTATCAAAAATGAAATTAAGGTAAATGCCGAAATAAAATTAAATAATATTGATATAAACAGTTATTATAAATTAAGGATCTTAGCCCCTTTTGGTGAAGAAAATCCTAAACCTTTATTTATAAGTAAAGATTGCTCTGTTTTACAAGAAAGAAATTTTAGTGAAAACAAACATAAAAGATTATTGCTTGAACAAAAAAACAGTAAACAAACAGCAATTTGGTGGTGGGGTGGAGATGAAGAGCTAAATAATAATATGGATATAATTTATACTCTTGATATTAATCGTTTTCAGGGAAAAGAAAATTTGCAATTAAATATAAAAAATATTATAAATAGTAAAAAGATGAAATTGAATAATAAAAGAGAAAAATATTCTTTTTTAGAAGAATTAAAAATTATTGATCTTCGAAATTCAAATGTAAATAGTAAAATTGAAGAAATTGAAAAAAAGGATTTAGCTTATTATTTAGAAGGAGAAAAAAAGAAAAAATATACTCCAGTAATTACTAGATATGATATTAAAAATTGTGATTCTTTAGTTCTTTTAACAATCCCTCCTTCACTTTCTATATTAAAAGATTTAGTTTATAATAATGAACCTAAAAAATTAGTATTAGCCTTTAATAAAAGCAAATTGAGTGAGAATAAGAGTTTTTTAAATAATTTTTTAGCTTTAATTAAATATGTTATAACTAATAAAAATGGAAAATTTAATATTTCAGAGATTTCAGTTCAATTAGGAGAATTAGAAGAAACAGTTGAACTGGCTTTAAAATATATAGAGGCAGCAGGTTATATTTATTTAGAAAAAATTAATGAAAATAATTTTTTCATTAGTAAAAATTCTAATGGAAATAAGGAGAAAAAAATTAAGTATAAGAAAAATTTGCGTGAATTACTTAAAGAAAGTTATTCATTTAAGAAATTTTTATTAAAAGTTGAAAGTGAAAAAATTTTAAATTATATTATAAATAGTAATTAATTGAGGTGATCATTATTAAGTTAAAAAATAATCTAAAATTAAAATCCACTCTTTCGAATAACTTTTATAATATTACTCGATTAGACGAAAGAGGAGATGATGGGGAAGCTTTAGAACTAAGAATTAAAGATTTGGAAAATGCTAATATCAAGAAAGGGAAATATATTTGGAAGCGCTTTGAAGATTTTATTCCATTTGATGAGATTGATTCTGAGCTTTCTTTAGGTGAAGGTAATACTGCTATACTAAAAGGAAGCACTAAATTGGATAAATATTGTAATATCAATAAGGTATTACTGAAAAATGAAACACAAAATCCAACCTGGAGTTTTAAAGATAGAGGTTCTTTGGCCTGTGTTTGGCTAGCAAAGGCTCTTAATGAAAGTAAAACAGCTACTATTTCTACAGGAAATATGGGAAACTCAATTGCTGCTTATGGAGGAAAAGCAGGAATAAAGACTATAGTTTTTTTACCTGAATTTACACCTGAAGAAAAAGTTGCAGCTATTGGAATTCATGGAGCTGAAATTTATAAAGTTAAGACAGATAATTATTCTTCAATGAAAAAAAAGATTCTTAACTATGCAAATAAATTAAATTTAAGAATAATTTCTGGCAATAATCCATTTAGAGTAGAGGGTTATAAATTAACAGCCTTTGAAATATATGAACAGCTTAAAGGTGTTCTTCCTGATTATATAGCTGTACCAACTTCAGCCTGTGGCCATATTAGAGGAATTTTTAAAGGCTTTAAAGAGTTAAAAGAAGCAAATTATATTAATAAATTACCTAAAATGATAGTTGTTCAAGCTAAAAATAATAGCCCTATAGTTAAGGCAATTAAAAATAATAAAGAGAGAGTTATTCCAGAAAAAAATGTAAATACAATAGCTGAAGCTATTACTAGTGGCCATCCATATGGAGGAAATGAGATTATTAGAAAGGTATATAAATATAACTGGTTAGCTGAAGATGTTTCGGAAAAAGAAATTATGAAATCTCAAAAATTATTAGCAAAAGATGGACTTTTTGTAGAGCCTGCTTCTGCAACCTCTTTAGCAGCTATAAAAAAATTAAGAGAAAAAAGTTTGTTAAAAAAAGAAGACAGTGTTATGCTCATGTTAACTGGTTCAGGTTTAAAAGATTTTGAAGTAGTAAAAAATTATAATTTTAAAATTAATAAAGTAGATATTAAAAATATTGAGGAGTGGTTTTAATAAATGGAGGAGAAAGAAAAAATAGGAGGAAGAGCTTATAAAAATGGAGTAAGGCTAATGAATAGCCAAAAATCAGTAAAGGCTTTTTATAATAAAAATAATAAATTGGAAGTTGAAGTATGCAATGTTAAAAAAAATAAATATATTAAGTATATAAAAAAAATACCAGTTTTAAGGGGTATAGCCAGTTTGTTTTTTGCAATTTTATCATTTTTGAAAGAAGTTTTTAAAAATCCTAAAAAATACTGGTTTATTTTTCTTATAATTTTTCTTGATTTAATTTATATCTTTATACCTGAGTTTTCTGCTGATTCTGCAAATATTTTAGAAAGTATATATTTAATTCTTTATTTCATGGTACCTGTAGCTTTAATAATTTTTTTTAAAGATGGTATTTCGGAAGTTTTAAAATTTCACGGTGCTGAACATAAGGCAGTTCATTATTATGAAAATGATTATAAAGGAGAAATAGCTTCATATTCTAGAATTCATCGTAGATGTGGAAGTAATATTGTTTTTTATTATTTGCTAATAACCATTATAGCTTCTTTTTTTAATTTAAATTTTAATTTTTTGTTTCAAGAATTATTATTTTTAGGTTTAGCTTATGAAGCTATTAAATATACTCCAGAAAATTTATTATTTTTTCCTTCTTTATTTCAAAAAATAGTTACACGTGAGCCAGAAAAAAGACAAATAAAAGCCGCCAAAAAGGCGTTAGAGGTTTTAACTCAAAATAAAAATTAAAAAAATAAGGAGAGGGTATATCCTCTCCTTTAAGTTATATTTTATTGATCAAGGTGGACATCCATTTGTGGATAAGGAATGTTAACATCTTCATCATCAAATCTCTTCTTAACTATTTCCATCATATCATAATATACATCCCAATAATTTTCACTTTTAGTCCAGACTAAAACGTTAAAGTTAACTGAACTACCTGCATGTTCACCAACTCTAATTGTTGCTTCAGGATCATCTAAGATTAGTTCATGTTCATCAACAATATTTTCCAGAATATCTTTTACTTTATCAATGTTATCATCATAGCCAATTCCAAAGTTGAGGTCAACCCTTCTAGTATCATTAGCAGAATAATTTGTTACTGTGCTATTTGACACATTACCATTTGGAATTACTATATCCTTATTATCTCTACTTTTTAATTTAGTATAAAGTATTTGAATTGAATCCACTTTTCCTTTAACGCCATCTACTTCAATAAAATCTCCAATATTAAATGGCCTAAAAGTTAAAATTAAAACTCCACCTGCAAAATTAGCTAAACTACCTTGAAGTGATAGACCTATAGCAAGACCTGCTGCACCTAAAATTGCAACAAAAGAACTCATTTGCACCCCAAGCGTTGATGCAGTAGTAATAATAAGTAGTATGTAAAGAATAGTTTTTGCAATTGAATTTACAAAAGAATGAAGAGTGGGGTCAAGATTATTGCTTGACCATTTTTTAACATATTTCATTATTAATTTTATTATCCAACGACCTATAATAAAAACTAAAATTGCACCAAGTAACTTGCTTCCATATTGAATTGCTAATTCTGTTATTTTATTTTGTGCTTCCATATAACCCCTCCTTTTATTATCTTACTTAATTTATTTCTGTAAAATCAATAATATTCCTTTTGAGAAAAGTAATTTAATTAAAAATAATTTAGATAATTATACATTTTCTTAGAAATTTGATATAATAATATAAACTAATAGCGAGGAGGAGTTTATAATGAGAATTGCTTTAATTGAATTAATTTCACCGATTCATAATACAGATTTTATAAATGATTCTTTAGAAGGTTTTATTAATGAATTATCTGATAATTTTCATTTAGACCATTATCGTATTCAAGATATTAATGAAATAAATAAAGAAAAATATGATTTAATATTAAATTTTGTAAAAACTGGAGGAACAGAGAATATATTTAAAGATAATTTCAAAAAATTACCTAAACCATATTATTTTTTAACTACTTCATTAAATAATTCTTTACCTGCAGCGCTTGAAATGCTAAGTTATGTAAGAAATAGGAATGAAAAAGGTCGCATTTTTCATGGAGATATGAATATTCTTTTGGAAGATTTGAAAAAGTTTGCTAAAATAAATAAAGTAAAAAATAAAATAGCAAATAGTAAGTTAGGAGTAATCGGTGAGCCATCAGATTGGTTAATTGCTAGTGAAGTTAATTATGCAGAGATTAAAAACAAATGGGGATTAGAACTTGTGGATATTGATATTGATAAAGTATATGAAATATATGATGACGTAAATGAAGATAAAGTTGAAGAAATAACAAATGAATTTTTATTTTCTGCTGATGAAGTAGTAGAAAATGACAAAGATGATACAAAAAAAGCTGTAAAAGTTTATTTAGCTTTAAAACAAATAGTTGAAAAATATAAACTTGATGCTTTAACAATAAGGTGTTTTGATATTGTTGAAAAATTAAACACTACTGGATGTTTAGCCTTATCATACTTAAATGATGAAGGAATTGTTGCTGGTTGTGAAGGAGATATTCCTGCTGCATTTACTATGTTATTTAGTAAATATTTGGCAAATGAAGAAACATTTATGGCAAATCCATATAAAATTGATGCAAAAAATAATTACATTAAATTTGCTCATTGTACAGTACCTACAAATATTTGTACAAATTATATTTCTCGCTCCCATTTTGAAACAGGAATTGGAGTTGGAATCCAGGGTATAATTCCAGAAGGACCAGCTACTGTTTTAAAAATAGGAGGTAAAAATCTTGATAATTTATTTGCAGTTGAAGGAAGTATTGATGCAAATTTAAATAGTCCTCATGCTTGTCGTACTCAAATTGAAGTTGGCTTTGATGAAAAAGATTCTGTAGCTGATTACTTTTTTAAAAAACCAATTGGAAATCATCATATTGTAATACCTGGTAAATATAAAAATTTAATTAAAGATTTTTTTAAGAATATTACTATAGCTCCCAAAATATATTAAGTGAAAAATTAATTTTGTTACCTCCTCTGCCGGCTGTATATACAGTCGGCATTTTGAGGTATAAATATAATAAATATGAGGTGATTTAACAGTGAAATGGAAAATAAAAAAAATTAATGAAATAAATTCGAATAAATTATATGAAATTTTAAAAGCTAGAGTAGATGTTTTTGTAGTAGAACAAGAATGTCCTTATCCTGAATTAGATGGAAAAGATAAAAATAGTTTTCACTTGTGGGCAGAAGAAGAAGGAGAAATAATTGCTTATTCTAGAATTTTACCTCCAGGAGTTTCTTATGAGGAAACTTCTATTGGAAGAGTCTTGGTAAAAATTGATTACAGAGGAAATGGTATTGGTAGAAAGCTTATGAATAAAACTTTAGATTATATCTTAAATGAAATGGGAAAAACAGAAATTAGAATATCTGCCCAAGAAAGATTAGTTGACTTTTATGAAAGTTTAGGTTTTGAGCAAGTTTCAGAAATGTATTTAGAAGATGATATTCCTCATGTAGAGATGTATTTTCAAAAATAAAATTTTTAAGAGGTGTTAATTTGAAAAAAGATGATTTTCTTCCTATAAATAAAGAAGATATGAAAAAAAGAGATTGGGATAAGCTAGATTTTATTTTAGTAAGTGGAGATGCTTATATAGATGATTCTAGTTTCGGTGTTGCTATAATTTCAAGAGTATTAGAAGATGCAGGATTTAAAGTAGGGATTATCCCCCAACCTGATTGGAGGAATATCAAAGATTTTAAAAAGCTTGGAAAACCTAAATATGCATTTTTAGTTACTGCTGGTAATTTAGATACAATGGTTAATAAATATACAGTTAATAAAAAGAAAAGATTTAAAGATAAATACTCTCCAGGTGGAAAAAATGATCAAAGGCCAGATAGGGCTACAATAGTATATTGTAATAGAATAAAAGAAGCTTATAAAAATGTTCCAATAATTATTGGTGGAATTGAAGCTAGTTTAAGAAGATTTGCTCATTACGATTATTGGGATGATGAAGTACGTCGCTCTATTCTTTTTGATAGTAGAGCAGATTTATTAGTTTATGGTATGGGAGAAAAACAAATTTTAGAAATAGCTAACTCTTTAGAAGCTGGATTAGATATAGAATATATTAATCATATAGCTGGGACTGCTTATATTATCTCTGATTTAAATGATGTATATGGATATAAACAAATACCTTCTTTTTCAGAAGTTAAAAATAGTAAAAGGAAATATGCTAAAGCTTTTAAAATTCAATATGAAGAACAGGATCCAATTCGAGGTGAGATTCTGCTTCAAAAACATGGAAATCGTTATTTAGTTCAAAATCCTCCAATGGAAGCTATAAGTGAGGAAGAGATGGATCATATATATGACCTTCCTTATCAACGTGATTATCATCCAATATATGAAAAGGAGGGTGGAGTAGCAGCTATAGAGGAAGTTAAACTTAGTATTACTAGTTCACGAGGGTGTTTTGGAGGATGTTCTTTTTGTGCCTTAACTTTTCATCAAGGAAGAAGGGTTGTTAGTAGATCTAAAGATTCTATTATAGAAGAAGCAAAAGAATTGAGAGATTTAGAAGATTTTAAAGGGTATATCCATGATGTTGGAGGCCCAACTGCTAATTTTAGACATCCTGCTTGTGATAAACAAATTAGTAAAGGGTCTTGTAAAAATAAACAATGTCTTTATCCAGAAGCTTGTAAAAATCTATATGTTGACCATAGTGATTATCTAGATATTTTAAGAAGTTTAAGAAATTTAGAAGATATAAAAAAAGTTTTTATAAGGTCAGGTCTTCGATATGATTATATTTTAGAAGATGAAGAAAGTGAGTTTTTAGAAGAACTTTGCAAATATCATGTTAGTGGCCAATTAAAAGTTGCTCCTGAGCATGTTTCTAAAAATGTTTTAGCTAAAATGAGAAAACCATCGAAAGATTTATATGATAAATTTAGAAATAAGTTTTATGACATAAATAAAAAAATTAATAAGGAGCAATATTTAATTCCCTATTTTATTTCTAGTCACCCTGGAAGTAAATTAGAAGATGCAATTGAGCTGGCAGAATATTTAAGAGATATTTCATTTATTCCAAAACAAGTACAAGACTTTTATCCAACTCCGGGTACTTTATCTACTGCTATGTATTATAGTGGTCTTGATCCTTTAACTATGGAAAAAGTATATGTTCCAAAAGATAAAGAGGAAAAAAGAATGCAGAGGGCATTATTACAATTTTCTTATCCTGAAAACTATGATTTAGTTTATAAAGCTCTAAAAAAAGCTGGGAGGGAAGATTTAATAGGAAATAATGAAAAATCTTTAATAAGAGATAAACGATAATTAATGACAAATTAAGTAAATATACTTTTTTTTAAATAATTAATCGACAAATTGTATAAAATATGTTATTATATTAAAAATAATAGTAGTAGAGGAGGAGAGTATATGAAAAAAAGAGAAAATTGGACTTCAAATTTAGGCTTTATTTTGGCGGCTGCAGGTTCAGCAATAGGTTTAGGAAATATTTGGCGTTTTCCATATGTCACTGGTACTAATGGAGGTGCAGCTTTTTTATTAATTTTTGTTGGAGCGATTATTTTAACTGGGTTTCCAGTTATTGTAGCTGAGATCTCTTTAGGTAGAGAAACTCAAAAGAACCCGGTAGGTGCCTTCAAAAAGATTGCCCCCAATACACCCTGGTGGTTAGTAGGAGCTTTAGGTGTATTTACAGGATTTGTTATTTTAAGTTATTATTCTGTAGTAGCAGGATGGTCTTTAGCTTATATTTTTAAGGCAATTGGTGGATTCAGTGCAGGTAGTGATTTTGCAGCTATGTTTAATTCGCATATTAGCGGTTTTGCAACTCCAGTAGCCTGGCATGCTTTATTTATGTTAATTACTGTATTAATAATTAGAGCTGGAGTTGTTAATGGGATACAAAAAGCAGCTAAAACTTTAATGCCTGTATTATTTTTCATTCTTATTGCTTTAGTAATTAGAGCTTTAACTTTGGAGGGTTCTGTAGAAGGTCTTAGTTTTTATTTAAAACCTGATTTTTCTAAAGTTAGTTCTCAAACATTTACCGATGCTATAGCTCAGGCATTTTTCACCTTAAGCTTAGGAATGGGAGCAATGATTACCTATGGTAGTTATTTATCTAAAAAAGAAAATGTAACTGATAATGCAGTTTATATAATTTCTTTTGATACTTTAATTGCTGTATTGGCAGGTTTGGCAATATTTCCAGCTGTGTTTGCTCTTGGTTTTAGCCCTAGTGCTGGCCCTGGTTTAGTATTTATTACTTTACCTGGAGTTTTAGCGAAAATGCCTTTAGGTTCTTTCTTTGGATTTTTATTTTTCTTACTTTTATCTATTTCAGCTTTAACTTCAGCTATATCTCTTTTAGAAGTTGTAGTAGCTTATTTTGTTGATGAATTTGATATAACAAGAAAAAAAGCAGCACAGATTATGGGTTTTATAATATTTTTAGTTGGAATCCCACCAATTTTAGGTTATAGTACTCTCTCTGATTTTAGCTTTATGGGTTTGGATGTTTTAGATACCTATGATTGGATTGCAAATAATGTTTTTCTTCCATTAGGAGGTTTATTTACTGCAATTTTTGCAGGATATGTTTGGGAAGCTAAAAATATGATAAAAGAAACAAACAAAGGGGCAGGTAAAATAAAAATAGGTAAATTCTATAAAATTCTATTAAAATACATTGCTCCAGTAAGTATATTTATAATTATGGTAGTCAATATTTGGTCTAAAATATTTGGGTAAATAAAAAGAAATTAAACTCCACTGTTTTGCAGTGGAGTTTTTCTTGAGTAATAGAAATTATTTTGCTATAATAATGAATGTTAATTATTATATAAAAGGAGAAATTGCTTATGTATTTAATAGGAATAGCTGGAGGAACTGCTTCAGGTAAAACAACTCTTGCAAATATATTAAAAAATTCCTTTAGAGATGAAGTAACTATTTTAAAACATGATTATTATTATTATGATAAAAGTTATTTTGATGTTCCTGAAAATAAAATTAATTTTGATCATCCTTCTGCTTTTGAAACAGAGTTATTAATTAAACATTTAAAAAATTTAAAAGAAGGTAAAAGAATAAATAGACCTAAATATTCTTATAAAACTAATGAAAGACTTTCTGATACTGTCAAAATTGAACCTACTCCGATAGTTATAGTAGAGGGAATATTGATTTTTCATTATGATAAGTTAGCTAAAATGTTTGATTTGAAAATTTATGTAGAAACAGATGCAGATATTAGGTTATTGAGAAGGATAAGTAGAGATATAAAAAATAGGGATAGAGATTTTGAATCAGTTAAAAAACAATATTTATCTACAGTAAAACCAATGCATGATAAATTTGTTAAACCAAGTAGATATAAAGCAGATATAATTGTTCCTCATGGAGGAATGAATGAAATAGCAAATGATTTGATTCTTAAAAAGATAAATTCAAAAATATATTCATAAAATAAATTAATTTATATTTCCCGAGAGGGAAATTTTTTTATTTTAATGCAGGAAAAATATGTAAATTAAGAGAAAATAAGTAATATAGTGTTTTTATAAAGAAAGGGGAGATATTATGAAAAATTTCAAGAAAGAATATTTGATTTTTGTTATTATTGGATTTTTTTTAGGAGGTGTTATAACATACATTTTTTTAACTGATTCAAATCAAAATTTAACAACTTCTCTTATAACAGAAAATGATAATAATAAAACTACAAATTTAATTAATGAAAATAATATGGAAAATACAAATGCTAATGCAAAAGAAATAGAAAAAATTCAAGTATATATAACAGGAAAAATAAAATCTCCAGGTGTATATACAATGAAAAATGGAGATAGAATTATTGATATATTTCAAAAAGCTGGTGGAGCAACAAATACTGCTGATTTAGAAAATATAAATATGGCTTCATATTTAAAAGATGGTGAGAAAATTCATATTCCTTCGATTGCAGAAAATAATAATATTTCTAAAGATAATAATAAGATAGATAGTTTTTCTAATGAAGATAAAAAGATTAATATTAATTATGCCACTCAAAAAGATTTAGAAAATTTAAGCGGTATAGGACCGAGTAAAGCTAAAGCAATAATCAAATATAGAGAGGAAAAAGGTTCTTTTAGCAGTATTAAGGAAATAATTAATGTAAGTGGCATAGGGGAAGCAACCTTAGAAAATTTTGAGGATGAGGTAAGTATAAAATGATATTTTTTAAGCAACGACCTTTATTATTAGTGTTTCTGTATTTAGCTGGGGGAATAATTACTTTTTATTATTTTACTTTTAATTTTTTAATAATTACATTTATTTTATTAATGTTTTTTACTTTTATAAAAACTGATAAAAAAGTAATCGCCATAGTTTTAATATTGATTTATTTCTTAGGTAATATTTTGGTTTTTATTGAAGAATATAAATATAATAGTAATTATTCTCTTAGCAAATGGACTGCAAATAAAAGTGTATATCTAGTTGGAATAGTAAAAGAAGATTTAAAAAATTTAAATGGTGATAAGATATATTTAAAGGTAAAACAAATAAATAACTCTAAAATTAAATATGGGAAATTAGAGTTAAGTAAAAATTATTTACCTTATAAATTAAGAGAAAATGAAATTTATAGTGGTTATTTTGAAATAAAAGAAGTGAAAGGTAAAGAAAACCCTGGAGCATTTTCTTATAAAGATCATTTAAAAAAAAGAGGTATATATGCAGTAGGTTATTATGATAAAAAATTAAACTTCATAAGTAAAAATTCAACTAACTTTAGAGAGATTATAGTTAATATCAAAAAAAAACTTATTGCTATTTTAGATAAAAATTTAAAAGAACCATATAATGATGTTATAAAAGCTTTATTACTGGGAGAAAGAGCTAGACTAAAAGAAAATTGGGAAGAAGTATTTACCTTATCAGGAGCAAATCATTTATTGGCTATTTCAGGATTGCATGTTGGGTTTATTTTATTAATATTACTTAAATTTTGTAAATTAATTAAATTAAATAATTTATTTCTAAAAAATTCTTTAATAACCTTAGTTTTATTTAGCTATATTTTTATTACTGGTTTAAGAGCTTCAGTTCTTAGAGCTTCTTTATTAGCAATTTTTTTCTTATGGGGAAAATATCTAGATAGAAATGCTGATATTTATAATATTTTAGCTCTTAGTGCTGTCTTGAATCTAATTATTTATCCTTATGCATTATTTGATATAGGATTTCAATTAAGTTATTTAGTTTTATTGATGATTTTACTCTATTATAATTTTTTTTCAAAAATATTCCCAGGTTTATTGGCTGTTTCTATATCTGCCCAATTAGGTTCTGTACTCATAACATCTTATTATTTTAATATGATTACTCCAATGGGAATTATTACAAATTTATGGGCCATTCCATTAACAGCTTTAATTGTTATTATTTCTTTTATTTCTCTAATAATTGCTATTGTTTTTCCAATAATATTTAAAGTAAGTAGTGTTATATTAGAAATATTAATAAATTTACTATATAATGGAATGTATTTTTCAACTTTATTTCCTTATGGAAATTTTGAAATTGCAACTCCGAAATTAATAAATGTTATTTTTGTATATTTCATTTTAATAACTGCTCCTATTTTATTTAAAAAACGATCTATTCCGCCTTTAAGAAGAAAAAATCTATTTTATAAAAAAATTTTTTATATAACGCTTGTATTATTAATAATTTTAAATTTAAGTTACAAAACAAATAGAGATTTAGAAATTATATTTTTTTCAGTTGGTCAAGGTGATAGTATATTATTGACTTTAACGAATGGGGATACTATTTTAATAGATGGGGGAGGAATGGCGGGATTAAATAATAATCAGGGTGAAGTTGTATTGCTTCCCTATCTGAAGCATAAAGGAATCAAAAAAATTGATTTAGCAATGGTTACACATTTTGATACAGATCATGCTTTAGGAATTAAAACTTTATTAGAAAAAGACCGGATTTCAGCTCTTATTTTACCTATTAATTATACTAAAAACGACCTTTCTACTCAAATTGTTAATTTAGCTCAAAAAAAAGGTGTTGAAATTTATGAAACTAAAAGAGGAGATAAAATTAAAAATGAAGAGATTGAATTTTTGATTTTACATCCATTTTTAGAAAATAATTATTTAAATAAAAGCAAAAATAATAATTCAATAGTTGTAAAAGTAAATTATAGAAATTTTTCTTTACTTTTGACTGGTGATTTAGAAAAAGAGGGAGAATTAAAATTAATTGAAATGAAAGATGATTTGAAATCAACAGTTTTAAAAATAGGTCATCATGGTAGTGATAGCTCAACTACAGAAGAATTTTTAGCAGCAGTTAAAGCAAAAGAAGCAATTATCTCAGTTGGGGAAAATAATTATGGCCATCCAGATGAAAAGGTTATTAATAGAATTGATAATTTCAAAATTAATAAATGGGTTACAAAGGACATGGGTGCAGTAATTATAAGTACAGATGGATATAGCTATAGTATAAAAGGGTATAATAAATAAAATGAGCGGGTAACCCGCTCATTTTTAGATGTCTTCTTTATAATTATAATATTATTTATTAGTACTGTTGATTTTGAGTGCTACCTGTGTTTGCTGCCTGATTTTCATAAGATTCGATCATTTTACGAACCATGTGACCTCCAACTGCTCCACAATCACGAGAAGTTAATTCTCCCCAATAACCACTTTGAGGAACACTAAGACCTATTTCATTTGCTACTTCATACTTGAATTTTTCCATTGCTTGAGCTGCAAGTGGATTAACTAAAGTATTATTTTTTTGTCCTAATCCCATTTTTTCACCTCCTTTCGTTTCGTTGTATTCTTATTATGTAATTTATTATTTCATTTTATACTAGCACAAAATAGCAAAATATTTATTTTGAATATTATTTTTTTCTATGGTACCATAAAACAAATATAAGTAAATAGGAGGATGAATTAATTTGCCTCAAAGTGATAAAATTTTAAATAAAAATCTTGAAGAATTAGAATCTATCTATTTAGTATATAGTGAAGAAAAATATTTATTAGAGGAATTTATAAAAAAATTTGAAAAAAAATTTATTGCAGAAAATATTAAAGATTTTAATCTTAGTTATTTAAATGATGATGATCCACAATTTATTGAAAAGTTAAAGAAAAAATCGATTACTTTGCCTAGTTTTAGTGATAAAAGATTTATAATAGCAAATTGTAAAAATTATTTCACAAAGAAATCAAATGAAGATAAGAAATTAATTAAATTATTTGAAAATTTTCCTGAAACTACTATTTTAATTATTTTAGTTTCGGATAAAATAGATAATAGAATAAAAGTAAATAAAGCAATAAAAAAAGCAGGTAAAACTCTTGAACTCAATCCTCCAAAATATAATAACTTAGATAATTGGATAATTAATAAGTTTAATGTTTATAATAAAAATGTTGATAGGCGAGGAGTAAAATTACTAGAAGAAATGTTTAATAATAATTTGCAATTATTAAAAAATGAAATAGAAAAGATTAATACCTGTTATATGGAAAAAGATTATATTAATTTAGAGGATATACGAAAAATTATTAGTAGAGATAAATCTATGAAAGAAAATATTATATTTTCTTTAACAGATGCTTTAAGTGAAAGAAAAAAAGATAGAGCATTATTGTTATATAATGAAATGATAAAAAATGGTGAAAGTCCTTTAATGATTTTGTCAATGATTAATAGGCAAATAAGATTATTAATACAGGTGAAGGAATTGAAAAAGAAGGGATTTAGACATAAAAAAATAGCAAAAAAATTAGGTGAACATCCTTATCCAATAAAAAAATGTTATACTCAAGTTAATAATTTTAGTTCTGAAGAATTAGAAATTTTATTAGAAAGATTTTTAGAAGCTAATTTAGATATATTGAAAGGGAAATATAAAAAGAAAGAAAGAGCGATAGAAATGGCTTTATTAAATATATAGAAAAATATAATATAAAAATCAAAAAGCTTATTCCTTGAGCAAGGAATAAGCTTTAATATATTAATAATTATTCAAGTTCATTAAGCATTTTAGTTAGACGTGATTTCTTACGAGCAGCATTATTTTTATGAAGAATATTATGCTTAACAGCTTTATCAATCACACTTTTAGTTTCATTTAATTGTTCTCTTGCTTCCTCTATTTTTTCTGCTTCTATAAGTTCTTCGTAATTTTTAATAGAATCTTTTACTTTATCTTTCCATTTACGGTTAAATTTTTTCTTTTTTTCAGAAGATCTTACTCTTTTTTTGGCGGATTCAATAATAGGCATAATTTCACCTCCTTGTTATAAACAAATCTCTATGTAATTTAATTTTTTTTTAAAAATAAAAGATTTCATGCAGATTACATTTTAACATGACTTTACTTTAATTGCAAGTGTTTTGCTAAATCTCTTAAAGTACAAGTATAAAAAAGAAATATATGGTTATTATATAAATATGAAAATCTTAATTGCTAGGAGGTGAAATAGATGGGTAGATGGTTAGGGATGATTGTTCGTTTTATTGTATCTGCATTAGTATTAATAATAGTGAGTTACATATTACCTGGTTTTTCAATAGTTGGTTTTACTAATGCTATAATTGCTGCAGTCGCCATTTCTTTATTAGGGTATGTAGTAGAAATGATTTTTGGTGAAAGAATTTCTCCTCAAAATAGAGGTATGGTAGGCTTTATAAGCTCGGCAGTTGTAATTTATATTGCTCAATATTTTGTAAATAACTTTAATGTAACTATAATAGGAGCGGGTTTAGCAGCAGCTATAATAGGATTAATTGATGTTTTTGTTCCTACAGAAATTCGCTAAGGAGGAAAATAATGAAAAACGTTTATACAGATCTTGCCTTAGAAGCACAAAATATGGCTGTAAAAAGAACAGGTGGAGAAATAAAAGGTGTAAAGGTAAATGAAAGAAGTACTGATAATACAAAAATTACAAGGGTAGATGTTTTAGATGATAATGCAGCAAAAATAATAAATAAAGTTAAAGGAAGATATATTACTATTGAATCAGATGGTTTAAAAGGGCAAAATAGGATTGTTCATGATGAAATAAGTCAAGTTTTTGCAGAAGAATTAAATAAATTAATTGATTTTAGCCGTTTTGAATATAATCCAGTTGAAAAAGCAACAATTTTTGTAGTAGGACTGGGAAATTGGAATGCTACCCCTGATGCTTTAGGTCCTCATGTGTTAAATAATTTAATGGTAACAAGACATCTTTATAATCAGGCTCCTCCTGAAGTAAGAAATGGTATGCGCTCAGTTTGTGCTCTTTCCCCAGGAGTTTTGGGGTTAACTGGAGTACAAACAGCTGAGATTATAAGAGGTGTAGTGGAAAATGTGAGACCAGATTTAATTATAGCAGTTGATTCTCTTGCAGCCAGAAGTACAAAGAGACTAGGAAATACAATTCAACTGAGTAATGCTGGAATATCACCTGGTTCAGGTTTAGCAAAGGATAGAATGGGAATAAATAAGGAAACAATGGGGGTTCCAGTTATTGCAGTAGGTGTACCTACTGTAGTTGGAGCTGTAACCATAGTAAATGATGCATTTGAGTACTTAATTAAATCAAATATTTTTTCAGCAACAGAAAAAGAAAGATTTAAAAGAGTTGAAGATGCGGAAAAAGATAGGGCAGTTAAGGAAATTTTGAGTCCATATTTAGGAGATATGATAGTATCTCCCAAGGGGGTAGATGAATTAATAAAAGATTTAAGTAGGATAATAGGTGGAGGAATAAATGTGGCCCTTCATCCAGATATAACTACAGAAAATCTTTCATTATATTTGTAAAAAGCAATTAGGCCTTTTAAAGGGCCTAATTTTTTTACATAAGATTTTCATACAGGCATATATATTATTGGGGGGACAACTGTGAAAAAAACACTAATTATATCGATATTTTTATTAGTAATTATATCTGTTATTATACATTTTTTTAATATTGATTTGGTTTTAAATTTAAAAAAAATAAATAATTTATTAAATATTGAAAAGATGATTTATTATTTGACTGGAGTAGAAGCTAAAAATCCAATAACTTATTTAAAAAAAGAAATTCCACTATTAGCTCATTATACTCCTGATGTATTAAGAGAGGAGGAAAATATATTATATCAAAGCAATAAAAATGAAGAATTGAATATTGTAAAATTAAAATTTAATATTGATAATGATTTAAGAACAACTAAAGAAGAAAATACAGAGCAAAAAGAAACAAAAAAGGAAAATAAAACTATAGACAATAAAAATGAAAAAACAATAATAATTTATCATACACACACTTCAGAAACATATATAGATGATCCAAGAACTCAGGATATAAATGGTCATGTCCAAGCAGGTGAAATTGGGAATGTTGCCAAAGTTGGAAGAGAACTTGCTAGAGAATTATCAAGTAAATATAATTATAAAGTAATTCATTCGACAAAAGTTCATGATAGTGAGTATGCTTTATCTTATTTGAATTCACGAAAAACAGTAAAAAAATTATTAAATGAAGAAAAAAATGTAGACTTAATTTTGGATATTCACCGAAATGGAATCGAAAATGCAAATCGAAGAGATGTAATAAGTACTATTAAAGGTAAGAGAGCAGCTAAAATTATGTTTGTAGTTACAAATGGAAATTTTGATTTTGCTCATCTTGATTTAGAAGATCATCATTTAAAGTGGCAAGAAAACTTGAAATTTGCAACAAAAATTGAAAATGAAATTAAGAAAAATTATCCTAATTTATTACAAAAAGAGTTAGTGTTAAGAGATACAACTTATAATCAAGATTTACATCCTCATTCTTTATTAGTAGAAATAGGAGATTTTAGGAATACTACCTCTGAAGCTATTTATTCAGCCAAAATATTTGCTGAAATTATACATAATGTTTTAAATAAAACCCAGAATTTATGAATTCTTGATTAAAAAAGTGGGTGATGTTATAATGTCAACAGATTAGATTGTTAATAATTAGAGGAGGATTAATTTTGGATAGTCAAGATATTAGAAATTTTTGTATTATTGCTCACATTGATCATGGTAAATCAACTCTTGCAGATAGATTATTAGAATATACTGATACTATTGCTGATAGAAAGATGCAAGATCAATTATTAGATAAGATGGATTTAGAAAGAGAAAGAGGAATTACTATAAAAGCTCAGGCAGTAAGATTGGAGTATAAAGATTATGAACTGAATTTAATTGATACTCCTGGACATGTTGATTTTTCTTATGAAGTTTCACGTTCATTAGCAGCTGCTGAAGGTGCTTTGCTAGTAATAGATGCTGCTCAAGGTGTAGAGGCTCAAACTGTATCAAATATATATTTAGCCTTAGAACATGATTTAGAAATTATACCTATTATAAATAAAATAGATTTAGA
>JBNJDL010000011.1:0-23655 GCA_051744825.1 Bacillota bacterium | reverse complement strand
AATAAAATTTTTAACTTTTCAGACATTTTTACCCTCCTTTTTTATTTCATATCACTAGTTTATTAAATATTCCTTTTTGTGTCAAGCTAAATTAATTCTGAACTTTTCACAAAATTTAATAGATCATAGAAAATAGATAAAGGAATCATGAATTAATAAGTTAAATAAATATACAGAATTCTAGAAATAAATACTAGTATATGTTATAATTAAATATAAATATTGTATTTATTTAATAGACTAAAAAAGCCACTATAGGTTTGGAGGCTAATTATGAATAAATTTTATCCTAGTGATTATGATCGCTATCTTTTTAATAAAGGTGAACATTTTCAAAGCTTTAATTTTCTTGGTAGTCATATAATTGATAAAGGAGTAAGATTTAATCTTTGGGCTCCTAATGCTAAAAAAATAAGTGTAGTAGGAGATTTTAATGACTGGAAAAGTAATGTTCATCAAATGAAAAAGATTGGAGATTCAGGAATTTGGACAACTGTAATTAAAGAGGCCCAACTTTATGATTTATATAAATATGAGATTATAGGTCCTAATGATGAAATCAGACTAAAAGCAGACCCTTATGCATTTTATGCAGAAAAAAAACCTAAAACTGCTTCTAAAATCTATGATTTAGCTAATTATACTTGGAATGATAAAAAGTGGCTAAAAAAAAGAAAATCATTTAATCCTCACAAAAATCCTCTCTCAATTTATGAGTTACACTTAGCTTCCTGGAAAAGAAATAAAAATGGCGAGATTTTAAATTATAGAAAAATCGCTGATAAACTTGTAAATTATATCAATGAAATGGGTTACACCCACATTGAACTTCTTCCTATTGCAGAACATCCTTTTGATGGCTCTTGGGGCTATCAAATTACAAGCTACTATGCTGTTACAAGCCGTTATGGAAAGCCAGCAGATTTCAAATATTTAGTTGATAAGTGCCATCAAAATAATATTGGGGTCATTATTGACTGGGTACCTGGACATTTTTGTAAAGATGACCATGGTTTAAGACTCTTTGATGGAACTCCTCTTTTTGAAAGTGAAGATCCAAGGAGAGCTGAAAATATTCAATGGGATACTCTAAATTTTGATTTTGCACAACCTCAAGTTTGGAGTTTTTTAATTTCTAATGCTATTTTTTGGTTTGAAGAATTTCATATTGATGGAATTAGGGCAGATGCTGTAAGTAACATGCTTTATTTAGATTATCAAAAAGAAGATGGACAATGGGCAGCTAATAAATATGGAGGTAATGAAAATTTAGCGGCAATAGAATTTCTGCAAAAATTAAATGAAAAAGTTTTTGAAAAATATCCTGGAGCATTAATGATTGCTGAAGAATCTAGTTCATGGCCTGGAGTGACTACTCCTACTTATGAAAATGGCCTTGGGTTTAATTTTAAATGGAATATGGGATGGATGAATGATACATTAGAATATATGGAAAAAGATCCTCTTCTTAGAAAAGGGGTACATAACAAATTAACTTTTTCTATGATGTATGCTTATTCTGAGAATTATATTTTACCATTATCTCATGATGAAGTAGTACATGGAAAAAAATCACTTTTAGATAAAATGCCAGGTGATTATTGGCAAAAATTTGCTAACTTAAGACTTTTATATGCTTATATGATTGCTCATCCAGGCAAAAATTTATTATTCATGGGAGGCGAGTTTGCCCAATTTATTGAATGGAATTATAAACAAGAATTAGATTGGTTTTTACTTGATTATGAAAAACATAAAAAAATGCAAAATTATGTTAAAAAATTAAATGAATTTTATCTTAAGGAAGAGGCACTTTGGTTATTAGATCATAAATATGAAGGTTTTGAATGGGTGGAAGCAGATGATAAAGAAGCAAGTGTTATTAGTTTTTTTAGGTATTCCTATAATCAAGACGATTCTTTATTAGTAATTTGCAATTTCACACCTGTAAAAAGAGAAAATTATCGAATAGGAATACCTAATTATCATAAATATGAATTAGTTTTTAATAGTGACTTAGAAAAATTTGGAGGAAATAGTATAGATGACAAAAAAGTCTATTCTCCTTCCAAAATTTCCTGTCACTCACGTCCTTATTCATTAGAAGTGGAATTGCCTCCACTTTCATCTATATATTTAAAAAAGAAAAAAACTATTAAGGAGGGTTAACATGGCAAAAAAAGAAATTGTTGCAATGCTTCTTGCAGGAGGAAAAGGTACTAGACTTGGAGTTTTAACTAATAACCTGGCCAAACCTGCAGTTCCTTTTGGAGCAGAATATCGACTTATTGATTTTCCTTTAAGTAATTGCTCAAATTCAGGTATAAATACAGTTGGAATTTTAACGCAATATGAACCTCTTATTTTAAACTCTTATATTGGTAATGGTAGTTCCTGGGAATTAGATAGAAATGATGGAGGCTTGACTGTACTTCCACCTTATCTCCATGATGATGGAGGTGGCTGGTATAAGGGTACAGCTGATGCTGTTTATCACAATATTAATTATATAGATCGTTATAATCCAGAATATGTACTTGTGCTCTCTGGAGATCACATTTATAAAATGGACTATTCTAAGATGTTAGATTTTCATAAAGAAAAAGATGCCACTGCTTCTATAGCAGTTATTGAAGTTCCCTGGGAAGAAACACATCGATTTGGAATAATGAATACTAATGATGAGAATAAAATTATAGAATTTCAAGAAAAACCTGAAGAAGCTAAAAACAATTTAGCTTCAATGGGGATATATATTTTTAATTGGAAAACTTTAAAAGAACATCTTATTAAAGATAGTAAAAATCCAGATTCTGATGGTGATTTTGGTAAAAATATTATTCCTTCTTTAATTGAAAATAATTATAGTGTTTATGCTTATGAATATGATGGTTACTGGATGGATGTTGGAACTATTAAAAGTTATTGGAAAGCTCATATGGACTTAATTCATAAAGATGCAGGTTTAGACCTTTATGATAGAGATTGGATAATTTCAAGTTTAAATCCTAATCAACCTCCTCTTTCTATCTCTGAAGATGCTGAAGTAAATCATTCATTAGTCAATAAAGGTTCTGAGATTGAAGGAACAGTTAAAAATTCAGTCGTCTTTTTTGGCTCTTCAATTGGAAAAAATACTATTGTAGAAGATTCAGTAATACTACCAAATACTAAGATTGGTGAAGGATGTTATATTAATAAATCTATTATCTGTCACAATGTTAATATTAAAGATAATGTAAATGTTGGAGCAGATGATTTAATTAATCCTGAAATAACTGTAGTAGCAGATAATATGACTATATCACGTGGAACTAATATTGAAAATGGAACTGTAGTTGAATAAATTTAATACCTTGAAAATTGGAAGGAGGAAATATAAATGAAAAATGTTATGGGTATAATTAATGATATACAGGAAGAAAATGTTTTAAAAGATTTGACTAAACACAGATCTCTTGCTTCTGTACCTTTTGGATGTAGATATAGATTAATTGATTTTCCTTTATCAAATATGGTCAATTCGGGAATAATAAATGTAGGTATTTTTCTAGAAAACAAATTTCGTTCTCTTCTAGATCATCTTGGTCCTGGTAAAGCTTGGGATCTTGATCGCAAAAGAGACGGTCTTTTTCTCTTACCTCCTGCTCAAAGCTATGAAAGTAACAAATTATATCGAGGTGATGTTGATAATCTTTTAGCAAATTTAGATTATCTTGAAAGAAGTAGTCAAGATTATGTTATTATTTCTAGCTCAAATATTATCTGTAATATTGACTTTAATGAAGCCTTTAATTATCACCTCAAATCAAATGCAGATATAACAGCTATTTATAAACAAGTATCAACATCTAAACAAAGTAAAAGTCAAACAGTTATTGAAACTGATAGTAATAACAATATAACTGAAATGAAAGTTAAACCAGATAGACAAATATATAATAAAATTGCTTTAGAAAAATTTATTATGAAAAAAGATTTACTAATTGATATTATTGATGATTGTTCTTCTAAAGGAAATTGGGACTTTATTAAAGATGGAATTATTAGAAATTTAAATAAATATAGTATTAAGGCCTTTCCTTTTAAAGGTTATATAGCAAATATCAATTCTCTTGCAAGTTATTTTAATAATAGTCTTGAATTATTAGATTCTAAAATTAGAGAAGATATCTTTTTTAAAAATCAAATTTTCACTAAACCAAAAGATGAAGCTCCTACTAAATTTAGTGATAGAGGGCAAGCTAAAAATATAATTGCAGCTAATGGATGTATAATCGAAGGAGAAGTTGAAAATAGTATTTTATTTAGAGGAGCAACTATAAAAAGAGGTGCTCAAGTTAAAAATAGTATAATAATGCAAAAAACAACCGTGGGTAGAAATGCAAAATTAGAAAATGTAATCACTGATAAAAATGCTCAAATAAATAATAATACTGAATTAAAAGGAACAAAAGATTTTCCGGTAGTAGTAGAAAAAAATGCAATCGTCTAAGGAGATGGATAATTTGAAATATACTGATAACAAAAATCCTAATGTAGCATATTTTTGTATGGAATTTGGTCTAGATAAAGAATTAAGAATTTATTCAGGTGGTCTAGGTATTCTAGCTGGTGATACTTTAAAAACAGCAAGTGAAAGCTATTATCCTTTAATTGGCATAGGTCTTCTCTGGAAAAAAGGTTATACCAAACAATTAATTGGAGATAATGACTATCCCTATGATTCTTACCCAACTTATGAAAATATTTATGATAAATTAGAAGATACTGGTGTTGTTATAGATGTACCTTATAAGGAACAAACTATATTTGCAAAAGTTTGGAAATTAGAAGGTTATGGAAATACTCCTCTTTATCTATTAGATACAAATTTGCCACAAAATGATGAAAGACAAATAATTACAGATAAATTATATATTGGTTCTGAAGAAAAGCGAATTGCTCAGGAAATTGTTTTAGGAATTGGAGGAATTAAAGCTATAAGAGAGTTGGACCTAAATATAGATGTTTATCACTTCAATGAAGGTCATGCTGCTCTTGCCGGTACAGAATTAATTAAAGAAAAAATGAAAAAAGGAATGAATTTTGATTTAGCCTGGGAAAAAACTAGAAAAGAAATTGTCTTTACAACACATACTCCAGTTAAAGAAGGTAATGAAGCCCATAGTCTAGAACTTTTAGGTAATCTAGGAGCCTTTAATGGTTTAACTTATAAGCAAATGGAAAAAATTGGAGGCTCTCCATTTAATATGACTGTAGCTGGACTTCGTCTCTCTCGTGTAGCCAATGCTGTTTCTCAATTACATGGAGAAACAGCTAAAGATATGTGGGGGGATGTAGAGAATAAATCACCAATTAAAGCAATAACAAATGGAATAAATCGAAGAACCTGGGTTGACCATAGTATTATTACAAATTATGATGATAATGAAAAACTGTGGAAGATTCATCAAAAACATAAATGCAAGTTAATTAAATATATTGAAAGAAAAAATGCTGTTAGTTTACGAAAAGATCGATTGATGATAGGATTCGCTAGAAGAGCCGCTACTTATAAAAGACCAGATTTGATTTTTAGAAAACCAGATGTAATAGGTGAATATCTTGAAAAAAATAAAATTCAATTAGTATTCTCTGGTAAAGCTCACCCTGAAGATAATTCAGGTAAAGATATGGTTTCTCATCTTATTCACATGTCAAGAAAATATCCTGAATCTGTTGTTTTTATTGAAGATTATGATATTGAAGTTGGTAAATTATTAACTAAGGGTGTTGATGTCTGGCTTAATAATCCTCGTAAACCACAGGAAGCAAGTGGAACTTCAGGAATGAAAGCAGCTATGAATGGAGTTTTAAACTTAAGTATTTTGGATGGTTGGTGGCCAGAAGCCTGTAAACACGGAGAAAATGGCTGGCAATTTGGAGACGGCTATCAAGGTAAAGAACAAGACCAACATGATTTGAATGCATTATATGATGTTCTTTTAGAAGAAGTTGTCCCAACTTACTATGAAGAAAAAAACAAATGGATAGCAATGATGCAAGCAAGTATTGATACAACTTATCAACGCTTTTCTGCTAAGAGAATGCTTGACGAATATTATGAAAAATTATATAAATAAATATTTATCGAGAGGAAAGGAATAACTTCCTTTCCTCTTTTAATATTATTTATTTTTTTTAAAAATTAAAATTTATACTTATTCCTAAATCAGGATTTTGGTTTTTAAAGGAAAGGTATGTTGATAAATCTAATTCTTTAATCCCCATAACTTTCATTTCTGTTTCTAAACCTATTCCATAAGCAACATTTTCTTTATTTCCCAAATTTAAATTATCTATGAAAATATAGTTTCTATACCCTAAAACTTGAAAAGCTATTAAAATCTCCTTGCTATGCTTAAATTTATAAGAATAACCCAATTCTGAAGAAATAATAGATTTAATATTTTCACCTTCATTTTTTGCTAAATTAGACCTATAAATTTCTGGGTCATAATAATAATTTTTATTTTGAAACAAATATCTTGAAGTAAAATCAAATTTTTTCTTTATTGGTATTTTTATTTTTCCATCTAAAATATACTTATTCTCTTTTTTGTTTAATGAATGATAATAATCAATACTACTATTCATACTATATTTATTATTTAACAAATTATCATGCTCTAAAGCTGCATTAAGATAATTATTATTTTCTAAACTAGCTAATCCAAAATTATAAATTAAATCACCTGAATAATATTTTGAGTATAATTTATAATTATCATTTTTATAATCATCATAAATCAAAACTAAATCAGTATTTTCACTCAAATTATTAATTTTAAATTTAATTTGTTGATTATCTTGTTTATAGTCTTTTAAATATGATATAAGCAGTTTATTCAAAATAAAATCAAAACCATATTGAGGTAAATATTTATTATTTTTAAAATAATTATTATAATAAAATCTTTTCTCTTTTCCATAAACTAATGAAGTTTTGAATTTATTTTCTCTATATATAAATCGCTTATATTTTAGATCTTCTAATAATTTATCTATTCTTTCATCTCCATAATTATTTGAATAATCAACTCTTCTTTCAATTTTATTTTTTATTTCATCCATTTTATTTAACGTTTCTTCATAACCTAATTTTATAAAACTATCTACTAAGTGAAAATCCATAAATGAATAATCGCCAACTTCATGTTCTATTACTATATCAGAATGATCTCTTGTAATTTGAAGGGCATTTTCTTCTTTTATAATATTAATTGTTCTTAACCAAGCTCTATGTGGTAATTTAAAATTATTATAAGATATTTTATCAATTGCAGAAGTTGAAATTATAAAATCAGCTCCAAGTGCTTTTGCTGCTAATGCTGGTGTTAATTCTTGTATTCCTGGATCAATAAAGTATTCTTTATTATAATATTTAACTGGAAAAATAATAGGAATAGCATAAGAACTATGAACCACATCTCCAATATAACCGTTAGTGTGTATATATTTTTTTTCCTTAGTTAAATTCAAACTTAAAATAGCAGTATTTATAGGAAAGTTTTCAATTTTATCTTCTAAAACTATTTTTCCTAAAAAATCATTTAGTTTTGAGGGGTCTAATAAAGAAAAAGTTAAAAGAAAGTTAAAATCAAATAAATTAGCAAAATCTTTTGATTTAACTATTTTTTCAATTTCATAAGGATTTAAACCACTACCATACATAGCAGCAATAACTGCACCCATACTAGTACCTACAACCATATCAATAGGAATATTATTTTCATATAAAGCTTTTAATACTCCTATGTTAACAAAAGCCCTAGCTCCGCCTCCACCTAAAGCCAAAGCAAGAGTCCCTTTATCTTTGATAGGAAATCTATCTGAATCCTCTATAATATAGTTTTTTATCAAATCACTTTCAATTTCTTTATTAACTATATTTTCATCTATGTCTAAATAATTTTTTTCTATGGCTGACACTTTCAAAGAAAAAAGCACTAGAAAAATAAGTAAAATTAAATTCAAAGTTATAATTTTTTTGTTCATACCGGTACTCCTATCTATTATTTTTCTAGGGCATATTCTACTGCAGCTTTTGAGTGTATTTTTGTAGTATCAAAAATTGGAATAGGGCTGTCTTCATCTTTAATTAATAAAGGAATTTCAGTACAACCTAATACAACTCCCTCAGCTCCTCTAGCATATAAATTTTGAATTATCTTTTGAAATTTTTCTCTTGACTCATCTAAAATAACTCCATCAATTAACTCATTATATATTGTATTATGAACTATTTCTCTTTCTTCTTCCCAGGGAATGATTAGATCTATATTTTTTTCTTTTAATCTCTTTTTATAAAAATCCCCTTCCATAGTAAATTTTGTGCCTAATAAAGCAACTTTCTCAATTTCTTTTTCCTTTATTTCTTTTGCGGCTGCATCTGCTATATGTATCATTGGAATATCAATATTTTTTTCTAGATAATCAAACATTTGATGCATTGTATTAGTACAAATTATAATAAAATCTGCTCCACCACTTTTTAGATCTTTACTATATTTTAACATCTTATCTCTTAAAATATCCCACTTATTTTTATGCTGTAATTTTTCAATTTCATCAAAATCAACAGAAAGCATTAGTGATTTAGCAGAATGTCCTTTACCTAATTTTTCTTTTGTAAATTCATTTATCAGTCTATAATATTCTAAAGAAGATTCCCAACTCATTCCACCAATTAATCCTATAGTTTTCATAATATATTCCTCCTTAAGAATTATTTATTTCACGAATTATTTTTGCTGGATTACCACCAACAATAACATTTTTAGGAAAATCTTTAGTTACTACACTACCAGAAGCAATAACAGAATTATCACCAATTTTAATTCCTGGATTAATTATTGCTCCTCCACCTATCCAAACATTATCTCCAATGGCTACTTCAAAACCAAATTCATTGCCTGAGTTTCTTTTTTTAACTTTTATTGGATGAGATGCAGTATATATTTGCACTGCAGGTCCAAAAAATACATTATCACCTATTTTCACTTTATTCACATCCAAAATAACACAATTGTGATTAGCATAAAAATTTTCCCCAATATCGATATTATAACCATAATCACAAAAAAAGTTAGGTTCAATATAACAGTCATTATCTGTATTAAATAATTTTTTTAATATAATCTTTCTTTTTTCAATATTATTTGCTTCTAATTTATTAAATTCTGTACATAATTTTTTAGCTCTTTTTCTATCTTTAACTAATTCAGGGTCATTTGAATTATATAATTTACCTGCAAGCATTTTTTCTTTTTCACTTTTCATAATTAACACCTCTATAATAATTTTCTCTAAAATTATATAAATTCCTCTAAATCTTCAAACAAAAAAAGACAGCTTTCACTGCCTTATATTAAATATTATATTTTTAAAAATTAAAAGCATAGTATTTATTATATTTCTATAATTAAATCCTCATCCCTTTCAATTTCATAACTTTGATCAAAAACAAAGATTTCTAAGTTATCTCCCTTTTCTAAACTAATTTTCACTTCATCATCATAAACATGTATTTTTAAAATTCTATTTTTATGATTTATTTTAAAAGAATAATTATCCCATTCTTCAGGAGTATAAGGAGTAAAACTCAATTTATCATTTTTCATTCTCATTCCTGCAAATCCATGTACTATTGACATCCAGGTTCCAGCCATACTTGTAATGTGCAAGCCATCTTCAGTATCTGCATTATAATTTTCTAAATCAAGTCTAGCAGTTCTTAAATACAGTTCATAAGCTCTTTCTTTATAACCAATCTCGGAAGCAATTATAGAATAAATACATGGAGATAAAGAAGATTCATGGACTGTTTTGGGCTCATAAAAATCAAAATTTCTTTTTTTAGTATCCAAATCATATTCATCTGATAAGAAATATAAACCTTGTAATACATCAGCTTGTTTTACATAACATGATCTTAAAATCCTATCCCAGGACCAATTATGTTTAATAGGTAAATCACTATTATCAATTTCAGCTGTACTTTTCAATTCTTTGTCCATATAACCATCTTGCTGCTCAAAAATTCCTAAAGATTCCACATAAGGATAGTACATATTTTCAATTATATCTTCCCATTTAGCTAACTCTTTTTCCTTAATTCCTATTTTTTCAATTAATTCATCGTGTCTTAAATTATGATTTTCTTTTAAATATTCTTTTACTTCTAGAGCATATTCTAAAGTCCAAACAGCCATTCTATTAGTATGCCAATTGTTATTAACATTATTTTCATATTCATTTGGCCCAGTAACACCTAAAATCATATATTTTCCTTTTCTAGGATTATAATTTACCCTATCTGCCCAAAACCTGGCTATTTGTGCTAAAACTTCAAAACCATAATCCGCCAAATATTTTGTATCATCTGTATATTCAATATAATTATAAATAGCATATGCTATTGCAGCATTACGATGAATTTCCTCAAATGTTATTTCCCATTCATTGTGGCACTCTTCTCCATTCATAGTTACCATTGGATATAATGCACCATCTAAATCCAATTTATCTGCATTTTCTATTGCCTTTTCTAAATGATTATATCTATACAATAATAAATTCTTAGCGATTTTATCATCAGTTGTATTTAAATAAAATGGTAGACAATAGGCTTCTGTATCCCAATAAGTACTGCCACCATATCTTTCACCAGTAAATCCTTTTGGCCCAATATTTAACCTGGGGTCATGCCCAGTATAAGTTTGATTTAATTGAAAAATATTAAATCGAATTCCCTGTTGAGCAGCAATATCGCCATTTATTTCTATATCACTTTCATCCCAATGTTCTTCCCATTTCTCTACATGCTCAGAAAATAATTTTTCTTTACCTTTATCATAAGCACAATTAACTTTAGAAATAGCTTTTTCAACAACTTCACTATCTTTATAATCTCTATTAGTAGTTACAGCGACATATTTTATTAATTCAATTTCTTCCCCGTTTTTTATATCTAATTTCATTTTATTTTCAACGTACTTTTCTTTTTTATTAACATTTATTTCTTTTACTTCTTTATTTAAAGAAACTTTCATTGCTGTAGTTACATGAAAATTAGACTTTTTGGTTTTCATATTTAAATAACCATTATAATCTTCTATATCTTTTTCAAGTTCTTCCCAAAAAAATTCATCATAATTTGCATCTTCATTTTTAATTGTTCCATCAAGTAAAGGTGTAAACTCAACTTCCCCATCATAATTTAACGCTTTTACTTTATAAGAAATAACTGCAATTTCCCTATCTGCTATACTTAAAAATCTCCTAACTTTTATTTTAGTTTTTCTATCTTTATTATCTAAAATTATAAATTCACGGTCAAGATAAGCTTTTTTCATATTTAATTCTCTTTTAAATTTTTTTACATTTGCCTTTGCTAAATCTAATTTTTCACCATTTATTTTAATATTTATAGCTATAAAGTTAGTTGCATTAGGTACTTTAGCATAATATTCTGGATAACCATTTTTCCACCATCCAACACGAGTTTTATCTGGATAATAAACTCCAGCAATATAAGTTCCCTGTAAAGATGAGCCACTGTATTCTTCTTCAAAATTACCTCTCATTCCCATATGCCCATTACCTAGACTCATAATACTTTCAGCTAATTCATTCTTTTCTGCATTAAACCCTTCTTCAATAATCTTCCACTCGTCATAATTAAAATAGTTATCAATCATAATACCCGTCCTTTCATGCAAACGTTTTCGTTAATTTATTATATCATAATTTTCACTTGCTAACAAATATATCTTTAATTACTCTGCCATAGTTTATATACTTTTTTCTGTAATTTATCTCCATCTTCTTTTTCAGGCCAAAGAGAAATTAGACTATCTTCCCGTATAGCAGCTGATAAATTATGTATTATTTGTTTTCTATTTTCTAAGTTATTAATAAAATTTTTTATTTTTTTTCGTTTACTATTTGTAGCATAAGGACATTTATTATCAACTGCTTTATAGTCTAAATTTGACATAAATTCATTAATTTCATTTTCTTTTAAATTTACTAAAGGTCTAATTACTTCAGCTTTAGCTTCAGTTAATACATTCTTAGCTTCAAAAGTTTTTATTTGACCTGAATAAATAATACTCATTAAAAATGTTTCGATTACATCATTTAAATGGTGTCCATAAGCAATTTTGTCATATTTATAATCTTTTCCTTTTATAAATTCTGTTATAGCTCCTTTTCGAAAATATGAACAAGTAGCACAAGGATTACTATCTTCTTTTTGACTAATAATTTTTGCAATTTTTGTTTCTTTTATGTAATAAGGTAAATTAAGCTGTTTTGTAAATTTTTTTGCTTGAGAATAATCAATAACTGAAAATGAAATATCTATAGTTATAGCACTTATTTTAAAATTTATACTTAAATGGTTTTGAAGGGTTTTTAAACTATATAATAAAAAAGCGCTATCATATCCACCACTAAAAGCTACTAAAATATGATCGTCTTCTTCTATTAAATTAAATTCTGCAATTGCATTTATTATTTTTCTATTATATTTTTTAGATAATGATAATTTCACTTTAATTTCCCCTTTTTCTTAAATTAAACACGTCTCTTTAGTCATTATAACAATAACTCAAAAATTTGTTAAATAAATAATTGAAAAAAATCTAGTTTATGTTAAAATAATTTTTAAGATTATATAATTAAGGGGGATAAAATGAATTTTGCATTAATAATAAATCAAATTTTAACTTTATTTATAATAATTTTTATTGGTTACATCTTACAACAAAAAGGCTACATAGATAAAAAAATTGAAAAAGGTCTTTCAAGATTATTATTAAAAGTTGTATTACCTGCATTAATAATTTCTTCTATGATAGTAGAAATTGATGCTGAACTTATTGATAATATTATTTTAATGACTATAATCTCATTTTTATCATATTTTTTCTTAATACTATTTTCTAAAATTTTAATGAAAATATTAAATGTGTCAGTTAATAGAAAAGTTGTTTTTCAATTTTTGTTAATTTTTAGTAATGTAGGCTATATGGGGTATCCTGTTGTAGATGCTGTTTTCCCAGAATATGGCATCTTTTATGCTGTTTTTAATAACATAGTCTTTGGTATTATACTCTGGACATATGGAGTATATTTATTTAATTCTGAAAAAGATGATTATAAAATAAAGTGGAAAAATATTTTCAATAACGGAGTTATTGCTTCAATTATAGGCTTAATTTTATTATTAACATCATATAAACCACCTGAACCTATCATGGGGGCTTTAAATTATATATCTAATATGACTTTTCCATTATCAATGTTTATAATTGGAGCTTCTTTAGCTAAAGTTAATTTTAAAAGCATTATTAAAGATAAATTATTATTTTTTGTTACAGTATTAAGATTACTTGTATTACCTATAAGTTTATATATGATTTTATTACCATTTGATATTCCAGAAATTATATTAATCATTTCTGTACTACTAGTTGCTATGCCTTCAGCTGCAAATACAGTAATTTTTGCCGAAGAATATGAAGGGAACTCTACTTTCGCATCAGAAGCGGTTTTTCTCACAACATTATTTTCATTATTCACTATACCATTAATTTTATACTTAATAACTTAAAATAAATGATATATCAAAAATTATTTTCAAATCTACGATACTGAATAGCTTCAGCCAGATGATCACTTGTTATTGTCTGGCTATTTTCTATATCTGAAATGGTTCTGGCTACACGTATTATTCGATCATAGGCTCTAGCACTTAATCCTAACTCTCTTACAGCATTTTTTAACAACAATTTATTTTCATTATTTAACTGACAATAGTAGTTTAATTTATCACCTTTTAGTTGCGAATTATAATTAAAGTTTTCTTTTTCATACCTATCTTTTTGTCTGTTATAAGCTTTAATTACTCTTTTTTTCATAATTTTAGAGCTATCACCTTTTTTAAAAGTTGTCAATTCATCTGCATTTAAAGAAGGTACTTCAATTTGAATATCAATTCTATCCATTAATGGACCAGAAATTTTATTTCTATATCGTTTAATTTGGCCTACAGTACAATTACATTCTCTTCTTTCATCACCATAATATCCACAAGGACAGGGATTACTTGAGGCTATTAAAATAAAATCACAGGGAAAGTTCACTTTTAATGCTGAGCGGGAAATAGTAATTTTCTTTTCTTCTAAAGGTTGTCTTAATAATTCTAAAACTTCTCTTTTATATTCTGCTATTTCATCTAAAAAAAGTACTCCTGTATGAGCTAAACTGACTTCACCAGGAACAGGAATTTTCCCTCCTCCTAACATACTCGCTTTTGTAATACTATGATGTGGAGTTCTAAAAGGCCTTCTATTTTGTAATCCTTTTTGTAAATCAATTTTTCCTACTATACTTTGAATTCGCGTTAAAGCCAATTTTTCATCATAATTTAAAGAAGGCATAATTGTAGGGATTCTTTTTGCTAACATAGTCTTACCTACACCTGGAGGTCCAATCATTATTAAGTTATGAGCGCCAGCAACAGCAATTTCTATTGCTCTCTTAGCTTCATGTTGAGCTTTAATGTCTATAAAATCTATTTCATAATTAGGAATAAAAGCTTTTTTTCTTTCCTTTTCATCTTTTTTATTAGAAATTTTCAAATTAAAAGATTTTTTAACATATAATCTATATTTTTTCAAATCTTTTAAATGTGATATAGTTATAACTTCTATATCATCAATTAATTCAGCTTCAAACTTGTTTTTTTCTGGAACTATTACAGATTCTAATCCTGCTTCTTTAGCTGCAATAACCATTGGTAAAACACCTTTAACTTCATGTACCTTACCATTAAGTGAAAGTTCTCCTATAAGTAATTTATTATCTAAAGGAAAGTTCTTAATTTCTCCTGTTGCAGCTAATATGCCACTTGCTATAGCTAAATCAAAATGTGGGCCTACTTTCCTTATATTTGCTGGAGCTAAATTTATAGTTATTCTTTTTAAAGGAAATTCATATCCGGAATTTTTAATAGCAGCTTTAACCCTCTTTTTTGATTCTCGAACAGCAGTATCAGGCAAACCAACTATATCAAACACTGGTAAACCTCGAGACAAATCAGCTTCTACTCGAACTATTATTCCCTCTACTCCTAATAATGTACCACATTTACTAACTGCTAGCATTTTTCTTCTCTCCTTTTACATTATTTTTATTTATTTACATATATTTCTTTTAATCCCAAAAAAATTAAAAAGAATTCTTTAAATGCCTTATATTAACTAAATCATTAAATTGAGAATACAAAATAAAGATCACATCAAATCTAAACTGATAATTCTTATAATTATTTTCCATTATAAAATACTTAGCTACTTTTTTTATTTTCATCTGCTTTTTATAATTAACTGCAGTCTGGGGAGGACCAAAAGAATTATTTTTTCTACTCTTAACTTCTATAAATAAAAGAAATCTATCTTTAGAAGCTATGATATCAATCTCTCCTAATTTATTTCTATAATTTTTAAATAAAATTTTATATTCTCTTTCAAGTAAATATTCAACTGCCTTCTTTTCTCCCCAACTGCCAAATTCCTTTTTATTTTTAAATTTCATCTTAAATATCCACACCAAAAACTGCTCTTATTATTATCCCAATTATAAATGAGAAAAATGAAACTCCTAAGCTAATAGTGGCCATTTCTAAAAATCTCTTCTTAAAGTTTAAATCACGAGCAACAGAAATGTAAAAGTTAAAAACTAATATAATTAAAACAGCCATTATAATTGTTGCTGCTAAACAAACTAAGTAATGAGAAAAAATGAAATAAGGAATTATTAATAATATAACAGTTAATATATAAGCTACACCTGTATAAGCAGATGATTTTAGTTCATGTTTTTCTCCTTCTTCTTGCTTAGTAGATAGATATTCAGAAGCAGCCATAGAAAAAGCAGCAGCTATACCTGTAATCATACCTGATAGTGCAATAATATTAGTATTTTGCAAAGCAAAAGTTAAACCTGCTAAAGTACCTGTCAACTCAACTAAAGCATCATTTAAACCTAAAACCACAGACCCTATGTATTTTAATCTTTCTTCATCTATAAGATTAATTAATTCGTCTTCATGTTTATCTTCATCATCTACAATTTTTTGTGCTGAAGGAATAGTTTTTGCTACTTTTTTATAAACTTCTTGAGCATCCTCTTCTCCACTTTCCATTAATTTAATACCAAACATAACTCCAAATATCCTTGCCAGCCAATAATAGAAAAATATTTTAATTCTATTTGCCTTTACTTCTTTATTAGTGTATTTTTTCCAGAAATCATAATGTTCTTTTTCATCTTCTGCAATTTCTCTTAGTAATTCACTATTTTTTTCATTTTTTTCTACCTTAGCTAGCTTATTATAAATATAGTATTCAGTTATTTCATTTTTTTGAGATTCAATAAGAATGTCATAAGTCCTTTGGTCTAAACCATTAGCAGGCATTTTAGTCCCCTCCCCTTATCTTGTCTTCTATATAAAAAATAAATTATATTCTATTATATATTTCTACATAAAGGTAAAATTTTCCTTCTTATTTCTCTTTATTTTTCAAATAATTAATCAGGGGATAGCCAACTAAAAATACTACTACTGCTTCACTAATAGAAATTTCTATTACAGTTAACCAGTAAGGAATATCTAAAATAGCATGTAAATATAAACTAATTAGTAAGCCATTAAAAATTATTGGACTTAAATAAGCAAATATACTATCCCTATAACGATAAGTAAAATAAGCAGCTATTAATGTTGTTAAACTACCGCCTATAATATCAACAAGACCTAAACCACCAAAAATATTTGATAATAATACTCCAACAAATAAAGCTGGGACGGCCTCTGGATATAAAATAGGTAAAACTGTTAAAGCTTCAGATAATCTAAATTGTAATGGGCCAAAACTAATAGGTGTTAATATATATGTAATTACAACATATAAAGCTGCAATTAAGGCTCCTCTAGTTAAATATTTAGTTTTCAATATTTTCACCTCTTCTTCATATTAAAAGTTAAGCATTTTCATTGACCACTGAGTAAGAATAACGATGAATAGGAGTTGGACCATATTTTTTTAAAGCATTTATATGTTCTTTTGTTCCATAACCCTTATTTTGAGCAAATCCATATTGTGGAAAATCGTTATCATAACTCTCAATTATTCTATCTCTAGTAACTTTGGCAATTATTGAGGCAGCAGCTATAGAATTCACCTTTGCATCACCGTCAATAACAGTTTTTTGTAAAATATCAATTTCAGGAATTTCTCTATTTCCATCTACTAAAAGATAGTCAGGTAAAAATTCAAGCTCTTTAATTGCTTTTTTCATTGCCTTAAAACTAGCCTGTTGAATATTTATTTCATCTATAATATCATTTTCTACTATTCCAATTCCAACAGAAATAGCCTTTTTATTTATTTCCTCAAATAACTCTTCTCTTCTTTTCTCAGAAATTTTTTTCGAATCATCTAATCCAATAATTTTTTCAAAAGGATCAAGTAATACTGCAGATGCTACTACTGGACCAGCTAATGGACCTCTACCTGCTTCATCTAAACCACAAATAAATTCATAGCCCTTTTCTCTCAACATTTCATTAATACTATTCATTCTCTCCCACTTTTCTTTCAACGCTTTTTTTCTTTTTTCAATTTTTTTATATTTTTTAGCTAATTTTTGTACACCTTTTCTAGAATCAGATGCTAAGTCTTTGATTGTTTTTTCATTAACTTTTATTTTTTTTAGATGCTTTTTTATTTCTTTAATTGTATAATTAGAAAATTCCTCCATTCTTATTCCTCACTTTCAATGATATTCTTAATATTTTCAACTCTTTCTAAAGTTAACCTACCTAATTCCCCTGAGCGAAAATCATTAAGAATAATTTTACTTACTCTCTCTTTATCTGCTCTTCCTCCAGACATTAAACATCCTCGTTTTTTAGCAATTTCTAATAATATGTCATAAGGATGAATTCCTGTTGTTTCAACTTTATAATTTTCTTCTAAAATACTCGAATTCATATCTAAAATATATTTAATCAACCTATAAGCAGCAGTTTCTTTGTCATAGCGATCAGAATCAATAGCTGCTGTTATTGCAAGCTTATAACTAATCTCATCATCATCTAAATTAGGCCAAAGAATACCAGGTGTATCTAATAAACGAATATTTTTATTTAATTTTATCCACTGTTTTCCCCGAGTCACTCCAGGCTTATCTCCAGTTTTAACCTGCTTTTTTTCACTTAAAGAATTTATTAAAGCAGATTTTCCAACATTAGGAATACCAATTATCATTACTTTAATATCTTTATTTTTTCTCCCTTTGTTTTCAGCTTTTTTTGAGAGTTTGTAATGAAGATTATTTATTTTTTCTTCTAATGCAGAAATACCAATCCCTTTTTTGGAATTTAAAGCTACAGTTTGATAATCTTTTGAAAAATATTCAATCCATTTTTGAGTTTGCTTTTCTAAAGCCAAATCTTTTTTATTTAAAACTATAACTCTTTTTTGTTGATTTAATAATTCATCTAAATCTTTATTTCTACTGCTAAATGGAATTCTAGCATCTAATACTTCTACTACTAAGTCAACCATTGATAAATCTTCTTTTAATTTCCTTTTTGCCTTTGCCATATGTCCTGGATACCAATTTATCATTTTTTTATCACCTCATATTAAAGAAAGGGTGTAGGTTTATAACCCCACCCTCTAAAAAGTTAATCTCTTTTTTCTTTAATTCTTGAAGCTTTACCTCTTCTTTCACGAAGATAATAAAGTCTAGCTCTTCTAACATCACCACGACGTACTACTTCTATATCTTGAATATTAGGTGAATGAAGAGGGAAAGTTCTTTCTACTCCTACTCCGTGTGAAACTTTTCTAAGAGTAAAAGTAGCTTTTGCTCCTGTTCCTCTTTTCTTTAAAACAGTTCCCTGAAAAGGTTGAAATCTCTCTTTTCCACCTTCAACTACTTTAACTTTAAGTTTTACAGTATCTCCTGTTGCAAATTCAGGTACATTATCCTTCATTTGCTCCTTTTCTATTTGTTCTATAATATTCATTATGACCCTCCTTTCTATTTAAACAGATCCTAATTTTCCTTTTCCCACCAGGGGGAAGACAATAAACGATCTAAAATGATTGAGGCTGCACTACGAACAGAAAGGTGATTAAAATCACCGCGCCCATAAATGGGATCTAAAATATAATCACATCTATCAAGTGTTTCTTCAGTAAGGCCCCAACCAGTTCCATATATAATTAATATTGGTCTATCTATATTAAAAATATAATCTCTCATTTCAGCAAATGACTTAGAGTTTGGAAATTCTTTTGCATCTGTTGCTATCATTATTGCATCTTTACCTGTATCTTCTTTTATTTCTGCTAAAGTACTATCCAAATCATCACTGATATTTAAAAGAGAAAATGCTTCCTGTCTATGTTCATTATAATCCGAACCAAAACCACTTGTCCAGTAATCTTGCATTCTCTTCACTAAAGCCTGCTGTGATTCTAGATGGTTGACTACAAAATATTTTTCTACATCATAAGTTTTAGCTGCTCGTGAAATATCATGTAAATCTAAATTTGTAATAGTTGTTGTTATCTTTTCATCTTTTTTATTATAGATTGGATGATGGATTAAAGCTAAATAAATTTTTGCATCTTTTCTACTCATTATTCTCACCCTTTATTTCTTCCCTTATTTCAATTAATAATTCTTTCTCTTTTTTACTTAACTCTTTCTTAGCAAGTAATTCAGGTCGTCTTTTTAAGGTTCTCTTTAGAGATTTTTTTAATCTCCACCTGGCTATTTTTTCATGATGACCACTAAGTAGTATATCTGGCACTTTCATTTCTGCAAATTCTTGTGGTCTAGTATAATGAGGATATTCTAATAATCCATTAAAAAAGGAATCTTCTTTACTAGATTTTTCATCTCCTAAAACACCACTTATCATTCTAGACACAGAATCAATCAAGACCATCGCTGGTAATTCTCCACCAGTTAATACATAATCACCAATAGAGATTTCTTCATCAACAATGCTTTTTCTTACCCTCTCATCTACTCCTTCATAATGTCCACAAAGCAATGTGATATTTTCATAATCACTTAACTCTTTAACCTTACTTTGATTAAGGGGTTTCCCTTGAGGTGAAAAAAGTATTGTATGTGATTCCTTATTTTTATTAATATCCTGCCAGGCTCTATAAATCGGCTCAATTTTGAGAACCATACCTGCTCCTCCACCATAAGGAGGCGCATCAACTGTATTATGTTTATCTCTTGCATAATCTCTTATATTAATTAAATTAATATATATAAGATCTTCTTCTCTAGCTCGGGCTAAAATACTTGTAGATAGTGGTCCTTCAAACATTTCTGGAAATAGGGTAAGAATATCAAAATTCATTATTTCACTCCTATAATCAAAGTTCTAATAAGCCAGGTATTGGTTTTACAATTACTAGTTTCTTATCTTTTTTTATTTCGACTATTTCTTTGCTAGCAGGAATCATGTATTCTTTACTATTTCCTTTAACTATAAAAACATCTGTACCACCTGTGCTTAGAACTTCTTTTAATATACCTAATTTTTTTTCATTCTCTGTTATAACTTCAAAATCAGTAATTTCATCTATATAATATTCATCTTCTTTTAGAGGAATCATTAATTCTCTTGGAATTTTCACTAAAAAATCTCTTAACTCCAGAGCATCAGCAATATTATTAATATCTTTAAATTTAATAACTATAAATTTACCATTATGAATTCTAACTGTTTCAATTTCTTTTTCAAAAATTGCTTCATCTTTTTCTAAAAATACTTTTTCTAAAAGTTCAAATCGCTCTGGAAAATCAGTTAAAGGATATATCCTCACTTCACCTTTATTACCTTGATTTTTTGTTATTTGACCAATAGTTACTAATTCTTCCATGAAAAATCACCGACTTTCCCCAAAATTACTGAATATCAACTATTACTTTTTTTCCTTCTTTAGTTGCTGCTGCCTTTACTACAGTTCTTATAGCACGAGCTATTCTTCCTTGCTTACCAATAACTTTACCCATATCATCATCAGCTACACTGAGTTCAAGAATAACTGAATTTTCTCCTTCAACTTTATTAACATGAACCTTATCTGGCTCATCAACTATAGATTTAGCAATTGTGGTTACTAATTCTTTCATTGGAGACTACCTCCTTTTTAAGAAGACTGTTCGTGAAATTTGGCCATAATACCTGCTTCTTTAAGTAAACTTTTTACAGTATTTGATGGTTTAGCACCATTATTTAACCATTTTAATGCTTTTTCTTCATCTATATTATACTCTGCAGGTTCAGCAGTAGGATTATAATATCCTAATTCTTCAATAAACTGCCCTGTAGGAGCATTTCTTGAATCAGATACAATCAAACGATATGAAGCATTTCTTTTACTTCCAAATCTTTTTAATCTAATCTTAACCATTTAACTCACCTCCTCTCAATAAGTCGTCATTCTAACTAACGCATTGTTGACTTATTATGACAGGCATCGAGCCTGCCTCACTAAGTCGTCATTCTAACTAACGCATTGTTGACTTATTATGACGGACATCGAGTCCGCCTCACTAAATCTTCATCTAAGTAACGCATGGTCGATTTAGCATGACGGACATCGAGTCCGCCTCTAATTAATGAATGGTAGATTCATTCCGCCTAATCCACCACCAGGCTTTCCACCTTTGTTTAATTGTTTCATCATTTTTTTGGTTTGTCTAAATTGCTTTAATAATCTATTTACCTCTTGTACTTTTCTTCCACTACCATTAGCAATTCTCTTACGTCTACTTCCATTTATTATACTTGGATCAAGACGCTCTTCTTTTGTCATAGAATTTATTATTGCTTCTATATGGTCAAGTTGTTTTTCATCAACTTGCATATTTTTTAATTGTTTTGCTCCTCCCATTCCTGGCATCATGCCAAGCACTTGATCAAGAGGTCCCATATTCCTAACTTGGTCCATTTGTTCTAAAAAGTCATCTAAAGTAAATTCATTATTTCTGAATTTTTCTTCTAACTCTTTAGCCTTTTTCTCATCAATACTTTTTTCTGCCTTTTCGATTAAACTCAAAACATCTCCCATACCTAAAATTCTTGAAGACATTCTTTCTGGATAAAAAGGCTCCATATCAGCTAATTTTTCTCCAGTACCTACAAATTTAATTGGTTTACCAGTTACAGCTTTAATGGAAAGCGCTGCTCCACCACGAGCATCACCATCGAGTTTAGTAAGAACAACACCATCAACCCCTAATGAATCATCAAAGTTTTCCGCTACATTTACTGCATCCTGACCAGTCATAGCATCAACAACTAATAAAATTTCATTTGGATTAATAGCAGATTTTACATCTTCTAATTCATCCATCATTTCTTCATCTATGTGAAGTCTTCCAGCAGTATCAAGAATTACTATATCATTTCCATTTGACTTCGCGGAACTCAAAGCACCTTTAGCAATATCAACAGGGTCATTATTATCTCCCATACTAAAAACAGGTACATCTAATCTATCTCCTAAAACCTGTAATTGTTTAATAGCGGCAGGCCTGTAAACATCAGCAGCAGCTAATAAAGGTTGTTTACCTTCATTTTTGAAATTACGTGCTAATTTTCCAGCAAAGGTTGTTTTACCTGCACCTTGTAAACCAACTAACATAATAATTGTTGGTGGATTGTCACTTAAATTAATTTCAGCTCTACTACCACCCATCAAATCACTTAATTCATCGTTAACAATTTTTATAACCTGTTGAGCAGGAGTTAGACTTTCCATAACTTCACTACCAACAGCTCTTTCTTCTATTCTTTTAACAAAATTCTTTACTACCTTGTAATTAACATCAGCTTCTAATAAGGCCATCTTAACTTCTCTTAGTGCACTCTTTACATCTTTTTCAGACAATTTTCCTTTTCCACTTAATTTTTTAAAAGTTTCTTGTAACTTTTCAGCTAAACCTTCAAAAATCATAAAAACACCCCTTTTATAGGTAATTTTCCAAATTTTTAATTTCTCTTTTTAATTCTTCACTTTTACTTTCATCAATTTCTAATTCATCTATAGTAACTAAAAGTTCATCTAGTTTTTCCCTGAATTTATTATATCTTTCTACTAAAGAAATTTTACTTTCATATTCACGCAAAATATCTTCACCACGATGCAGGTGGTCATAAACTCCTTGTCTACTAATATCAAGCTTTTCAGCAATCTCTGCTAAAGAAAGATCATGATAATAATAAAGCTTCATTGCTTCTTGCTGTTTTTCTGTAAGCATTTCACCATAATAATCAAATAAAATATTAATTTCAATTGTTTTTTCTAACAAAAAAATCACCTGCTATGTTAAGTGTTTTAACTTTACAGGTGATATTATAACGTATATTTAACTATCTGTCAAGCAAATTACCTTATTTGAGTTTCCCCATTTTTTAAAACAGCTATACTTATGACATTTGTCATATTGGTAAAGATAGTAATCTAAAGTTGTGTGATTGTCTATTAAGAT
>JBNJDL010000010.1:0-24084 GCA_051744825.1 Bacillota bacterium | reverse complement strand
TCAACATTATAATTTTTTTCTATAGCTTTTTTATTTAAAAAGTCAAAAAGTAAATCTTTTACAATTGATTCAGTACCATAATGCCCGGCATCAATTAAATTCAAGTTTAATTCTTCAGCATATTGAGCCTCATGATATTTAACATCTCCAGTAATATATAAATCAGCTCCAGAATATTTTGCCTTTGCTATCAAATCAGCCCCACTACCACTACAAAAAGCTATTTTTTTTATTTTAGCATTATCTTTACCATGATATTTCAAATAACTTAAATTCAATTTTTCTTTTACAAAATTAGCATATTCAATTAATTCTTTAGAATTCTTAAGTTTACCTATTCTTCCTAAAGCAATATTTTCATCTTTAAAATTATTTTCTAGTTTAAACAAATCATAGGCGACCTCTTCATAAGGATGAACTTTATTTAATACCTTCAATATTTTATTTAAGTCATTTTCTTTAACAATTGTTTCAAATCTAAATTCTTCTACTTCAGTAATTTTTCCTTTTTTTCCTATATATGGATTACTACCCTTTTCGGCTTTAAATGTTCCTTCACCATTAGTACTAAAAGAAGTATTACTATAATTTCCTATATTCCCAGCACCTTTTTTTAAAATTTTTTCTCTTATTTCATTTAAATTTTCTTTAGGTCCAAAAACAACTAATTTATATAATTGACTTTTTTCTTTAATTGAAAGAGGCTTTAGATTTTTAATTTTAAGTAATTTACCTAAATAATCATTAAGTCCACCATTAGCAACATCTAAATTCGTGTGAGCTGAATATAATAAAATATCCTTTTTTATTGCTTCAATTAATAACTTTCCAGTAGGATTTTGATCATTAATAGAATTAATATCGTCAAAAATTACTGGATGATGAGAAATAATCATATTACAACCTTTTTCTTCTGCTTCTTTAAGAACCTCAAAATTAATATCAAGTGTAACTAAAACCTTGTTAACCTCAGCATTTAAACTACCAGCCTGTACTCCAACATTATCCCATTCATAAGCATAACTTTGTGGTGCTAAATTTGTAAGCAATTCAATAATCATTTGGGCATTAACCATTTTATTGCCTCCTATTTTTGGAAAAACTAAGTTCATATTTAAAAAAACCTTGCTCAAATAAGAACAAGGTTAATCACAAATTTGGTGGGCCCACTAGGATTTGAACCTAGGACCAACCGGTTATGAGCCGGTTGCTCTGACCAGACTGAGCTATGGGCCCGAACAAATATTTAACTACAACATTTATTATTTTATGATAGATAAAAGCAAAGGTCAAACTTATAAAAAAGTCAAAAAAGAGCATTATATTGTTTTATTTGCTTTATTCTCTCAAAAGCTTTTCAAATGAGACTTTTAATCTAAATAATCTTTTAGTTTTTTACTTCTACTTGGGTGTCTTAATTTTCTTAAAGCCTTTGCCTCGATTTGTCTAATTCTTTCTCTAGTAACATCAAATTCTTTACCGACTTCTTCTAAAGTTCTAGACCTGCCATCTTCAATTCCAAAACGAAGTTCTAAAACTCTTTTTTCTCTATCTGTCAATGTATCTAAAACTGCATCAAGTTCTTCTCTAAGTAGTAAATAAGAAGCAGCAGTGGCAGGAGCAGGAGCATCTTCATCTTCAATAAAATCTCCAAGATGGCTGTCTTCTTCTTCACCAATAGGGGTTTCCAACGAAACTGGTTCTTGTGAAATCTTTTTTATTTCTCTTACTTTTTTGGCAGGAATATCCATTTCTTTTCCAATTTCTTCAGCAGTTGCTTCTCTTCCTTTTTCCTGCAATAATTGTCTTGATACTCTAATTAATTTATTTATTGTTTCAACCATATGCACAGGAATCCTAATAGTCCTGGCTTGATCAGCTATAGAACGAGTTATAGCCTGTCTAATCCACCATGTCGCATATGTGCTGAATTTATAGCCTTTAGTATAATCAAATTTTTCCACAGCCCTCATTAACCCCATATTTCCTTCTTGAATTAAATCTAAAAATAGCAAACCTCTACCAACATATTTTTTTGCTATACTTACAACAAGCCTCAAGTTAGCTTCAATTAATTTTTGTTTTGCTTCTTCATCTCCATTTTCCATTCTCTTGGCTAGCTCAACTTCTTCTTCAGCAGTTAATAAATCCACTTTACCAATTTCTTTTAAATACATTCGTACAGGATCATCAAGGGCTACTCCTTGAGGAATACTAAAATCAATTTCATCTTCTTTATTATCATTTTTTATTTCATCTTCATCTTCAACTATTTCAATATTTAATTCTGTGAAAATATCATAAATTTTTTCAATTTCATCTGAATTTAAATCTATTTTTTCTAAGCTATCCATTATCTCTTTATAAGTTAAAAATTCATCTTCTTTACCTTTTTTAATTAATTTTTCAACTTCTTTTATGTTAGAAATTTCATTGTATTTTTCAGCCATCTCTATCCCCCCTTTCATTAAAAATTAATTCTTGATAATTACTCAATATTGAATTAAGAGTAGCTAAATTTATATCACTATTTTGTAATTTTTTATATAAATAAAATTTATAACGAAATTGATAATTTTCAATTAAATTTTTTATATAACCTTCTAAAATAGCTTTATCTATTTCACTTTTTTCACTAACTATTAATTTCATAAACAATTTTTTTATTTCTTCATCTTCAATTTGATTTAATATATCATTTATCGTTTTTTCTTTATTTAAATTGTATAAATATTTAATTAATTTCTTAGAATTTTTGGTAAAAAAATATTTTTTAGACAAATTCTTTTTTATAAAATTTCTATATTTTGGATAATCAATAAAAGCTTTTATTATTTTTTTCTCTACTGTATTTATACTATTAACAATATTTGTCTTATTATATTCCTTAGCATTTTTAGTATATCTTTTTTTAGATCTTTTATCCTTTTTACTTAGTTTTTTGTATTTTTTTTCAACTTCACCTATCATACGCTCTTTATCAATATCTAGTTTATTTGCGATTTTTTTAGAATATAATTCTCTTTCAATAGGATCTTTAATTTTTACAAGTACATCTATGATTTCATGAGAAAGATTTATTTTATCATCTGTATCTTGAATATTTTTATTTGAAATTATATTATTAATTTTGAATTCAACAAGTGATAAAGCATTATCTTTTAAGTTTAAAAATTCCTTTTTACCTTTAGACTTCAAAAAATCATCTGGATCTGCATTTTCAGGTAATTGAATAACTTTTACATTTAAACCTTTATTTTTTAATATTTCTAATCCTCTTAAAGTAGCTTTGGCTCCAGCTATATCTGCATCATATGCTATATAAGCTTTTTTTGCATATCTTTTTATAAGTTGTGACTGTTTTTCAGTTAAAGAAGTTCCTAATGAAGCTACAACATTTTTTACCCCTTTAATTTGAGCTGTAAGAACATCAGTATAACCTTCCATAATAATAACTTCATCTTTATTTCTCATAAAATTTTTAGCCCAATTTAATCCATAAAGATTATCACTTTTATCATAAACTATACTATCAGGAGAATTTAAATATTTCGGTTGATTAACTGATTCATCTAAAATTCTACCTCCAAAGGCTAAAACTTCTCCTCTACTATTAAATATTGGAAAGATAATTCTATTTCTAAATCTATCATAATATTTTTTTTGACTTTTATTAACAATCAATCCTGCTTGAGCCATCTCTTTTCTGTTATAACCTTTATTACTCAAAAATTTATAAAGTGCTGTCCATTTATCTGGAGCAAAACCTAAATTGAATTTTTTAATATCTTTTTTATTAAATCCTCTATTTTTCAAATAATCAAAAGCTTTTTCTGCACATTTATGATTTAATAATAAATAATTATAAAAGCGTGCAGTTAAGTCATTCATTTTAAATATTTTTTCTCTTAAATTTGCTACTCGTTTTTGTTTTTGACTTTGATTAGGCAATTCTAACCCAACACGCTCAGCTGCTATTTTTAGACTTTCATAAAAGGTTATATGCTCAATTTCCATCAAAAAACTATAAACATCGCCACCGGCACCACAACCAAAACAATGATAAAATTGATTTTGAGGATTCACTGTAAAAGAAGGAGTATTTTCCTGGTGAAAAGGACAGAGCCCTTTATAATTTTTGCCAGACTTTTTTAATTGAACATAATCGGATATAACATCAACAATATCGATTTTTTCTTTTACTTCTTCTTTAAAATCGTTAGAAAAAGAGCTCATAATTCACCTTCCTTCTACTCTATAATTCGACAAAAATAAATTGATTCCTTCAATCACAATTATTTTTAATATTAACCAAACCAGGGACTAGGAATAAATAACTCCTCACCTTTTTCTATAGCAAACCGATCAGACATACCAGCTATATAGTCAATAATTATTTCTTCAATCTCGAATTTATCTTCAAGAGATTTAAACTTATCTGGAATCTCTTCAGTATTTTCTTTATAATATTTAAATAGTAATTTTAATAATCTTTTACCTTTCACCTCTTCTTTTTTTGGCCGACTTCCTATATATACATTTTCAAATAAATAATTTCTTAGTTTATCAGTTGCTTTTTTCACTTCATCACTTCTGATTATATCATTATGTCCCCAACTATTTTTCACTATATCTCTAACCATCTTGTCTATTCTTTCAGAATGACTTTCTCCCAAGATTTTTACTGCTATTTGAGGTAAATCTTCTTTTTTTATTATTTCAGCCCTCAAAGAATCATCGATGTCATGATTTATATAGGCAATTCTATCTGCTATTCTAACAATTTTTCCTTCAAGTGTTGAAGGTTCTTTTTCCCCTGTATGACATAAAATCCCATCTCTAACTTCCCAGCTCAAATTTAATTTTTCAAGATAATCAACTACTCTTAAACTCTGTTTATTATGCTTAAAGCCATTATTGGCTATATTATCTAAAGCTTCTTCTCCGGCATGGCCAAAAGGAGTATGTCCTAAGTCATGTCCTAAAGAAATTGCCTCTGTTAAATCCTCATTTAACTTTAAAGCTCTAGCAATAGTTCTTGCAATTTGACTAACTTCAAGAGTATGAGTCAATCTTGTTCTATAATGATCACCTGCTGGTGAAATAAAAACTTGAGTTTTATGTTTTAATCTTCTAAACGCCTTGCTATGAAGTATTCTATCTCTATCATGTTGAAAAATAGAACGAATATCACATTCTTTTTCCTCAATTAATCGTCCTTTACTGTTTTTACTCAAGCAAGCATATTTACTTAAATTTTTTTCTTCTTTTTGCTCAATATCATATCTATCAAACATCATAAAGCCTCCTCAACACTAAATATAGGCCATAACTTCATTAGCAGACTCTTCTATAGATTTATTAGTTACATCTATTACTGGACAACCAATTTTTTGCATAATCTTTTCTGCATATTCTAATTCTTTATTTATTCTTTCAAATGAAGCATATTGTGAATCTGGACTAAGGCCTAGCGCCTTTAATCTTTCTTGTCTAATTTCATTTAATAATAACGGATCAATAGTTAAGCCAATAATTTTATTGCCTGGATTTCTATAAAGTAAAGAAGATGCTTCTACTTCAGGAACTAATGGAACGTTAGCAGCTTTATAACCTCTATAAGACAGATAAATACACATTGGAGTTTTTGAAGTTCTAGAAACTCCTACCAAAACTACATCAGCCAATTTAATTCCTTTATCATCATTTCGGTCATCATATTTAACTGTAAATTCCATAGCTTCAACTCTTTTAAAATAATTTTGATCTAATCTGTGTACTAAACCAGGTTTTAATCTTGGCTCAATATCTAATATATTCTTAAATTTTTCCATAACAGGACCCATAATATCAACAATAGGTATTTCCCTTTCATTGGCTAATTCAACAAACTTTTCTCTTAATTCAGGATTTATTAAGGTAAAAACTATTAATGATTTATCTTTTTTAGCTCTTGCAATAACATTCTTTAAATCTCTAACACTTTGAACATAAGAATATCTTTCTGTATTAATGTTTCCAGAATTAAACTGACTTGCAGCTGCGTCAACAACATTTTGAGCTGTATCACCTATTGAATCTGACACAATATAAACTTTTGGTTTTTCCTGCAATTTAATCACCTCATTTTTTTAATCATCTAAAGCTATTTCTTCAATATCCATAATTTCACTAGCCATTTTTGAAACTTTTTGTAATAATGCTAAGCGATTATTTTTTATTTCTTCATTATCTACCATAACAATAACATTATCTAAAAATTTATCAATAGGTTTTTTAATTTCAACAATCTTTTTTAATGCCCCATTATAATTATCATTTTTTAATTTTTTCTCAAGGTCTTTATCTATTTTATTATATTTTTCATATAATTTTTTTTCTTCTTTACTATCAAATAACTTTTCATTAACATTTAAACTACTACTATATTCATTACTCAAATTTTTCGCTCTAACTAAAGCTCTAAATAAATCAATAAATAATTTAGGAGATTTTTCTCTTACCTTCATAACTGCCTGAGCTCTATGCTTAATATCCACAAAATCATCATTATTAACTTTCATTACAGCACTAATGACATCATATCTTATATCCATTTCTTCTAATTCATTTTTTAATCTCTGTAATAATAACTCTTTAATTTCATTAGCTAAATCACTATCATCAATATTTAATTCCTTTAAAGTATAATTTATAATATTATCTATACTTATATTATTATCTAATTTTAATATGATTTTCACAACACCTGCAGCCTGTCTTCTTAAAGCATAAGGATCTTGAGAACCACTTGCTTTTATTCCTAAACTATAATGGGCTGCAATATTATCTAATTTATCAGCTATACTTAAAATACTTGCAATTTTACTTTCAGGTAATTTATCATCAGCAAATCTCGGCAGATAATGTTCTGCAATAGCTTTTACAACTTTATTATTTTCACCAGCTAATTTTGCATATTCTGCTCCCATTATACCCTGTAATTTAGCAAATTCATTAACCATCTCAGTAACTAAATCGTTTTTAGATAATTCTGCTGCTCTTTTTAAATCATCTATTTTATCAGATGGCATATCATATTCTTCTGCAATCTTTTGAGATAATTTTTCTAACCTTAATACTTTTTCATAAATAGAACCGATTCCTTCTTTAAAAACAACATCTTTTAAATCTTTTTTTCGATTGATAAACTCCTTTTTTTGATCTTCTTCAAAGAAAAATCTAGCATCAGCTAATCTTCCTTCTAAAACCATTTCATTACCTTCTTTGACTATTTCAATATTATCTTCAATTCCATCTCTAACCCCAACAAATGAATTATCTAAATTTCCATTTTCTTTTTTAGTAGGAAAATATCTTTGATGTTCAACCATTGAAGTAATTAAAACATCATCAGGTATTTTTAAATATTCTTCTGCAAAACTACCACAAAATGCTGTTGGGTACTCTACTAATTCTACCACTTCAGAAAGTAAATTTTCTAATATAACAACTTTTCCTTTAACTTCATTTAAATCATTAATTTGTTCTATAATCATATCTTTTCTTTTCTCTTGATTAACAATTATATAATTTTCTTCTAAAATTTTAAAATAATCTTTTGCATTATTAATTTCTAAAGCTTCATTTGTCAAAAAACGATGTCCATAGCTATAAGGTTTTGATTTTACTCCGGCAATTTCAAAATCTATATTTTTTTCTCCAAATATAGCAACTAACCATTTTATAGGTCTAATAAATTTGAAATCTATATTGCCCCAACGCATTGACTTAGGAAAATCTACTTCCTTAATTAATTTTAGAATAATTTTATCTAATATATCTTCTGTATTCTTTCCTTTTTTAACCTTGTCAGCATATAAATATCCATCTCTAGTTACAAGTTCTTCTACTTCCATAGCTTGACTTTTAGCAAAACCTAAACCTGCTTTCGTTGCTTCTCCATTTTCATCAAAAGCTATTTCATGAGCAGGTCCTCTTACACTTTCTTTTTTATCTTTTTGTTTAGTTGCCAATTTTTCTATATATAAAGTTAACCTTCTAGGAGTTGAATATACATCAATATCTTCATAATTTAATCTTCTTTCAGAAAATATATCTGAGGCTAATTCCAAAAAATTTTTCCTAATAACATCCATATCGTTAGCTGGCATTTCTTCAGTTCCTATTTCTAATAAAAAATCTTTGCTCATTTTTAACACTCCTTCACATATTGATATTACTTATAATATTAACTGTAATTATTTATTTAAATAATTTTTAGCACACTTGTGAGCTAAATCTCTTACTTTCTTAATATAATTTGCTCTTTCACTAACACTCACTGCTCCCCTGGCGTCTAATAAATTAAATATGTGAGAACACTTTAAAGTATAATCATAAGCAGGATAAACTAAATCTTTTTCTAAGATAGTTTCTGCTTCATTTTCAAACATATGAAATTGATTTTTTAAAAATTCTGTATCTGCAATTTCAAAATTATATTTTGATTGCTCAACTTCATTATCATAATAGATATCTCTATACTTGACATCATCAACCCATTCAATGTCATATACATCATTAATTTTTTGTAAATACATAGCCAATCTTTCTAAACCATAGGTAATTTCAACGGTTACTGGTTTGGCCTCATAACCACCTACTTGTTGAAAATATGTAAATTGAGTAATTTCCATGCCATCTAGCCAGACTTCCCATCCTAAACCCCAGGCTCCTAAAGTAGGGGCTTCCCAGTTATCTTCAACAAATCTAATATCATGTTTTTTAGGGTCTATCCCTAAAGCTTCCAGACTATCTAAATAAATTTGTTGAATATTATCAGGTGATGGTTTCATAATAACTTGATATTGAAAATATCTTTGTAACCTATAAGGGTTATCACCATATCTACCATCTTGAGGACGACGACATGGTTGAACATAAGCAGTATTCCACTCTTTTTCACCTAAAGACCGCAAAAAAGTTGAAGGACTCATTGTTCCAGCACCTACTTCAATATCATATGGTTGCTCGATAACACAATTTTTTTCTCCCCAAAATTCATTAAGTATTTGAATAATATCTTGAAAATTCATTTTATCCCATCCTTCCAAATTAATTTTTTAACAAAAGGAAAAACCTCATTCCACAGTTATGGAACGAGGTGTAACCATATTGTCCTTTTAACATATATTAATTTCATACATTAGAATCATTTAAATCATTATTTTCATTATTTAAATCGTTATTTTCATTTTCCAAATCTCTGGAAATTTCAAGTTTATATTCTTTTAACATTGCTGCCATTCCACCTAATATCCCAATATAGGGAAACAAAACCAAACCAACAACTCCTGCAGTAACAGGAATTTCTAAAATTGATTCCCCTTTTTCATTTTTAATCGTTATTTTTTTTATATTTCCCTCATGTATAAGCTCTTTTAATTTTTCCATTAACTCATTTCCCATAACATGAATATTTTCTTTTTCAAAGTTCTTTTTACTATTTTTCATTTCATCTTCTAACATAATAATAGCTGAAACAACATCTCCATCATTTTCCTCTAAAGCCTCATTAGCTCTGCTATAACTAACATTTAATCTCTCTCGAATCATATCAATTTTTTCAAGTTTATTCATTAAAATCACCTCATTAAAAGTTTATCCTAAAGTTTTAATCATATGCAGAAATTTTTCAGATTTTATATTTATATCCAGGTGATAAATAATGAATTGATCTATTAATCTATTAATTACTTGAAAAGCTTTGGGTGATATTTTAATATTTTTTGGCAATTTTTTATTTTCACCTAATAAAAATCTTAGCACAACTAAGGACTCACCAGAAATTTTAAAAGGATCATCATTTTTTCTTAAACAATCAGTACAAATTAATCCGCCATCTTTAATGCTAAATAAATTTTCTGAACTAGAAGATATTTTTTTGTTACACTTTACACATTTTAGAAGCTCAGGTTTAAAACCCAATATTTTTAATAATTTGGCCTTAAATTTTATATTAATTAAGTCTAACTTCTCTACATCATCATTTTTTGTATTTTTTATATCATAAAAAGTTTTTAAAATTAAAGAAAATAAATGCTTATTTTGATGGTCTTCCTGTCCAGTTTTAACAGAAACCTCTGCTATATAAGAAGAATAAGCCATTTTTAAGAGGTCTTCTCTCAATTCTGAAAAAGAGTATTTATTTTCAATATGATTTATTTTAGCTAAAGACCGTCCTTTATAAATCGTTATTTGATTATAGCTAAATGGTAAAACAAGACCAGAAATTCTACTTTTGGCTTTTCTTGCTCCTTTAGCTACAGCTCTAACTTTCCCATTATCTTTAGTATAAAAAGTAATGATTTTATCTGCTTCACCTAAATCAAAATGCTTTAATACAATTCCTTCTGTTTCGAAAGTGGCCATTTCTTATTCATCATCAATCCCTTCACCAGTTACAATTGCCACACCAGAACTAGCACCAATTCTGTTTGCACCAGCATCAAGCATGTCCAGAGCTTGATTAAAGTTTTTTATTCCTCCAGACGCTTTTACACCAATATCTCTACCTACAGTTTTGCGCATTAAACTAACATCCTCTATAACTGCTCCTTCAGTACCAAAACCTGTTGAAGTTTTTACAAAATCTGCTCCAGCATCTTTGGCAATTTCACAAGCTTTAACTATTTCTTCATCATCAAGATAGCAAGTTTCAATTATTACCTTAACAATAATATCAGAAGTTACTCCACTTGATTTTGTTGCATCAACTACTGCTTTTATATCTGATTTTACTAAATCATAAGCCTCTGACTTAAATGCAGAAATATTCATTACCATATCGATTTCTTGTGCACCATTCTTAATAGCATTTCTCGTCTCAAAAGATTTAGTTTCAGAAGTATTTGCTCCCAGAGGAAATCCAATAACTGTTGTTACTTTTACTGAACTTTCATCTAATAATTTAGCTGATAAAGGAACAAAAACTGGATGAACACATACAGAAGCAAATTCGTGTTCTTTAGCTTCTTCACAAAGCTTTTTTATATCGTCTACTGTTCCAGTAGGATTTAAAAAAGTATGATCTATCATTTTCGCCATATCGCGTGGTTTAATAGCCACAACTATCACTCCTTACAAAGATTTCTAAAATTCAATTCGTTAATATTTATATTCTGCATAATTCACAATTATCCTGCTTATTATCCGAATTTTATTCTTTATATCCCATTTGTCTTAAAAGGTTTTTATCTTCTCTCCAATCTTTTTTCACTTTAACCCAAAGGTCCAAATAAACCTTAGTGTTTAATAGTTTTTCAATGCTTTTTCGAGCATTACTCCCTATCTTTTTTAGCATTTTTCCATTTTTTCCAATAATTATCCCCTTATGTGACTTCTTTTCAACTATTACATTAGCCCTAACAAATATCATATTATTATCTCTTTCTTTCATTTCTTCAACTAAAACTGCAACTCCATAAGGAATTTCTTCTCTCGTAAATTTAAAAATTTCTTCTCTTATAAACTCAGCAACAATAAATTTTTCAATTTGATCTGTGAACATATCTTCAGGATAATATTTTGGGCCTTCATCCAATAAAGAAAATATTTTTTCCTTTACACTATCTATATTTTTTGTTTTTTTAGCTGAAATAGGTATTACTTCTAAATTTGTTTTTTGTTCATAATTATTTTGTCTTTTAAACAAAACTTTATTATTAATTTTATCAATTTTATTCATTAATACTATAACAGGTATTTCCAAATTTTTTATCTGTTTTAAAATAAAGTTATCTCCTCTACCAAAAGGAGAAGTGGCATCAACCATAAATAAAACTAAATCAATCCCTTTTAAACTTTGAAAAGCTTGGTCTAACATGTATTTATCTAATTCATTTTTTGCCTTGTGAATTCCAGGGGTATCCATAAAAACTACTTGTCCATTTTCATCAGTGTAAATAGCTTTTAATTGATTTCTTGTGGTTTGAGGTTTTTTAGATACTATTGTAGTTTTTTCTCCAATCAACTTATTAATTAATGTAGATTTACCAACATTAGGTCTACCTATAATTGTTACAAAACCAGATTTAAATGTCATCTTCCATATCTCCTTTTTGAAAAGCTCCAGGCAACAATTCTGAGCTTAACATAGATACCTCATCACCATTTTCATTAACCATTATCACTTCAATGTCATCCCCATATTCATTAATCACCTGTCTACAGGCTCCACAAGGTGTAATAGTTTTATTTTTACCACCATATAGTAATAGTGCTTCAAAATTTTTATATCCTTCAGAAACAGCTTTAAAAATCGCTGTTCTCTCTGCACAATTAGTTAAACCAAAAGAAGCATTTTCTATATTAACTCCTGTGAAGAATTCCCCTTCTTTAGTTAACAAAACAGCTGCTAAAGGAAAATTAGAATAAGGTACATATGCATTTTTTTTGACTTCTTTAGCCATTTTTAACATTTTATTTTTTGTTTTTTTCTCCATTAGACTCACCTCTTTGATATGTAATTTCCATAGAATTTGCTACAACCTGTATCCAAGTATTACCAGCATTAACTTCAATTAATTCATCTTCAGCTGAATAAAATTTTGTCCATTCTCCTTCTTTTTTTTCCCATTTACCTTCAGTAAAATTACCATCAAAAAAATAATACGCTTTACCTTCTCCATTAATTTTTACATTTAAACGACCTTCACCATCAATAATTGTTGTATCAGTAAATTTGATTATTATATTTTTTACATTAATTTGCTTATTATTTTGATTCAAATGTGGGTTTTCTAAATTATTTATATACCTATCATAGGAATTTTCATTAAAATCATATTTATATATAACATCATAATTTCCCCAATAATCAATAACTAATTTTTCAGCAGCTATTTCTTCAGAATTCACAAAACTAAATTCTTTAAAATTAAATCTAACATTGTATTCTTGACTGCTTTTTTTAGTTAAATAATCATCAATTTTAGAAAAGCCAGTATAAAGATTATGAGGGGGTTTTTTAGTTTTTCCACGCCAATAATAATTACCATTATATATTTGATCTAAATTATCAACGTTTTCATTTTGTAAAATTTTAAACCCATCAGGACTGGCACCAGCATGTAATAAAAGGGCATTATAGCTTTGAGCAGTTTTAATTAAATATGGCCTAGCACTTCTTATCGGACCAACTTTATCAGGTATTCCTCCCCAATATAAGGCTAAAAAACGAGTTATTCCACCTTCAACAGGATATTCATAAACAATTGAGGCTGAATTTAAACCAGATTGAGGTCGAGCTTGAGGAGAATTTTCTATAATTGCCATTACTCCTTTTTGATAAGAGCTTTTATCTAGATAATTACCTGTAAAAGGAGAATATTTATTATCTTCTCCTTTAGCTTTAAAAGAAATTACTCCATTTGAAATTATAAGTAAAATTAATAAAAAAGAAATTAAATATAATTTTTTAGAGCTCATTTATTAGCTAAACCCCTTTCATTACTATTTTATAGATCTTACTCAACTTATTTAAGATTTTCAATTTTACTTCTAAATTATTAAAAATTTAAACTTTCTTCACTAATTATTCTGATTTTTTCAATCCGATGCTCACTTACTTTTTCAACTTTAATTATTAAATTTTCAAGTTCAATTTTTTCTCCCTCTTTTGGTAAATAACCTAAGTAATGTAAAACAAAACCACTAATGGTTTCAAATATTTCCTCATCTGACAGAGGAGTAGGTAATTTTTCATTTATTTCTTCTATATCAACTCTGGCATCAACTAATATTTCATTATCATTTATTTTTTCTATCATCTTTGTTTCAAGGTCAAATTCATCTTGTATATCTCCAACAATTTCCTCTAATAAATCTTCTATTGTAATTAAACCTGCAGTACCTCCATATTCATCTAAAACTATTGCCATATGTTCTCTTCTCTTTTGCATTTCTGTTAATAGAGTATTAATAGGCTTTGAATCTGGAATGAAATAAATAGGTTTTATAAATTCTTCTAACTTTGCATCTTTATTACCTTCTAAAATTAGTTTTAAAAGGTCTTTAACATATATTAAACCAATTATATCATCTACAACTTCTTCATAAACAGGAATTCTTGAATGGCCATGTTCAACAGCTAATTCAACAACTTCTTCAATTTCTACCTCTTTATTAACACAAACCATATCAATTCTTGGCACCATTATTTCTCTAACTTGAGTGTCATCAAAATCAAAAACACTTTGAATCATATCCTTTTCTATTTCTTTTATAACCCCTTCTTCTTCACTAACGTTAACATATCTTCTAATTTGTTCTTCACTAATATAAGAAGAAGAAATCAATTTTTCCTCTCCAACTACTTTTTTTATTAACCAGGAAAAAAACAAAATTACAGGATAAAATATTTTTTCAAGCCAATATAATACTGGTGCAACTACTTCAGAATATTTTAAAGATTGACTATTTCCTAATGACTTTGGAGTTATTTCTCCAAATATTAAAATAAATAAGGTAACTAAACCTGTAGCAATCCCAACACCTTTACTACCAAATAATTTTATAGCTATAGAAGTAGCGATAGATGAGGTTGCTATATTAACAAGGTTATTTCCAATTAGTATTGTTGTTAATAATTTAGTTTCATCTTCTAATAGTTTATCAATTAACTTTGCTTTATTATTTCCTTTATTTTTTCGGTCTTTAATTTTTATCCTATCCACAGCCATAAAAGCAGTTTCTGACCCAGAAAAAAATGCAGATAAGAATAATAATATTATTAAAAGTATAGAATTTAAAATCATATCTCCTTTCCTATAATATATATAGGAAATTTACCCCCTCTCAAGTCCAACTTTTTTAAGTATTTTTTCTTCTTTTGAGCGCATAACTTCTTTAGTTGAAGTACTTTTGTGATTATATCCTAAAAGATGAAGCACCCCATGAGTAAATAAATAGCTTAATTCTCTATCAATAGAATGACCATATTCTTCAGCTTGTTCTAATACTTTATCTGTGGAAATGATGATATCCCCCCAAATATCTTCATCCATAGGAAATGATAAAACATCTGTACTTTCATTTTTCTTTCTATATTTTTTATTTAATTCTTTAATTTTATCATTATCTACTAAAGCTAAACTAACTATTGCTGAATCTCTGTTTTCCATTTCAGCAGCTTTTTCTACTATTTTTTTAAATATATTTTCAAGATTATTATTTATTTCTATTTTATTTTGACTATTATTTATTTCAACATTAATCATTATTATCATCCTCTTTTATTTCCATTTTTAAATTATCTGGATATTCAACTCTTTGATGATAAATTCCAGTTAAAACTTTAACAAAACTATCAGCAATAATATCTAGGTCCTTAAGAGTTAAATCACATTCATCCAATTGATTTTCTGTTAATTTTTCCCTAATAAGACCTCTAACTAAACTTTCAATTCTATTGTGGTTGCTTTTATTAAATTGTTTAGACCTTACAGTAGCCTCAACAATATCCGATAACATAATTATTGCCGCTTCTTTTGACTGAGGTTTAGGCCCATCATAACGAAAATCACTTTCTTTAATTTCTCCATGTTTACTATTTTTTACTGCTTCTTGATAAAAATAAGAAATTAAGTTTGTCCCATGATGCTCCCTAATTATATCAATTATTGGTTTTGGTAAATTATGTTTTTCAGCCAGTTCAACTCCATCTTTTATATGAGATTTTATAATAAGTGAACTTAAGTTAGCAGAAATTTTATCATGAGGATTTTCTCCTCCAAATTGATTATCAGTAAAGAAATAAGGTCTACTTAACTTTCCTATATCATGATAATAAGCAGCCACTCTTGCTAACAAGGAATCTGCTCCTTCTATTTTATCAGCTGCAGCTTCTGCTAGATTCCCTACAATTACACTATGGTGATAAGTTCCAGGAGCTTCAACTAATAGTTTTTTTAATAAAGGCTGACTTGGATTAGATAACTCCAATAATTTAACAGCAGAAGTAAAGCCAAAACCATTTTCTAAATAAGGTAATAACCCATTAGCTAAAATAGCTACAAATATACCATTAAGAACTCCCATACTTATTTGTTGAGAAATCACAACCCAATCATTAGTCAATTGCATTATATTTAAAGCAAAAATTAACACCGTCAAGGCTGCACTTACATAAAATCCTGCTCTAACAAGATCGCTTCTTTGACTTACCTTAGATACACTATAAATCCCCACTAAACCTCCAATAAACCCAACCATTATTACAGAAAAATCTCCATTAAAAACTAATGCTACTAAAGCACTTAATAAAAAAGTTAAAACTATTGAAACCTTTGAATCAATTAAAACAGCTATTAATATGGAAGCTGCTGCTATAGGGACAAGATAAATTAAGTAATTTATCTGAAAAAAACTAATAATTTTTGCCAATAATATAATAAAAAGTGTTAACAGTTCAATAAGTAATAATTTTTTATTATCATTCCAGATATCTTTTTTATATTGCCAGAGATAATAGGCAGCTACTGCAACTATTATAAAGGCTAAAATAATAATTCCCATTACATCAAAGTAATCAATTTTTGCCTTTTGCAATCCTAGTGCTTCTAAAATTTTAATATCGTCTTCAGTAACTACATCTCCTTTTCTAATTATTACTTCTCCCTGCCTAACACTTCTCTCGACAGGATCAACATTTTGTCTTGCTTCTTTTTTTCTTTCTTCAGTTCCTTCTTCATTAAAATTCATATTAGCTTCAACTGTAGTATTTAATATATTTAAAACTAATTCTTTATAATTATCTTCAATCTCTGAATTTGAAACTTCATTTGAAAAATTATTTTTTACTTCCTCAATTTCATCTGGCAAAATTCTTTTATCTAACTCTTTTTCCATAATTTCTTTACTTAACTGATGGCTTTTATTAATTAAATCTTCATTACCAGTTATTAATAGTTTATAGGTTTTACCAGAATAATCTTCATCAACCTCATCTATCAACATTTGTATTTTTTCTTCAGTACTTAATTCTTTATAATCTTCTTTTTCTAAAGAATTTTCCTCATTTTCATTTTCTTCATTTTGATTTTCATTAATTTCTTCATTTCTTAGCTCTTCAGCAGTTAAAAACAGATTATCAATTTTATCCATTATATTTTTATTAACATTTTGATTTTCTTCATAAACTCTAGGTGCAGATTGGGCCGCCTCTTCTCTTAATTCATTAGTTTTTTCTTGATCAATGAAAGTGGTTGTCCTATCAGCAACTATATTCGTTTTACTTACTTCTCCAGCACTTAAATCTACATCACTAGGAAATAAATCAATAGTCAATATTAGTATAAGAACTAGAAAAAAAACTACTCCCCAAACAATTTTTCTAATAAATGGATCTTTTAGTTTGCTATTTTCAAAATTATTTTTCCACCATTTTTTAAAATTATTTAAAAGCATAATTAGCTCCCACTTTCATGCCTATCATAGGCATTTATTATCTTTTTTACAAGATTATGACGTACTACATCTCTATCTGATAAATAAACAAATTCTATTCCATCTATGTCGGCCAATATTTTTCTTACTTGATTTAAACCGGAATTTTTACTTTTTGGCAAATCAATTTGAGTAATATCACCAGTAACAACAGCATGAGAATTAAATCCTATTCTAGTTAAAAACATTTTCATTTGTTCTGGTGTAGTATTTTGAGCTTCATCAAGTATTACAAAAGAATCATCTAAGGTTCTACCTCTCATATAAGCAAGAGGTGCAACTTCAATAATATTTTTTTCTAAATATTCATTAACTTTTTCTGGTCCTAAAATATCATAAAGAGCATCATAAAGTGGACGTAAATAAGGATCGACTTTTTCTTGCATATCTCCAGGCAAAAAACCTAAATTTTCTCCGGCTTCAATGGCAGGTCTAGTCAAAATAATTCTATTGATATTTTTATTCATGAGATTTTTTACAGCCATTACCATTGCTAAATAAGTTTTTCCTGTTCCAGCTGGACCAATAGAAAATACAATATCTGAATCTTTAATCGCTTCTACATAAAGTTTTTGTCCAAGAGTTTTAACTTTTATTTTTTTTCCTTTGAAATTCATCTGTAAAACTTCATTAAAAATATCACCTAAATTAATGGAACTATTTTTTTTCAATAATTCTATAGCATAATCTACTTCTCTTTGAGTTAATTCTTTTTCTTTAGTAGTTATACTTAACAACTCTTCAATCACTTCACTACTTGCTTCAACATCTTCACTTTCACCACTGATTTTTATACTATTCCCTCTTGCAATCATTCTAACATCTAATTCATCTTCAATGATTTTTAAATTTTTATCTTTTTTACCAAATAAATTTCTAGCTATTTGATATTCTTCAATAATAATTTCTTTTTCTTTTTCAGCCATAATTTCCTCCTATGTGTTATTTCTAATTTATTCAATAAGACTTTCCATGCTTCTAATTAAAATTGTTTTTTTCAATAATGATTTATTTTCATCAATAAACTCTTCTTTTATAATAATATCTTTAATAACACAGTTGTCATTTAATTTTTTTAATATATTTATCAAAGCTTCTTCTTTAGCCAAAAACATTAAATAATTTTTTGCTATAAAAATGTTTTTTCTATTTATTTTATAAAGCTTCTCATTAATAATTTCTATAGTAAATCTATTATTCCTCCATTCAAATATTCTTTTTATAATACTTTGCTTTAAATAACTTGTATTTTCCTCTTTAATTTTATTAAAATATAACTTTTTATCATTGATCATTATTCCATATCTTTTTGTGTATTTATCTTTATCAATGAAAATTCTATTTAAATTACTTTTTACTATTGATTTATACCAAACTTCTCCTTCTATAATTGCCTTAGCAGATTCATTATTATTTTGACTTATAACTAATTTTTCACCTTTAGTAACATAATCCCCTTCTTCAACTAAAGGAATTCCTTTTAATACAATCAATTTAGTAATTTTCCCAGATTTTTTAGCATAAATTTCACTAGAAATTTCATTAGTGATTTTTTCCTTATTATCAACTTCTATTATTAACTTACTTCCTGACCAGTAGATATAAACCCAATTAAAATCATCAAATTTACTTATCATGTTTTTTTCAAGTTGTGATAAATTAATATTTTTTTTCAATCTACCTCTTTTTATATCATTTTTCTTTAAATATTCAACAATATTATTTTTATTAATATCTGTCTCCCCAGTTATTTCTACTAAAAAAAGAAATTGACTTAAAGTCCACAATAGTAATAAGAATAGTAAAATTGAAATTAAAATCGACTTATTATTAAGTAAAAATTTTATTTTAAAAATTAAACCTTTTTTTTCTAATATTGAAACCTCACATAATCTATTTCTTACAACATTTCTAATTTTTTTGAAATCTACTATATTAATTTTGGCAATATAATAATTTTTTTTTACTCTTTTCAAATCATATAATGTTATATTAGCTTCATTTAATTGATTAATTAATCTTTCAAGAGCATTACCCTTAAGAGAAATAACTAAATAACCTTTTAAAAAAGATTTGACTTTTTTATACATTCATAGCACCTCTAATAATAATTGTAATTAATGGACTGAAACTCTCCAGTAATATTTAAAAAATCTGAATTTATTTCTTTAACAGAAATTTTATTACCCTCAATATTTAAAAACCCATTATTTATTCTAACTTTTAATTTATTTTTATGATAGAGGGCTATTCCACTATGATTTTCTAAATACAATTCTTTGTCACTAACAAGCATTATTAGAGGTTCTTTAAATTCAATTTCTTCTTTTAAATCAAATATTTTTTGAAAGTATTTAATTATAGAAGACATAATATAATTCCCCCTTCCCTGTAAATTTATTCAGGAAAAAGGTAATTATGTTAATTCTTAATCAGTATTATTATATCACAGATATTATTTCATACAAGTAAATCAAAAACAAAAAAGGAGGCATAAATCGCCTCCTTTCCATAACTTTTAATTATCATATTATCTATTAAAATGTTTTTAAATTATCACTTATAATTAAATCGGCTTCTGTTTTTTCTTTAACCTCTTCTAAAGTTGTATCTTCAGAAATCTCTTTTAAGAGAAGTCCTTCATCAATTACTTCCATAACAGCTAATTCAGTTACAATCATATCAACTTCCCCAGCTGCTGTTAAAGGTAAAGTACATTCTTTTAAAATTTTAGCTCCACCCTTTTTGGTAGTATGAGTAGTAGCAATTATTACTTCTCTAGCACCCACTGTTAAATCCATTGCTCCTCCCATACCAGGGACTAATTTTCCAGGAATCATCCAATTAGCTAAATTACCTTTTTCATCTACCTGTAATGCCCCTAATACTGTAGCATCTAAATGACCACCTCTGATTATCGCAAATGAGGTAGCACTATCAAAAAAAGCTGCATCATCATTAAAAGTAACTGCCTGACCTCCAGCATTAATTACATCTTTATCTTCTTCACCCTCTTTAGACGTTGCTCCAAGGCCCACAAAACCATTTTCTGATTGTAAAATCATTTTTATATCATCAGATATATAATTAGCTACCATTGTTGGCATTCCAATTCCTAAATTAACTAAATCACCATCTTTCATTTCTTCAGCAATTCTTTTTGCAATTTTTTCTCTTTTATTTGCCATAATATCACCCCTTTATCCACGTTTTACTATTGTAGCTGCACCTTGTCCGCCACCAATACAAAGAGTAGCTAAACCATATTTAGAATTTCTTTTTTTCATTTCATGTAATAAAGTAACAAATATTCTATTTCCACTACATCCAATAGGATGACCAAGAGCTATTGCTCCACCGTTTACATTTACAATTTCAGGATCAAATTTTAATTCTTCCATTACAGCAAGTGACTGAGCTGCAAAAGCTTCATTAGCTTCGATTAAATCCATTTCTTCAACTTTCATATTTGCCTTTTTTAGTGCCTTTTTAGTTGCTGGAATAGGACCAGTTCCCATTATTTTGGGATCTACTCCTCCAGAGGCATAAGAAACTATAGTCGCTAAAGGTTTAACTCCTAATTCTTCTGCTTTTTCTTTGCTCATTACCACAACTGCAGAAGCTCCATCATTAATTCCAGAGGAGTTACCTGCTGTTACAGTACCACCTTTTTTAAAAGCAGGACGTAAATTCCCAAGTTTATCAGCAGTTGTTCCAAAACGAGGGTGCTCATCTTGGTCAAAGATTTCATTTTCACCTTTTCTTTTTGGAATTTCAACTTCTACTATCTCATCATCAAACCTACCTTCTTTTATTGCTTTCTCTGCTTTTTGTTGACTATTAGCAGCAAACTCATCTTGTTCTTCACGAGTTAAGTCCCACTGTTCAGCAATATTTTCAGCAGTAATTCCCATATGATAGTCATTGAAAGCATCCCAAAGACCATCTTTAATCATCATATCAACTAATTTACTATCTCCCATTTTGTTACCCCAACGATTTCCTTCAGCAACATAATTACTCTGGCTCATACTTTCCATTCCACCAGCAACTATAACATCAGCATCTCCTAATAAAATTGATTGTACTGCTAAATTAACAGATTTTAAACCTGAACCACATACTTTATTAATTGTCATAGCAGGAACTTCATAAGGGATACCTGCATTTACAGAAGATTGACGAGCTGTATTTTGACCTAAACCACCCTGTAAAACATTACCCATTATAACTTCATTAACATCTTCACCGTTAACTTTCGCTCTTTTAATCGCTTCTTTTATAACTATTTCTCCAAGTTTTACAACCTCAACACTTTTCAAACTTCCTCCAAAACTACCAATAGGAGTTCTTACTGCACTAGCAATTACAACTTCTCTCATTATTCATCCTCCTTTTGTAATATTAAATATTTTACTCAGCAAAATCTACAATATAATCAACAAATATACCAGCTGTCATAACTTCATTTGGATTAATTTCCCCAACTTCTACTATTTCTTCAGCTTCTACGATTACAGTATCAGCTGCCATTGCAATTAAAGGGTTAAAGTTTCTAGCAGAATAACGGAAAATTAAATTTCCAGACTTATCAGCTTTCCAGGCCTTTACTAAAGCAATATTTGCTCCAAGCGGTTTTTCTAATAGATAATCTTTCCCATCAATATTAATTTTTTTCTTACCATCTTCTACAACTGTTCCTACTCCTGTTGGTGTTAAAATTCCACCTAAACCTGCTCCTTTACTCCTTATTCTCTCTGCTAAAGTCCCTTGAGGTACTAGATCAACTTCTATTTCTTCATTATTCATTTGCTTTCCTGTTTGTGGATTTGTACCTACATGAGAAGCAATAACCTTTTTTACTCTTTTTTCTACAATTAAGCTACCTAATTTTTTTTCAGGAAAACCAGTATCATTAGCTATAAGAGTTATATCGGTAATATCTTCTTCATGAAGTAAATCAATTAAATTATCTGGTGTTCCACATTCTAAAAAACCACCAAACATAATACTTTGCTCATTTTTTAATACATTTCTAATTTCATCTACATTTACTAATTTTGACATCTCAATACCTCCTTAGATTAAAATACTATAAATCCTAATGATGCTATTATTCCAACCCAAATTAAAATAACTATACAATATCCCATAATATCTCTTGCACCAAGTCCAGCTATACCTAAGGCAGGCAAAGCCCAAAATGGTTGAATCATATTTGTCCAGGCATCACCCCAGGCTACGGCCATAGCTGTTTTAGCTGCATCTACACCAAGCTCTGCTCCCGCTGGAATCATAACTGGAGCTTGAACTGACCATTGTCCTCCTCCTGAAGGAACAAAAAAGTTTACTAACCCAGCACTTAAAAATGAAAATACCGGAAAAGTTGCTTCAGTAGAAATTGAAACAAACCATTCAGAAATTATTGTTGCTAAACCTGAACTAGTCATCATACCCATAATTCCTGCATATAATGGAAATTGTAGAATTATACCGCCAGCTCCTTTAACTGCTTCATTAAACGCAGTTAAATAACGATGTGGGGTTTTGTGAAGAATAACTCCCAAAACTAAGAAAATAAAGATAACTATGTTTAAATTTAATCCTCCACCATTCATAAAATAATAAATAATATAAACCAAGCCTAAAACACCTAATAAAATTGATAAAAATGGAGAATTTTCTACCTTATCAGCGAAAAATTCTTTTTCACTTCCTATAATTCTTCCATCATCATTATCTGAATCATCACTGTCACTTAAGACTTCTTTATCAACAACTATTCTATCTTCTTTATTTGCTAACATAAATTTATTAATAAAAGGAATAGTAGCTATAACAACAAAACTTATAACTAAATTCATAGGACTAAAAATGGTTTCTGATATAGGAATTAATCCACCAATCATTTCTTGAGAAAAATTACCTTCTGTAGCTACTGTTAAAGGTATTGAACCAGCTAAACCAGCATGCCAAACAACAAAACCAGAATAAGCACTTGCAATTAACAAGGGATAATCAACATCTTCTACTTGACGAGCCATTTCTTTTGCAAGTAAAGCCCCTATTACCAAACCAAAACCCCAATTAACCCAACAAGCAACTGCAGAAATAAAAGTAGTCATCAAAATCGCCTGTCCTGCTCCATTTGGCACAGAAGCTATTGAAGTCAAAATCTTTTTGAATAAATCACTATTTGCTAAAGCATGACCTGTAACTAAAACCAAAGACATCTGCATAGCAAATGCAAGAAGATTCCAAAAACCTTCTCCCCAGTGAGCAACCATTTCCACTGGTGAATTTCCTGCAATAAAGATTCCCATCAAATAAACAACAAAAGTTAAAATAACAGCAAAAATAAATGGATCTGGTAAGTATTTTTGAACTAAACTAACGAAAAAATTTGATACTTTTTTAAGCATTTCATCCACTCCCCATTTAAAATTATTGTGTAAGCTTTCACTATATAGAATTATGCATAATATATGCCAGGTAATATATGTTTATTTACCTTAATTAAGAGTCATATTAGATATTTTAACCGATAATTATAATTTTATAACTATATTTTGATTCATAATTAAATCACTAATTTTC